>NZ_MSTL01000003.1:0-237810 GCF_002752475.1 Serratia sp. OLAL2 | reverse complement strand
GGAGCAGCTGTTCGCCGAGTTCGGCTTCACCGTGGACAACGTGGTGGCCAAGGCGCAGGCGCTGCTGAAGTAAGCGGCCGGGCGCAAGCCGATAAAAAAGCCGGTCATCATGACCGGCTTTTTTTATGGGCGGAAACCGCGATTACGACGCGGTCTTGATGCTTTCGGCGCTGCGCAACCGGTCGTAAGCCGCCGCCAGCAACAGCACCAGCAGCGTAGGTTGCAGCCAGACCAGACCCTGTTCGGCCAGCGGCAGCTTATCGAACCAGACGGGCAGCAGGCTGCTGAAGCTGGAGGCTTTCAGGCCGTCGGCGAGGCCAAACACCAGGCTGGTAGCGATCACCGGCGCGAAGACGCGCTTGGCGCTGCGCCAGCGGTTCTGGCTGAAGCTGAGCAATACCAGCGCGATGCAGGGCGGGTAGATCGCCGTCAGCACCGGCAGCGAGACGCGGATCAGATTGCCCAGCCCCATGTTGGAAACCAGCATGGCGAAGAGGGCGAGGATAACCACCAGCGTGCGGTAAGAGAGCGGCAGGTAGCGGGAGAAGAAGTCCGCGCAGGCGCAGGTCATGCCGACCGCCGTCACCAGGCAAGCGATGAACATCAGCACCGCCATAAAGACGCTGCCCAGATCGCCGAAGGTGTGCTGCACATAGGCGTGCAGGATTGCCGCGCCATCCTGAGCATCGTTCCCGACCAGGCTGCCGCTGCCGGCGCCGAGCTTGAACATGCAGATATAGACCAGCGTCAGGCCGACGCCGGCGATCAGGCTGGCCCACAGGGTGTAGCGCAGCAGCAGGCCGCTGTCGCTGACGCCGCGCGAGCGGGCGGCGGTGACGATAATCGAGCCGAACATCAACGCCGACAGCGTGTCCATGGTTTGATAACCCTGAACGAAGCCGGTGGAAAACGCCGCGGCCTGATAGCTGCCGACGGCGGAGACCGGCGCACCGGCGGGCCAGACCAGGGCGGCGATGCCGAGCGCGGCCAGCGCCAGAATTTTCAGCGGCGCCAGAATATGGCCGACGTTGTCGAGCAAGCGGCCGGGATACAGCGACACGACCATCGCCAGGGTAAAGAACAGCAGGCTGTAGATGAACTGCGGCAGGGCGCCGTCGCCGGTGAAGGGCGCGATGCCGAGGGCGAAAGAAACATTGGCGGTTCGCGGGGTGGCGAACAGCGGGCCCAGCGCCAGATAGCAGACGGTCGCCAACAGCAGGCCGGCTGTGCGGCCGATGGGGCCAGTCAGCAGGCTGATGCTGCCGCCGACGCGCGCCAGCGCGATCACGGCAATCACCGGCAGGGCGACGGCGGTCACCATAAAACCGAGGGCGGCCGGCCACAGATGCTCACCGGACTGCAGCCCCACTAGCGGGGGGAAAATGATGTTGCCGGCGCCGACAAACAGGGCGAAGGTCATAAAGCCCAGGGCGATAATGTCTTTCGGGGATAAACTCTTGGTCATAACGGTATGGCACTGCCTGTATTCATGAAATAAACGGCCTGGCTGCGGAATGAAGCACTGCAGGAGGAGGCGCGTGGGGCAGCGTAAGCCCGCAAAAATTTTCGTCCGGCAGGATATAATAATTCGGCGACAAAAACCTGATTAATCCAGCGCTGTTTACCCCGGCGTGAACCGGCCGCACAGAGGGATCCTGGCGGCCGGCCCGGCAGCGCGTTAGCTCGCGCGCGCCACCATGTCTATCGACAGCGGGATTTCGATATGCGGTTTAAAAGAGTCATACGCGAAGGAGACGTGGCCGTCTTCGACCGGTTTACGAGTGAAAAAGATCAGCATATCACGGGTCGAATGCCGGCGTTTGTCCTGCGCTTCCACCGGTGAGAGGCTGTGTTTGCGCTCATGGTCGACAATCAGCAGGGTATCGAGGAAATGCCGATGCTGTATTTCGCCCAAAATCCATTCCGGCCGGGCGCGATCGAATTTGATCCCGCTGGTTTCGCGCATATCGTGAATAAAGGTCTTGGCGCTGTCGTCGGTCATGTTGTCGCAGCCGAGGAAGGTCGTCATGGTGTGGTCGACGCCGTCGCTGTGTACGCCTTCCAGCGCCGGTTCGCCCAACATCTGCGGCGTGGTGACGGTGCGCAGGTTGAACACCGTGCAGACGAATTTGTTGATCTCCTGATTAAGCCGGGGGCGCGGCGTCACGCTCACGCCATCGATCACGTAGGCTTTGAATTTCATCAGTGCCTGAAATGCCGTATTCAACTGCAGATCGTCGTTGATGCCGCGGAAATGGCGCACCTTTCCCGAATCGTAGCGGATGAAGTCTTCCTCGACCGAGAGCACGAAAGGCTGGAACTCCAGCCGCTCAATCTGGGCGCGATCGAAGTCGAAGCAGAAGCGGCCGTTTCTGGACTTGCGGAAAGGCAGTGTGGGATCGTCCGCCAGATTGGCGCTGACCTGCTGCAGCCTGGCGAAATCTTCCGGCCGCGCGCCCAGCGCCAGCAGGATCGCTTGCATGGTGGCGCCGGGGATAAAGGCTGAACGGTGTTCCTGGTACGCCTTCTTAACTTCATCAAGCAGGGATAACTGTCGCATTTCTCGGTGGCCTCACGAATGATGTGGCGATTATAAAATCTTGCTGCCGATCTCCACGTCGACATCGGGTTTCAGCAAGACAGTGCCTTGATCCCGGGTGACCGCGGCAAGTACCAGCACTTCAGATTTAAATCCGGCAACCCGCCTGGCGGGGAAATTAACGACGGAGATGACTTTTTTTCCAAGCAGATCATCTTCCTGATAGTTTTCGCATAATTGCGCCGAGCTGTTTTTAATGCCAATTTCTTCGCCGAAATCAATGCGCAGCTTATAGGCGGGTTTTAATGCCTTGTCGTTATATTCCACGGAAATAATTTCGCCAATACGCATATCCAGTTTCATAAAATCAGTGATTTCGGCCATGAGTCAGTCCAGTTAATTAAGTGGCTTCAGGAAGGCTAGCAAAGGGGAATTATTCCGACAATGCCGCCAGGAGGGGAATAGTTATACCGGATGTAGCAATTAATTTACATTATCGTAACGTGGTGGAATTAATTATAAGCTTGGTGAATTATATAAGATTGAAACTTCATTATTTCCCGCAATTATGTTCACCACGCCTGCTTGGTGCCAGCGTCGATACTGTTAAGCCCGTGTTAAATTGGTTAGTATGCTCTGCATTAATTCATCAACGGCATTTTTTAGGTAGTGATATGGAAATAACCCAGCGCGAAAAACGCGATCGGCGAAAGGCATTTATTGCGCCGTTTTTCCTGATATTAATTTGGTCGACCGGTTTTATTGCCGCGCGGGCGGTGGCGGATCATGCCGATCCCAATCTTTTCCTGACCTTTCGCTTTTTGATCGCCGCGGCAGTATTCGCTCTGCTGGCGCTGCATTGCGCCTGGCCCAAGGGGCGACAGTTCGTGATGCACCTGCTGACCGGCATGTTGATGAACGGTGTTTACCTTGCCGCAAGCTGGTGGGCGGTGGCGAACGGCCTGGCAGCCGGAGTGATGTCGCTGATCGGCGGATTGCAGCCGCTGTTTACCGCGCTGATTTTCGCGCTGGTGCTGCGTAAGCCGATCGGGTTACGTTCCTGGGCCGGGCTGGCGGTCGGTTTTATCGGCGTTGCGCTGGTGCTCTCCCCGCGGCTGACCGGCATCGACGTCGGCAATATGGCGCTGCTGCCGATCCTGATGGGGTTTGGCAGCATCGTTGCGCTGACGATAGGCATCATGGTGCAGAAGTCTTCGCTGGCAGCGGCCGATCTGCGGGCGGCAGGCGCCATTCAGCACCTCGGCGCGGCGATCGTGACCGGCGTACTGGCGGCCGTGATGGGCTCAGGCGCCTGGGACAATTCGCCAACGCTGTGGTTCTCGCTGCTGTGGTCGGCCGGCGTGTTGTCGCTGGGCGGCACCGCGCTGTTCATTTGGATGGTGCGCCACGGCGATTTGACTCGCATTACCGCGCTGATGCTGCTGGTGCCGCCGGCGGCGGCGCTGCAGGCTTACGCGCTGTTTGGTGAGGCGTTGTCGCTGGTGCAGCTGGCGGGATTTGTTCTGACGCTGCTGGGGGTTGCCATCGTACAGCGAATTCGCCTGCGGCGGCGCTCTCACCTGGCCGAATAGTCTGCGATAGGAAGTGCTGTAAAGCCCGCGCTGCCGGGCTTTTTATTGGCTGAAAAACGTCCAACCTCACAAAACCGAAAGATAACAAGCAACGCCGTTGCCTCGTCATAAATATTAACTGTATGTTAATTTTTGGTTTATTAAATGTGATCAGGGGATGGATGATGATGAAAAAAATCAGCGCGACCGTAGCTGCTATCACCTTACTGGGCTCCGTTTCCGCCTATGCGGCCTTCCCGGCGGGCTACCCCGCCGACTATCAGAAACTGGTCGACGGCGCGAAGAAAGAAGGCAAGGTGGTGATTTATTCAACCACCGACACCAAGGCGGCGGCGCCGCTGATCCAGGGGTTCGAGGCGTTGTATCCGGGCATCAAGGTCGAATACAACGACATGAACAGCACCGAACTGTATAACCGCTTTATCAGCGAGCAGGCGGCCGGCGGCACCAGCGGCGACCTGGTGTGGAGTTCGTCGATGGACACCATTTTGAAACTGGCGGGCGATTACGCGCAGGAGTATGCCTCTCCGGAGCGGGCTCAGCTGCCAAAATGGGCGGTATGGCAAGATAAAGTGTATGGCACCACCTATGAGCCGGTGGTGTTTATCTATAACAAACGGCTGATCCCGCAGGGCGATGTGCCGGATTCACACGCGGCGCTGGCTAAACTGATCGCCGGCCAGACGGACAAATTCAAGAAGAAAGTCACCACCTACGACATCGAAAAATCCGGCGTCGGCTTCATGCTGTCGGTGCAGGACTTCAAGGCCGATCCTAACTACTTCAAAACGCTGGCCGACGTGGCCAAGGGCGGGCTGGCGGTGCAATCTTCCACCGGCACCATGATGGAGCGCGTCTCCTCCGGTGAAAACCTGATCGGCTTCAATATCCTCGGTTCATACGCCGAGGCCCGCGCCAAGAGCGATCCGTCGCTCGGCATCGTCTATCCGAAAGACTATACCCTGGTGCTGTCGCGCGTGAGCTTCATCAGCAAAGAGGCCGGCAACCCTAACGCCGCCAAGCTGTGGTTCGACTACGTGCTGTCGGAGAAAGGGCAAAATATTCTCGCCAATCAGGCGGATATCCCCTCGATCCGCAACGACATCGAAGGCAAGAACGACATCGATGGCATGACCAAGCTGTTGGGTAACGCGCTCAAGCCGATCCCGGTCGATGACAGCCTGCTGGAATATCTGCAGCCGGCCAAACGTCTCGACTACATCAAACAATGGCGCGCCGCCGCGGCGAAATAACAGGGACTGCATTCGGACGCGCGCCTGTCGCACGGGCGCGCGCCCTTTGGTCGTCGTTTACAACCATAGGGAGCATTTATGCAAGCATGGCGCAGAAAGTGGCAGAGCCTGCCGCGCGGCCTGGTGGTGTTGATAACCGCGCTGGTTATCTATGTCCCCCTGTCGTTTATCATCATTCAAAGCTTCCTCTCGGCTCCGTTTTTCTCTCCCTCCAAGGTCTTCAGCCTGGAGGCCTTCGAGTTCATCTTTACCGATCCGGATTTCTACAAGGCGCTGAAAAGCGGCTTTATTCTGGCATTCGGCCTGGTGATTATCGCCATCCCGCTCGGCGGCATTTTGGCCTTTCTGATGGTGCGCACCGATCTGCCGGGGCGGCGGATCATCGAACCGCTGATTTTGGTGCCGATCTTCGTGTCGCCGATGGTGCTGGGTTTCGGTTACGTGGTGGCGGCGGGGCCGGTCGGCTTCTTCTCGCTGTGGGCGGAAGCGTTGCTGGGCTTCGTGCCGTGGAACATCTATTCGATGGCCAGCATCGTGGTTATCGCCGGGTTGACGCACGTGCCCCACGCGTATCTGTATATATCCTCGGCGCTGCGCAGCGTGGGCTCCGACGTTGAAGAAGCGGCGCGCACCGCCGGCGCTACGCCGTTGCAGGTGATGACCGCCGTCAGCCTGCCGATGGTGCGGCCGTCTATCTTGTACGCCGGGGTGCTGCTGTTCTTCCTCGGGCTGGAGGTGTTCGGCCTGATGCTGGTGCTGGGGGATCCGGAAGGCAACCTGGTGCTGGCGACCTACCTGTATCAGTTGACCAATAAGCTGGGCACGCCGTCTTACCACCTGATGGCGGCGGTGGCGGTGGTGTTGATCTGCATCACCATTCCGCTGGTGATGCTGCAGCGCCGGCTGATGCGCACCGCCAACCGCTTCGTCACCGTCAAGGGCAAAGCCTCGCAGGCGCGCGCGCTGCCGCTCGGCAAATGGCGCTGGGTGGCCGGCGTGGTGGTGATGTTCTGGCTGACCGTGACCATCGGCGTGCCGCTGATCGGCGTAGTGCTGCGCGCCTTTATCTCCAACTGGGGCGTGGGCGTGTCTGTCTGGGACGAACTGTCGATCAACACCTTCCGCACCATCTGGGCGCAACCCAACCTGCTGCGCGCCATCGTCAACTCGATGGCGATCGGGGTGATCGGCGGGGCGCTGGCGGTGGCGTGCTATCTGTTTATCGGCATCGCCATGCACCGCAAGCCGGATGGCGCCACGCGCTTCCTCGACTACAGCGTGCTGGTGCCGCGCGCGGTGCCGGGGCTGTTGGCCGGCCTGGCGTTCCTGTGGGTGTTTCTGTTCCTGCCGATGTGGCTGGACAAATCGCTTAAGGAAGGCTGGCTGTCAGTGCTGCCGATGGCCGAGTGGCTGCGCGAGAACGTGATCGTCTGGTTGCGTTCGCTGCGCAGCACCATCTTCAGCGTCTGGCTGGCGTACACCGTGGTGTGGATGGCTTACGGCCTGCGGCTGATCTCTTCTACGCTGCTGCAGGTGGGACCGGAGCTGGAGGAGGCGGCGCGCAGCGCCGGCGCCAGCCGCGGTCAGATCACCCGCCACGTCACCATTCCGCTGTCGCGCTACGGCCTGATCGGCTCCTGGTTGCTGATGTTCCTGATCTTTGAACGCGAATATTCCACCGGGGTGTATCTGCTGTCTCCGGGCACAGAAACCATCGGCTCGATGCTGGTTTCCCTGTGGGCCGCGGGCGCTATCGATATCGTCGCCGCGCTGTCGTTCATCAATATCCTGCTGGTGGTGTTGGGGCTGGGGATCGCCTTGCGCTTTGGAGTGAAATTACATGATTGAACTTTCGGTAGAGAATCTGCATTTGACCTATGGCGACAACCCGGTGTTGAAAGGGGTGTCGATGGATCTGAAACGGGGCGAAGTGGTCTCTCTGCTGGGCCCGTCGGGCAGCGGCAAAACCACGCTGCTGCGGGCGGTAGCCGGGCTGGAGAAACCGAGCCAGGGGCGGATCGTCATCGGCAACAGCGCGGTGTACAACGGCAGCGCACGCAGTGAAATTCCCGCCGAAGAGCGCAATCTGGGGCTGGTGTTTCAGTCCTACGCCCTGTGGCCGCATAAAACGGTGTTTGAGAACGTCGCTTACCCGCTGAAACTGCGTAAGACTGCCTCGGCGGAAATCGCCCAGCGGGTGCAGGCGGTGCTGGATCAGCTCGGGCTGGGGCATTTGGCCAAACGCCATCCGCACCAACTCTCCGGCGGCCAACAGCAGCGCGTGGCGATCGGGCGCGCGCTGGTCTACAACCCGCCGGTGATCCTGCTGGATGAGCCGCTGTCCAACCTTGACGCCAAGCTGCGCGAAGAGGCGCGAGTATTCCTGCGCGAGTTGATCATCAAGCTCGGTCTGTCGGCGCTGATGGTGACCCACGATCAGAACGAGGCGATGGCCATTTCCGATCGCATCCTGCTGCTCAATAACGGCAAAATCGAACAGCAGGGCACGCCGCAGGAGATGTACGGTTCGCCCACCACGCTGTTCACCGCCGAGTTCATGGGCAGCAACAACCGGTTGCCGGGCAAGGTCGTCGCGCTGGAAGGCGATCGGGCGCGCATCGAAGGTAAGGATTGGGCGCTGTGGGGCAAAGCGGGCGAAGGTGTGCAGGTCGGGCAGGAGGGCACGGCGGTGATCCGCGTCGAGCGCGTGCGGTTGGGTGAAGATCCGCAGGGCAACCAGCTTGAGCTGCCGTTGCTGACCAGCATGTATCTCGGCGATCGCTGGGAATACCTGTTCCGCACCGTGGCCGAAGATTTCGTGGTGCGTGCCTATGGCCACGAGGCGCGCGATCAAACGCTGTGCCGGCTCTCCCTGCCGGCCGAGCATTTGTGGATATTCCCGAAAGCTTAACCAGGACGCCCGCCGATGCGGGCGCTCCGTTTACAGAGTTAAACCGCTAGCAGCGATCTTTTCTGGGCGGTGTACGTTTCCCGGCTGGCAACGTCGGCGAAAGTGCGGGTGACGGTCGAATTTTTGCGCGACTATTTTCGTGAGCACTACGGCGAAACGGGGCCGGCGAGCGAAAATTCGTCGCGGTCTTGAGGCCAAAAATGTGCGCCAGATCATCTTATGCTCGTAAAACTCCCCTCCGTTACCTGAGGAACTGTTGCACCTGTTCCTTTTGCCAAAACTTTGGTTTATGCTCAGCTGAAGCGTTTCAGTTGAAGCACTCTTCAACAGAAATGCCGATGTGACGGCGGTGAAAAACCGCTGAAGCGCGGGAATAATGCAAACTCGGCGATTCACAGCGGGCGGTACGATCCACTACTCTATGCGGGTTAGTGAGACAACCAGTCAGCGCCGGGCGGCGCCGGTGAGTCACCCGGCGTGGACGGCCCTTTTTCAGGAGCAGCATGACCATCCGCATAGCGATAAACGGCTTTGGCCGCATCGGCCGCAGCGTATTGCGCGCACTGTACGAATCGGGACGACGGGCGGAAATCTCCGTGGTGGCGATCAACGAGCTGGCGAACGCCGAAGGCATGGCCCATCTGCTGAAGTACGATTCCAGCCACGGCCGCTTTGCGTGGGATGTGCGGCAAGAGTGCGACACGCTGAGCGTCGGAGACGACGCGATTCGCCTGTTGCATCAGCCGGCGGTGGAGCAGTTGCCCTGGGGCGAACTGGGCGTCGACGTGGTGCTGGACTGCAGCGGCGTGTACGGCAGCCGGGCGGATGGCGAAGCCCATCTGGCGGCGGGGGCGAAGAAAGTGCTGTTCGCCCATCCGGGCGGCAACGATCTGGACGCCACCATCGTGTTTGGCGTCAACCATCAGACGCTGCTGGCGGAACACCGCATCGTGTCCAACGCCTCGTGCACCACCAACTGCATTATTCCGGTGATCAAGCTGCTGGACGACGCCTACAGCATCGAGTCCGGCACCGTGACCACCATTCACTCGGCGATGAACGATCAGCCGGTGATCGACGCGTATCACGCGGATTTGCGGCGCACCCGCGCGGCGAGCCAGTCGATCATTCCGGTCGATACCAAGCTGGCCGCGGGCATCACTCGCATCTTCCCGCAGTTTTGCGATCGCTTCGAGGCTATCTCGGTGCGCGTGCCGACCATCAACGTGACGGCTATCGATCTTAGCGTCAGCGTGAGCGCCGCGGTGAAGGTGGCGGAGGTCAACCAGCTGTTGCAAAAGGCCGCACGGGAATCATTTCGTGGTATAGTTGACTACACGGAATTACCATTGGTCTCGATTGATTTTAACCATGACCCGCACAGCGCTATCGTCGACGGTACGCAGACCCGGGTCAGCGGGCAGCACCTGATAAAGACCTTGGTCTGGTGCGACAATGAATGGGGCTTTGCCAATCGGATGTTGGATACAACACGGGCAATGGCCGCCAGCGGTTTCTAGTACGGCGGCGCCGGCGTGATGGGCGCGCTGCTCAGGCAATTTTATAGAGATTCAATAAAGAGGGTTCACCATGTCTGTAATTAAGATGACCGATCTGGATCTGGCGGGTAAACGCGTACTGATCCGCTCCGATCTGAACGTGCCGGTAAAAGACGGTAAAGTGACTTCCGACGCGCGTATCCGCGCTTCCCTGCCGACTATCGAAGCTGCGCTGAAGCAAGGCGCCCGCGTGATGGTAACCTCCCACCTGGGTCGTCCTACCGAAGGCGAGTACAACGAAGAATTCTCCCTGCTGCCTGTGGTCAACTACCTGAAAGATCATCTGAAATCCCCAGTGCGTCTGGCGAAGGATTATCTGGATGGCGTCGACGTCGCCGAAGGCGAACTGGTGGTGCTGGAAAACGTTCGCTTCAACAAGGGCGAGAAGAAAGACGACGAAACCCTGTCCAAGAAATACGCGGCGCTGTGCGACGTGTACGTGATGGACGCGTTCGGCACCGCGCACCGCGCGCAGGCTTCCACCCACGGCGTGGGCAAGTTCGCGCCTGTCGCCTGTGCCGGCCCGCTGCTGTCCGCCGAGCTGGAAGCGCTGGGCAAGGCCCTGGGCAACCCGGCCCGTCCGATGGTCGCCATCGTGGGTGGCTCTAAAGTCTCCACCAAACTGACCGTGCTGGATTCCCTGTCCAAAATCGCCGATCAGCTGATCGTCGGCGGCGGCATCGCCAACACCTTCGTGGCGGCGCAGGGCAACAACGTGGGCCAGTCCCTGTACGAACCGGATCTGATCCCGAACGCGCAGAAACTGCTGGAAACCTGCGACATCCCGGTTCCGACCGACGTGCGCGTGGCGACCGAGTTCTCCGAAACCGCGACCGCGACCGTGAAGCAGGCCAACGAGATCCAGGACAACGAGCAAATTCTGGATATGGGCGACGTCTCTGCCGAGCGTCTGGCCGTTATCCTGAAGAACGCCAAGACCATTCTGTGGAATGGCCCGGTTGGCGTATTCGAGTTCCCTAACTTCCGTAAGGGCACCGAAATTGTCGCCCGCGCGATCGCCGATAGCGACGCTTTCTCTATCGCTGGCGGCGGCGACACTCTGGCAGCCATCGATCTGTTCGGTATCGCTGACAAAATTTCCTACATCTCCACCGGCGGTGGCGCATTCCTGGAATTCGTTGAAGGGAAACCGCTGCCTGCAGTCGTGATGCTGGAAGAGCGCGCTAAGCAGTAATTCAGACAACGGGAGGCGAAAGCCGCCCGTTTGTTTTATACCGCGCGGCTCACGCTGCGCGGCGTGAAAACATCGATTTACATCCATCTACGGCCGACGAAACAGGACAAAGTAACATGTCTAAAATTTTTGATTTCGTAAAACCGGGTGTCATCACGGGTGATGACGTTCAGAAAGTCTTCGCAGTTGCTAAAGAGAACAACTTTGCGCTGCCAGCGGTAAACTGCGTGGGTACCGACTCCATCAACGCAGTGCTGGAAGCCGCGGCTAAAGTGCGCGCGCCGGTTATCGTTCAGTTCTCCAACGGCGGCGCCGCGTTCATCGCCGGCAAAGGCGTGAAGACCGATGTGCCTCAGGGTGCAGCGATTCTGGGCGCTATCTCTGGCGCACACCACGTTCACCAGATGGCTGAACACTACGGCGTGCCGGTGATCCTGCACACCGACCACTGCGCGAAGAAACTGCTGCCATGGCTGGACGGCCTGCTGGACGCCGGCGAGAAGCACTTCGCCGCTACCGGCAAACCGCTGTTCTCTTCCCACATGATCGATCTGTCTGAAGAATCTCTGGAAGAAAACATCGAGATCTGCAGCGCCTACCTGAAGCGCATGGCCAAAATCGGCATGACGCTGGAAATCGAACTGGGCTGCACCGGCGGTGAAGAAGATGGCGTGGACAACAGCCATATGGATGCTTCCGCACTGTACACCCAGCCGGAAGACGTGGCTTACGCGTACGAAAAACTGAACGCCATCAGCCCGCGCTTCACCATCGCAGCCTCCTTCGGTAACGTGCACGGCGTGTACAAGCCAGGCAACGTCAAGCTGACTCCGACCATTCTGCGTGATTCTCAGGACTACGTGTCCAAGAAATTCAACCTGCCGCACAACAGCCTGAACTTCGTGTTCCACGGCGGTTCCGGTTCTACCGACGCAGAGATCAAAGAGTCTGTGGGTTACGGCGTGATCAAAATGAACATCGACACCGACACCCAATGGGCGACCTGGGATGGTATCCTGCAGTACTACAAAGCAAACGAAGCTTACCTGCAGGGCCAGCTGGGCAACCCGAAAGGCGCCGATCAGCCGAACAAGAAATACTACGATCCACGCGTATGGCTGCGCGCAGCGCAGACCAGCATGGTGACGCGTCTGGAGCAGGCTTTCAAAGATCTGAACGCGGTAGACGTTCTGTAATCTTCGGCACCTGTTGCACGTGCATAAGGCTCCCTGCGGGGAGCCTTTTTCGTTTTCAGCCCAGCAGGCCAGCACCGACGTTGATCGACAGGCCCAGGATCAGCATGTTGAACACGAACGAAATAACCGACTGCACGAGCGCGATTTTACGCACCTCCGCGGCGCCGACCGCCACGTCGGCCGTTTGCGACGCGACCGCGATGGTGAAGGAGAAGTAGGCAAAGTCCAGATAGGTCGGCTCGGTGAGATTGCCGGGAAACAGCAGCGGCAAGGGATCCTGCTGTGCGCCCTGACGGTAAAACTGATGGGCATAGTGCATGGTGAAGGCGGTCGGCAGCAGCAGCCAGGAGACTGCCAGCGTTGCGCCGGTTAACGCCAGATGTAGCGTTTTCAGCGAGTCGCTGGCCTGTTTGGCGCTGCTCAATTCGAACAGGATCGCCAGAATGCTCACCAGACAACCGAAACTGACCAGCGCCAACACCGTGCTGGCGCTTTCATCCTGTCGCCGAGCGATCTGGCGAATGTGCTGCGGTGTGCTGACCAGCATCAGCCGCCAAAGAAACAGCAGATAGAGCCAGGCCAGCGTATTCCAGCCGATCATCAGGCGCTGCAGCAACGAGAGTTGGGCGGGCAGAAGCAGAAAGCACAGCAGCCCGGCGCCGACGGAAAACAGCAGCCTGGGCCGCACTTGCCAATAGTGTTTGAGCGAAGAGCGAATGTGCATGAAGAACGGATCCCTTGTCGTGAAATAGCCAACGCGCTGTTTTCAGCATAGAAGACGCGGCGGGCGGTTTCGGCTATTTTTAACGCTGACGGTTGGCATGAGCCTTTAATGTTGGTTACCCTTAGGCGGTGGTTTCCTACTGGCTGCCGAGGCCAGTGTATTTTTGCGAGTTTCTCCCGTTAGGGACTGAGTTAGGACGACACGAATGAAAGATTTGAATGTAGTAGACGGCATCAACGGTGCCGGCAACTGGTTGGTGAAGAACCAGGATCTGTTGATCCAGTACGCGGTGAATATCGTCGCCGCCATCGTTATCCTGATCATCGGTTCGATCGTGGCCCGCGTGGTCGGCAATGCGCTGAACCGCGTGATGAAACTGCGCGGCATCGACGCCACGGTGGCAGACTTCCTGTCGGCGATCGTACGTTACGGCGTGCTGGCGTTCACCTTCATCGCGGTGCTAGGGCGCGTCGGCGTGCAGACCACCTCGGTGATCGCCGTGCTGGGTGCCGCCGGTTTGGCTGTCGGTCTGGCGCTGCAAGGCTCGCTGTCTAACTTCGCCGCCGGCGTGCTGCTGGTGATCTTCCGCCCGCTGCGCGTGGGTGAATATGTCGATCTGGGCGGCGTGGCCGGTACCGTCGATCAGGTGCAGATTTTCTCCACCACCCTGCGCACCGCAGACAACAAAACCATCGTGGTGCCGAACGGTAAAATCATCGCCGGCAACATCATCAACTACTCCCGCGAGCCGAACCGCCGTGTGGATATCGTGGTAGGCGTGGCCTACAACGCCGATATCGACGTGGTGAAGAAGGTGCTGGGCGACGTGATCGCTGCCGACAAGCGCATCATGCACGCTAAAGGCGTGACTGTGCGTCTGAACGAGATGGCGCCATCTTCCCTGAACTTTGTGACCCGTTCCTGGACCACCAATGCGGAATACTGGAACGTGTACTTCGATCTGATGGAAAACTTCAAGCGCGCGCTGGATGCCCACAACATCGGCATTCCGTTCCCGCAAATGGACGTGCACCTGTATCGCACTGAAGACGCTTCCGCCAAGGCGGAATAACACAGAAGGGGGCCTTGGCCCCCTTTTTTTACTGCAGGCCGAGACGCTACCGATGGCGTCTTGGCCTTTTCTTTTAGGGCGATCAGATGTCCGCTGCCGGCTCCGTGAGCGGCACGCGGCGGCGCAGGCTGAGGCGATAAAGCAGGAAGATGGCGGCGGCGCCCAACAGCGCCGGCAGCGCCAACCAGAGGAAGAACACCTCCGTCGAGCCGGCGGCGGTCATCATCCAGGCGCCGAGCATTGAGCCGACGATCGAGCCAAAGCGGCCATTGGCCATGGCCCAACTGACGCCGGTCACGCGGGCTGCGGTCGGGTAAAGGGTGGCGGAAACCAGGTTCAGGCCGTTCTGCGCGCCGGCCACGCCGAAGCCGATAAGGAACACGACGGCGGCCAGCGTGTAGACGTCGCCCATCAGATACCCGGTGGCGCCAATCACCAGCGCGGCACCCAGGTAGGAGACGGCCAGCACGCGGTAGGGCCCGACCCGATCCATCAGCAGCGCCATCAGAATGGCGCCCAGGGTGCCGCCGAGCGGCACCATCGCGCCGATGCGCGAGGCGTGGGCGATATCGAAACCGGCGTCTTTGAGGATCGTCGGCAGCCAACTGGTGAGCAGGTAAAACACGAACAGCGAACAGAAGAACGCCGCCCACAGCAGCAGGGTGCGCACGGCGCGCCCTTCGATAAACAGATGCGAGATCGGTGATTTGATCTGCGCCGGGCGCTCGTCATCGACGATGGTTACCCCCGTCCAACGCTGGCCGGTGATGCGCTCGACCACCCGGCGCAGCCGATCGGCATGTTTGGCGCTGGCGGCCATAAAGCGTACTGATTCGGGCATCTGCCAGGCCAACAGCGGCAGCAGCGCCAACGGCGCGATGCCACCGACCAGCAGCAGGCCGCGCCAGCCGAACGCCGGGATGATCTGCCCGGCCAGCAGGCCGCCCAGGGCTAACCCAGCGGTAAAGCCGCTCCAGCTCAAGGTGACCATCAGCATGCGGCGGCGCGCCGGTGAGTACTCCGAGCTGAGGGTGATGCAAGTTGGTATTGCGCCCCCGAGGCCAATGCCGGTGATGAAGCGCAGCAGGGTCAGGGATTCGATCGAATGCGTATAGGCCGAAGCCAGGGTGCAGCCGCCAAACACCAGCACCGCGACGAGCAGCACGCGTTTGCGGCCGAAGGCGTCGGCGATCGGCCCGAACAGCAGGCTGCCGATCAGCAGGCCGAACAGCCCCGCACCGAAGGCGGGAGAGAGCTGAGCGGGCAGCAGATCCCACTCTTCGCGCAGCGCCGGGGCGATATAGCCGATGATGGCGGTATCGAAACCGTCCAGCAGGGCAATGAGGAAACACAGGGTGAGGATCAGGATTTGGTAGGGGGAGATCCTGGCGCGATCGATGATTTCGCTGATGCGAGCGGTATTTGGGCTCATGGTTATTCCACTGTTATTCGGCTGGTGTGGGCTGGCTGAGGGCTGTTCAGGCCAGGCCTGAACCAAAACCGCTGTGGCTGGCATCGCGTAGAAATCCGAGTATACACCAGAGCGGGGACGTTGCGGGGAGGGGGAATTGATGATAATCGCCCGCCACAGGAGGTGTCTGTGGCGGGCGCTGGCAAGGTTATTTGGCTAACAGCTCTCGGCGCACGATCTCGGCACCTGCGCTTAACGCATTCAGCTTGCCGCGGGCGACCTGACGGGGCAGGGGGGCCATGCCGCAGTTGGTCGACGGATAGAGCTTGTCGGCATCGACAAACTGCAGCGCTTTGCGCAGCGTAGCGGCCACTTCCTCTGGCGTCTCAATGGCATGATTCGCTACGTCGATGGCGCCGACCATCACCTTTTTGCCGCGGATCAGTTCAAGCAGGTCCATCGGCACGTGCGAGTTATGGCACTCCAGGGAGATGATATCGATGTTGGACGTTTGCAGTTTCGGAAACGCCTCTTCATATTGCCGCCATTCCGAGCCCAGCGTCTTTTTCCAGTCGGTATTGGCTTTAATCCCATATCCATAGCAGATATGTACGGCGGTTTCACACTTAAGCCCTTCAATGGCTCTTTCCAGGGCGGCAATGCCCCAGTCATTCACCTCGTCAAAGAACACGTTAAATGCGGGCTCATCAAACTGAATAATGTCGACGCCGGCGGCCTCGAGCTCTTTAGCTTCCTGATTGAGGATCTTGGCGAACTCCCAGGCCAATTTCTCGCGGCTTTTATAGTGGTTGTCATAAAGCGTGTCGATCATGGTCATCGGCCCCGGCAGGGCCCATTTAATCGGCTGCTTGGTCAGCTGGCGTAAAAATTTGGCGTCTTCAACGAAAACGGGTTTTTGGCGCGAGACCGCCCCCACAACGGTTGGCACGCTCGCCTCGTAGCGATTGCGGATTTTAACCACTTCGCGTTTCTCGAAATCGACGCCGCTGAGGTGTTCGATAAACGTCGTGACGAAGTGCTGGCGCGTTTGCTCGCCATCGCTGACGATATCGATGCCGGCCTGTTGTTGCTCTGCCAGCGACAAACGCAAGGCGTCCTGTTTCCCTTCGATTAATTCTTCATTCTGCAATTTCCAAGGCGACCACAGGGTTTCCGGTTGGGCCAGCCAGACAGGTTTGGGCAAGCTGCCGGCGGTCGACGTAGGGAGCAATATTTTCATAATAGATGACCTGTATTTGAGTGAATCAAAGCGCGTAGTGAGCAGACCATTGCTCAAGAAGAGGTTTATAGGGTTTGATAAATTGCTCTTCCGTAAATTTCCCCTGCTCAATCGCTAACTGGCTACGCTCTTCGCGATCGTAAACAATCTTGGTTAATGAATGATCCTGGTTATTCAGGCTTGGCTGATAGCATTGCCCCGCCGCCGAGTTGGCATTGTAAATTTCAGGCCGATAAATTTTCTGGAAGGTCTCCATCGTGCTGATGGTGCCGATCAGTTCCAGATCGGTGTAATCGCTCAGCAAATCCCCGGGGAAATAAAACGCCAGGGGCGCGACGCTATTTTTCGGCATGAAGTAGCGCACCTGCAGGCCCATTTTTTTAAAATACTGGTCGGTCAGCGAAGCGCCGTCTTGCCGATACTCGTCGCCCAACACCGGGTGTTGATTGCCCGTCCGATGGTAGGTGTCTTTGCTGGACACGCTGAGGCAGATCACCGGCGGTTTGCTGAAATTTTCATGGTATTCGTTTGAATTGACGAAGTGCTTAAAGATATTGCCGTGCAAATCGCCGAAATCATCCGGAATGGTAAATTCCGCCGTGTTTTTATTGTGCGCCGGCAGCAAGACGCTAAAGTCGTAGTCGCGCACGTAAGAGGAGAAATTGTTCCCAACGATGCCCTCGATACGCTTTTGCGTTTTTTTATCAATGATGTTGGTTTTCAGGATTTCGATCACCGGGAAGCTGGCACCCTGATCTTCAACGCGCATCTCAACCGAGATGATTTCAAGCTCGACCGAATAGCGATCGGCCTTGGGGTTATCCCAATGCGCCAACGTATTGAAGCGGTTGTTAATCATCACCAGCGTATTGCGCAGGTTCTCCCGGCGGTTTTCCCCTCTGGCCAAATTGGCGAAGTTGGTGGTGATACGCGTACTTTCAGAAGGGTTATAATCTTCATCGAAAGAACTGCTCTTAATCGTAAAGGTAAAGTCTCTATTCATCGTCTTATAGCATCCTGTTATATGGTATGACGGCTGGATTTATCCATTTTTTTCAATGGGTTGTTTTTCTCTTTTTTTCATTCAGCCGATTTCATATTGTCTGTCTTTAATGAGGTCTATTTTTGCCAGAGTCCCGCAGGGAGTGAAAGAGACTTAATTTCATTACCACATGAGCGCTATTCATGATCTGGCGTTCGGGGCGGTTTATCGCCGTTGCTCTGCAGCGCAAACCGCCAACGTACCGGGCCGGCAACCTGGTGCAGCCTGAAAAATTACGGGTATAATCCCCCCATGATCCCACGGCTTCAGACACGAACATGACAAAACTCACCTTACAAGAGCAGATGCTCAAAGCGGGCTTGGTAACCAGCAAGAAAATGGCCAAAGTCCAAAGAACGGCTAAAAAATCACGCGTTCAGGCCCGTGAGGCCAGAGAGGCGGTGGAAGAGAATAAAAAGGCGCAGCTTGAGCGCGATAAAGCGCTGAACGAGCAGCAAAAGCAAGCCGCGCTGTCCAAAGAATACAAGGCGCAGGTGAAGCAACTGATCGAGATGAACCGCATCGTTCTGGCGAAAGGTGATATCGGTTTCAACTTCACCGACGGCAACCTGATCAAGAAAATCCTGGTGGATAAGGCGACGCAGACTCAGCTGATCAATGGCCGCCTCGCCATTGCCCGCTTGGTGGTCGAGAACCGGGAAGAGTGTGAATACGCGATTATCCCCGCGAGCGTCGCCGATAAAATCGCGCAGCGCGATGCGGCCAGCATTGTGCTGCACAGTGCGCTGAGTCAGGAAGAGCAGGATGAAGACGATCCGTACGCCGACTTTAAAGTGCCCGACGATTTGATGTGGTAAGCCGCGTTCAGAACGGCGCGGCGTGACGAGCGGCGATCCGCTCTCCGCTGATGGGGTGCACAAAGTCCAGCTCGCTGGCGTGCAGCATCAGCCGCGGCGTCTGTTCGGTACCCGGCAGCAGGCGCCCGCCGTACAGATCGCAGCCTAAAATAGGGTGGCCCAACTGCCGGCTGTGAATACGCAGCTGGTGGGTGCGCCCGGTCTCCGGGGTGAGCTGCACCCGCGTCAGCGGCAGCGGGATCCCGCCTTCCGTTTCACGATAAAAACGCTCGACGACCCGATAGCGGGAGCGGGCGGGCTTGCCGTGGAGGGCGCAAATCGACATCAGCGGGAACAGCGCCGGATCTTTGGCGATCGCCGCGTCTATGACCCCTTCGTTATTCGCCAGATGGCCGCAAAGCAGCGCGCTGTACACTTTGCTGACGGTGCGCTCGCTGAACTGCCGGCAGAGCGCGGCGTTGGCGGCCTTGTTGCGGGCCACCACCATCAACCCGGACGTGCCGAAATCCAGGCGGTGCACCAGGGCGCAGCCGGGGAAGATCTGTACCAGCCGGTGGTGTACCGAATCGAGATTCTGCGGATTCTTGCCCGAGAGGCTGAGCAGCCCGGCCGGTTTATTGATCAGCGCCAGATGATCGTCCTGATAGAGGATCTCTATTGGGTCATGGCATGGCGGGGCAATAAAGGTATCGGTGATCGTAGACATCGGGCGGCCGGCTGGTGGGTGGGGGCGGATGATAGCGAATTTCGCGTCGATGAGCGAATGCGGTTTTCGTTACACTGCGGCTCATGCCCGTTGGCACCCGATGCGGCAAAGCATCGGGTGCCACGGTTAAGTCCCCGGCGCTCTACTGCCCGTAGTAGGCGTTTTGGCCGTGTTTGCGCAGGTAGTGTTTGTCCAACAGCTCGCGCTGCATGCTGTGAATGCCCGGCGTCAGCTGGCGCGAGAAAATGCCCATGTAGGCGATCTCTTCTAGCACCACCGCATTATGCACCGCGTTGTGGGCGTCTTTGCCCCAGGCGAAGGGGCCGTGGGCATTGACCAGTACCGCCGGGATCGCGTTGGGATTGATATCGCGCCGGCGGAAGGTTTCGATAATCACGTTGCCGGTTTCCAGTTCGTAATCGTGCTCAATTTCATCCTGGGTCATCAGGCGAGTGCAGGGGATAGCGCCATAAAAATAGTCGGCGTGGGTGGTTCCCCAGGCGGGGATGTCCAGCCCGGCCTGCGCCCAGATGGTGGCGTGGCGCGAATGGGTGTGGACGATGCCGCCGATATCGGCAAATTCGCGGTACAGCGCCAGATGGGTGGCGGTGTCCGACGACGGTTTTTTTGCCCCCTCGACGGTGCGGCCGCTGGCCAGATCGACCACCACCATATCCTCCGCCGTCATATGCTCGTATTCAACGCCGGAAGGCTTGATCACCACCAGACCGCGTTCGCGATCCACCGCGCTGACGTTGCCCCAGGTAAAGGTCACCAGCTTATGGCGCGGCAGATCGAGATTGGCCTCCAGCACCTGTTGTTTTAACTGAGTCAGCATGTCATGCCCCCTTGTTGCATTTTCTGTTCGATCCAGCGGCGGGCCTGAACGATCTCGGCCACCGGCTCCTCGGCTTTTTCGGTCCACATCTCAATCAGGAATGCGCCGCGGTAATTGAGGCGCTGCAGCGTGCGAAACACCTCGACGAAGTCGACGCAGCCTTCGCCAAACGGCACGTCGCGGAATTGCCCCGGCGAAGTGGCGGTGACCGGGTAGGTGTCTTTCAGGTGAATGGCGGCGATGCGATCGATGCCCAGCTCCAGCTCGCGCGGCACGTCATTGCCCCAGGCGCTGAGGTTGCCGACGTCTGGATACACCGAGAACCACGGCGAGGCCAGCAGGGCGTCCCAGGCTTTCCATTTAGCGATCGAGTTCATAAAGGCGGTGTCCATAATTTCCACCGCCAGCATCACCTGGGCGGCGGCGGCACGGTCTACCGCCCACTGCATGCCTTCGCTAAAGCGCGCCAGCGTCCCCTCGTCCTGCTCTTCGTAATACACGTCGTAGCCGGCTAGCTGGATCGTCCGGATACCGACATCTTTGGCCAGCTGAATGGCCTGTTCCATCACGTCGAAGGCGCGCTGTCGCAGCGCCGGATCGTGGCTGCCAAACGGAAAGCGCCGGTGGCCGGAGAGGCACATCGACGGAATGCGGATGCCGGTTTCCAGCATGGCGTCCACCAGCGCCAGGCGCTGCGCCTTGCTCCAGCTCAGGCGCGCCAGACGTTCATCGCTTTCGTCCACCGACATTTCGACGAAGTCGAAGCCGCAGGCCTTGGCCAGCGCCAGGCGTTCGGGCCAGCTCAGGTGTTTCGGCAGCGCTTTCTCGTAAATTCCCAACGGGTGCTGACGCATATCATGATCTCCAGATGTCATCGATGGCGGTGCGGAACTGCCTGGCGGCGGCCGGCGGATCGCCGGCCTCGGCCAGCGCGCGGCCGGCGATAAAGGCGGTGACGGCGATTTCTTTAAACAGCGGCAGGTCGGCGGGCGTGATGCCACCGGTCACCGACAGCTCGATGCCCAGATCGGACAGCGCCTTCATCCGATCCAGATCCTGCCGGCCCCAGGTTTGCCCGCTGGCCTGCGCGTCGCGGCCGCGGTGATAGATCGCCTGACGAATGCCGAGGCCGCGCCATTGCCGCGCGTCCTCCAATGTCCAGCGGCCGAACAGTTCGATCTGGATTTCACCGCCGTGACGCTCGGCGACCTCCCGCGCGCTGGCCATGGTGGCCAACGGCGCGGCGCAGATCACCGTCATCCAGTCCGCGCCCTGGCCGAAGGCCTGATCGGCCAGCGTCGCACCGGCGTCGGCCACCTTGAGATCGGCCACCAGCGTGTGCTGCGGACAGCGTTCACGCAGCGCGCTAACCGCCTGAATACCGGCGCTGATGCACAAAATGGTACCGGCCTCGATGATGTCCACATGGGGGCTGAGGGTCTCGGCGGTGCGCAGCGCCGTATCCAAACGGGTTTGATCGAGCGCCAGCTGCAGGCGCGGTTTCGTGCTCATGGGGCCTCCTTGTTGGCGGGCTGCAGATGTTGCAATGCAGCAATCAGCGCCTGATAACGTTGGTGTTTGTGGTCGTAAGCTTCGGCGGCGGCCGCATCAGGCAGCAGCCGCTCGATACGCGGCGCCAGCCGGTGCTGGGCGGCGGTGAAATCGTTGAAGACGCCGCTGCCGACCATGGCCGCCATCGCCGCGCCCAGACAGCCGGTTTCTTCCACCTGCGGCAGCTCAACCGGCAGGCCGCTGACGTCGGCGAACATTTGCATCCAGGGGCGGGATTTGGCGGGGCCGCCGGTCACGCGCAGCGCCTGCGCCTCAGGGAAACGCCGGCGCATACGGTTAAGGTGCGTCATGTGGCAGAACACCACGCCTTCGTAGATCGCCTGCACCAGGTGCTCGCGCTGGTGGAAGGCCTGCAGGCCGTAGAAGCTGGCGCTCAGCCCCAGGCCGGCGTTGGAGCCATACAGGAAAGGGGCGAACAGCAGATCGCCGGCGGCTTTCGGCAGGGCGGCGACCCAGCGGTTAAGCTGGTCGTAGTCCTGCAGCCCCCATTGGTGACAGAACCATTCCAGGTTGGCGGCGGAAGTGGGGCTGGCTTCGTGCACGATGTATTGGCCGTTTTCGGCGTGGCGGCCATAGACAAAGGGATGATCGAAATCCTCGATGATGGCGTCGGTGATGCCGCTGGTGACCGACCAGGTCCCCATCACCGCGTTGAGCCGGGTTTCGTCCTGCAGGCCGGCGCACAACGCGGTGGACACCACGTCGAACAACCCGCCGACCACCGGAGTGCCGGTTTGCAGGCCGGTGATGGCCGCGGCGTTTGCCTCGACGCGCCCGGCGATCTCGGCCGAACCGACGATCGTCGGCAGGGCGGGCATGATGTCGCCGATACCCAGCAGCTGCGCCAGCGCCGAGTCATAGCGTCCGCTGCGCATCTGATACAGGTTGGATTCGGAGATATTGGTTTCTTCGCAGGCCAGCTCGCCGGTCAGGCAATAGCGCAGGTAGTCGTGCGCCATCAGCACGCTGCCGATGCGGGCGTAACGTTCCGGCTGATGCCGCTTCAGCCAGCGCAGCAGCGAGACCGGGTGCCCGGTCCACAGCGTTTGGCGCGTTTGCGGATACAGCGCCTGCGGCACGCCCTGCCGTTGCCATTCCTGCACCAGCGCCAGCGCGCGCTGATCGGAGGAGAGCATGGCGTTGCCCAGCGGCTGCCCCTGCTTATCCAGCAGAAATGCGCCCTTGCCCTGTGCCGAGATGCCGATGGCCTGGATGGCGCCGGCGGCGACGCCGCTGGCGGACAGCACTTCCCGGATCACGTCGGCGGCGGTGCGCCACAGCGATGCCATATCGCGCTCGGCCCAGCCGGGCTGCGGCGCGACGATCGCCAGATTGCGCCGCGCAACGCCGTGTTCATGGCCGCTGCGGTCGTATAATCCCGCCTTGATGAAGGTGCCGCCGCAGTCGAGCCCCAGCCAATATTCCATCATTCGCTCCTCGCGCTGTGGTCGCATTTATTGGGCAGCATCAACGCCAGCACGGAGGCGATCGCCAACGAGGCCGCCAGGCTGTAGACGCCGACATCCTTGTTGAACAGGCTGATCAGGACGCCGACCATATACGGGCCGCAAAAGCCGCCGAGGTTGCCCAGCGCATTGATCACGCCACGTGCGCCGCCGGCCACTTCGGCGTTGAACAATTTGGGCGGGATGGTCCAGAACACCCCGGCCGCCGCCTGAATGAATACGCCGCAGCCGACCAGCGCAGCGTAAGACCACCAGATGTGATCCTTCAGCAGCACCGACAGCGCCATGCAGGCGGCAAAGCAGGCCAGCGGCAGGGCGACGAAGACTTTGCGCTTACCGGTGCGATCGGAGAGGGTGGAGATGATCAGCATGCCGAAGATGGCGCCGATATAGGGCAAGATAGCCAGCAGGCCCACTTGCTCCATATCGCCGTGGGTCAGCCCTTTCAAAATGGTCGGCAGCCACAGGGTGTAACCGTAGATACCGGTCTGGTAGAAGAAATTCACCAGGATCAGCTGCCACATGATCCGGTCGCCCAGCACCCGGCGCAGCGAGGCGTTGCGCACCGTTTTTCCTTTGATCAGCAACTGTTCGTCGTGCAGGGTCTTTACCAGATACTCTTTTTCCGCCTGCGAGATCCATTTGGCTTCCTGCGGCCGGTTGCTGATGGTGAAGTACCACAGCGCCATGACTACCAGCGACAGAGCGCCCTCCACCAGAAACAGCATGCGCCAGTCCCAGGCGGTGATGATCCAACCCGACAGCGGGGCGGTGAGAATCCCGGCGATCGGCACGAACATGATGACGATGGCGTTGGCGCGGCCGCGCTCCTTATCCGGGAACCAGTTGCTGATCATGGTCAGCACCACCGGCAGCATGCCGCCTTCGGAAACGCCGAGGGCGAAGCGCAGGAACAGCAGCTGGTACTGATTGGTGACCAGCCCGGTCAGCACCGAGATCACCGCCCAGGCCAACAGTGACCAGCCGATGAATTTCTTGCCGTTGCCGTATACCGCCAGCTTGCCGCCGGGCACCTGCAGAAACAGGTAACCGATAAAGAAGATGCCGCCGGCCAGCCCGGCCATCGAGGCGGTGATGCCGAGTTCGTCATCCATGCCGCCGGGCATGGCGAAGGCGATGTTGACCCGATCCATGTAAGAAATGATGCAGGTGATGAGGATCGGCGGCACGATCCTCAGCCAGCGGAGCTTGGGAATAGCCTGGCTTTGGCTGACGGAAACGGAGGCTGTATTCATAAGGACCTCTTTCGATGTTCACTTTTTTGTAGGGTCGGGCGTTATTGTTTTGCTTAATTTGGGCGCAAGGGCGCCCGCACAGGCCTCATGGACCGGTGTTGTTATCGTTACGGGTGCTGCGTCTATCGGGCGCTAAACGACGCCAGCGGTATCTTCACCACCACCTTGCGTATCGCGCAGGGGCGTTGGTTAATGCAGGCCGGGCGATGCACGTCCTGCGGAAAAAATACCGCGAAGTTGCCGGGCCGCATCGTGAGCCAGGATTCGTCGGCCACGTCCTGATAAAACAGGATGTCGCGCTGCGCCAGCAGCTCCTGATGAATGACGTTGTCGCCGTTGTCCACCGCTACGCCGATAAGCTCGGTACCGCTGACCAGAAACTGCACGTCGACGTTTTGCCGGTGGACTTCCGGGCGTAGCGCATCCGGTGGTTGGGTATGCAGATCCAGCACTTGCACCACGTAGCCGGTGGCGGGATCTTCATAGCGCCCTGCGGGCAAGACGCTGAAATCGGTGCGCTGCAAATAGGCGACGGCGTTGGCGACCGGCGTCGGGTACTGCTCGGGCGCGGTGTTGGCGATGTGGCCGAATATCATGATGATCCTCCCGTTACAGCGCCTGAATGCGCGCCCAGACTCGTTCGTCAACCGGAATGCCGTCGCGCAGGTTTTCTTCCAGAATGCGCGGGAACTTGTGGCCCGGCAGGCGAATGGCGACGTCGGGGTTGTCCCGTTCGGCGCTGGTGACGTAATCCATGATGCGCTGCAGTTTTTGATCGCGGCTGTCGCCGTCGATCAACCGGTCTATCTCAATCGCGATGAACACCTGCGAGACGCCGTATTCGTCGCGGTGATCTTCCGTCACTTCCGCCACCGAGGCGCCGCCGGACAGCAGGGTGGCGATCATGTCCAGCACGATCGACAGCGCCGATCCTTTCCAATACCCCATTGGCAAAATGCGCCGGTTCTCTTCGATGGTGGCCGGATCGCGGGTCAGGCGGCCATCGTTGTCGAAGCCGCCGTCCACCGGCAGGGTTTTGCCCGCCAGCCGGTTCAGCTCCAGCGCGCCGTAGGAAAACATTGACATCGACATGTCCACCATGGTGATCGGGTTGCCGGGCACGGCGACGATCAGCGGGTTGGTGCCGATACGGCACGTTTTGGCGCCCCACGGTGGCATCACGGCGATCGAGTTGGTCCAGCAAATGCCGATATAGCCTTTCTCCGCCGCCTGCCAGCCGTAACCGCCGCCGCGCATCCAATGGTTGGCGTTGCGCAGCGCCACCAGGCCGATGCCATGCTCGTCGGCTAACTGCATGGCGCGATCCATCATGCGGCGGGCGGTAAGGTTGCCGATGCCCTGGTGCGCATCCCATTGCTCGATCGCCCCCAGAGACAACAGTTTGCTGGGTTCGGCGTCCGGCACGATATCGCCGGCGTCCAGCTGCTGAATAAAGCGCGGAAAGCGGTTAACGCCGTGGGAGTAAACGCCGCTGGCGGTGGTGTCGGCGAACATGCCGGCGCAGTCGTCGGCGAGATGTTCCGCCACGCCGCGCGCCAGCAGCACGCGTTTGAATTGCTGTTTTAACTCGCTGTAACTCACTCTCATGCCGGTTCTCCGCCTGTGCGAATCGTCTGTTTTTGGTTCGCTAAATTTCAATATGCGAAATTGCATTTCAAATAAATGCTATCCCGGCGATTCAGGGAAGTCAAAGCAAGGGGGAGTAAAATTATTCATGAAAAACATGACGTTAAAATTGAGTGGTGATTTTGTGATCGCCGCCACGTTTTGGTGGAGATGGCGTGCTTCAGACGTGACAAAGCAGGGCGGATCAAAACCCACCCTGCGTCTTGCGGGACCCCGGTTAACCGCGGGTGTTCAGCACCATGCGGTAGAGCGAGGTGGTGGCGGTGATATAGAGTTCATCGCCGTTCGGGCCGCCGAAGGTACAATTGGAGACGCGTTCCGGCACGTTGATTTTGTCGATCTGTCGCCCCTCTGGATCGAAGACCAGCACGCCGTCGGCGCAGCTGCAAAACAGATTGCCGGCCCGATCGACGCAGAAGCCGTCCGGGAAACCGGGTTCCACGGTTGCAAAACGGCGGCCGGCTTCCAGCTCGCGACCGTTGACCGCATAGACGCGCAGCTCGCGGCGGCCCAGCGTCGGAAAATCCACGATCGACATGTCCGCAACGTACAGCCATTTTTCATCCGGTGAAAACGCCAGGCCGTTCGGGCGCTGCAGGTCGCAGGCGGCGATGGTCAGCGAACCGTCGCGCGGATCGAAGCTGTAGAGATAGCAGCCGATCACCTGGCTTTCCGATTTGTAACCCTCTTCGTCGCCGATGATGCCGTAGGGCGGATCGGTGAACCACAGGGTGCCGTCGGAACACACCGCCACGTCGTTCGGCGAGTTAAAGCGCTTGCCGTCGACGCGGTCGATCAACAGGCGCACTTCGCCATCGCTTTCGGTGCGGCTGATGCCGCGCCGCCCGTGTTCACAGCTGACCACACGCCCCTCGCCGTCGCGCGCATTGCCGTTGGCGTAGTGCGACGGCGAGCGGTATAGGCTTAGCTCACCCCGGCGCGACCAGCGGAACATGCGATTGCCTTTCACGTCGCTGAACACCACCGCATCCTCTTGCGGCAGCCAGACCGGCCCTTCGGCCCAAATCGCCGGTGAGCACAAGCGCTCGAGCTGAGCGTGCGTGCGCAATGAATGCCGAATGCCGCCGTTCACTTCACGCCCCAGATCGCTTTGTAATGGCCCTGGTAATCGTTTTGCGGGTCATACAGGTTATTGGCGCCGCCGTCGGCGGCGATATTGTCGCGGGTGACCAGATGCGCCGGGGTCACGTAGCCGGAAGGCGGCTGCTTGGCGAAGGCGCGGTTGAATTCGTCCAGCAGCTGCCAACCGTGCAGCTTCAAGGGCTCCGGCACCGTCGCCGACTGGCTGTCGCCCGAGCGGATACGCTGGTAAGCGGAGATTGAACCGTCGCCGGCCGACACGTTGTAAGGCGCGTTCTTGCCGCCTTTGCCGGCGGTTTTCAGCGCCGGCGCCATAAAGTCGAAATACAGATCGTTGATTGCCAGCGCATATTGGAATTTGTCGCCGTACTTCTGCAGCAGGCTGAAGGTCATCGCCGGCATGCGGTTGGCGGTATCTGCCAGCGGCGTGTCGATGAATTCCAGCAGCGTACAGCCGCTGCATTTGGCGATCTCTTCTTTCATGACGTTGGCCTTGTCCAAGGCGATTTGGTACAGCGAGTCGGTGAAGATCAACACGCTCGCCTTGCCGCCGGACTGCACCACCGCGTATTGCGCGGCGATGCGCGCCACTTCGTTGGAATCCGACGTGATGTTATAGAACACATTGTATTTGGCGATGGGGCCCGGTTCCGGCACCGCATGCCAGGCGGTCAGCACGATGCCCTGCTGTACGGCCTTTTTCAGCGGGATCTTGGCGACGTTAGGGTTCCAGCCGCCGATCACGATGCCGTCTGGTTTCTGGGCGATGGCCTGATTGAGCGATGCCAGCTGATCTTTCACCGAGCCGCCGCCGTCGAGCGTTTCCAGCTTCCAGCCGGCGGCTTTCGCCGCTTCGCTCAACCCCTGTTGCACCCCTTGCACGCCGCCGTTCTTCATGTCGGAGGCGATAAAAATGATCTTCTTGTTGGCCTGCAGCTGCGGGCCGCTGGTGGGGCCGTCCCACTGGGTGGCGCTGGCGGTAGCCTTCGCCACGGCGGCGGTGGCCTGATCGAGATAGGCGTCGGCCCAGGCCGGCGATGCGGCGAGCAAGAATGTGGTGAACCCCGGTAACAGCCAAATGCGTTTCATGGTGTGCTCCTGGTTTAAGGGTGGGTCGCTGTCTGATTGTTGTTGTCAGCCGGCGTCGCCTGGCTGCGTTGTACCGCTTTCTGATTGAGCAGCCGGCGGCGTTGGGCATAGCCGGCCAGAGTGATCGACAGCAACAGCGTCGCGCCGTTGAACAGCGGCTCGACCCAGAATTCGCCGCCGAACTGCTGGATGCCGGCGATGCCGATAGCCAGAATGGCGATGCCGACCACGGTGCCCCAGACGTTGACGCGCCCTGGGCGAATGGTGGTGCTGCCGAGGAAGGCGCCGACCAGCGCTGGCAGCAGATAGTCCATGCCGACGCTGGCCTGGCCGACGCCCTGTTCGGCGGCGATCAACACGCCGCTGAAACCGGTGAGCACGCTGGAGGCGATGAAGGCGCCGATGGTAAAGCGGTTGACCGAGATGCCGTTCAGGCGCGCCGCCGCCGGGTTGCCGCCCACCGCATACATGCAGCGGCCGAGCGGGGTGTGTTCGGTGATGAGCCACAGCACCACCGCGACGATCAGCACGTAAAATGCCACGATCGGAATGCCGGCGATCTCGGTGTGGTGCAGCGCGATGAAGGCATCCGGCAAGTCGCCGACGATCTGCCGCCCGCCGGAGTGCCACAGGGCAATGGCGTACAGTACGGTGCCGGAGCCGAGGGTGGCGACGAAGCTGTCGATATCGGCCAGCGCCACCAGAATGCCGTTCAGCAACCCGTACAGCGCCGAGATCGCCAGCACCGTCAGCACCGCCATCTGCCAGGAGAAGCCGTATTCCACCTGCAGCGTGATCGCCAGAATGTGCCACAGCACAATGCCGAAACCGACGTTAAGATCGATCTTCCCCACGATCATCGGGATGGTCGCCGCCAGCGCCAACAGGGCGATTTTGGCCTTGCTCGACAAGATAGCCTGCAGCGTCAGCATCGATGCGAAGGAGGGGGTGAGCAGTGAGAACAGCACGACCAGCGCGATGCACAGCAGCAGCAGGCCATAGCGGGTGAGAACCTGCATCAGCCACGGGCCGGTGCCGTCCTGCGCCAGGCTGACGCGCTGCTCCAGTGCGGTTGATTTAACGGATGTTTTAGACATGGCCTACCTCGGATTCTGACGTGATTGCGACGTTTTCCCCGGTGCTGGCAGAGGCCAGCTCCAATAAATTGGCGAATGACACCTGCTGATTTTTCAGCTCGCCGACCACTTTCCCGCGGTTGAATACCAGTGCGCGGTTGCAAATATGGGCGATCTCCTCGAAATCGTTGGAGATAACCAGCACTGCCACGCCTTCCGCCAGGGATTTATTCAGCAGATGGTAGATTTCCGCGCGCGCGCCGACGTCCACGCCGGCGGTGGGATCTTCCAGGATCAGCAGCGGCGCCCCCAGATGCATCCAGCGCGCCATCACCACCTTTTGCTGGTTGCCGCCGGACAGCGCGCTGATATCGATATTGACGTCCTTGGGGCGTACGTCGAACAGCTGCACCTTCCACCAACTGGCGCCGATCTCCGCTCGCCGCCCGTAGCGGGAGAGCAGCCGGTGGCCGCTGGCGCAGGGGTTGATAAACAGGTTTTCACGCACGCTCATCGACATCACCAGGCTTTCGCCGGTGCGATCGCCCGCCACCAGCGAAACGCCGCAGGCCATCGCCTGCTGCGGGGTGCTCGCCTGATAGGGCCGATCGCGAAATCGAATCGCGCCGCCGTCGGCCTGGCGCAACCCGAACAGCAGCCGGCCAATCTCTTCTTGCCCGGCCCCGCGCAGGCCGGCCAGCGCCAGCATCTCGCCCGGCTGCAAGTCGAAGCTCACCGGGCCGATGTCGCCCACCGTGACGCTATCGAGCTGCAGCACCGGCGGACGATGTTCCGGCAGCGGTTCGCGCTGATCGTCCGCCATCGCTTCGCCGACGATGGTTTGCACCAGATCGCGCAGCGAGTAGTCGGCGGTGCGACCGCCGGCGACATAGCGCCCGTCGCGCATCACGCAGATCCGATCGGCGATTTCGATCACTTCGTCCAGACGGTGGGTGACATAAATCATGCCGACCTTTTTGGCGCGCAGCCGGTTGATCACGGCGAACAGATGACGCACGTCGTTGGCGGGCAGGGAGGCGGTCGGTTCATCCAGCACCAGCAGCTCGGCGTTGACCGCCACCGCGCGGGCGATCGCCAGCAGCGATTTTTCGGTGCGCGACAGTTCGAAGACGCGCGCATCGGGATCGAGCGCGATGCCGACGTCTTGCAGCGCCTGCGCCGCCCGGCGGCGAATGGCGCGCCAGTCGATCAGCCCAAAGCGGCGGGGAAACCCCATCACCAGCGCCATGTTTTCCGCCACCGTCATCCATTCGATCAGGCCGAGATCCTGATGAATAAAGGCGATCGGCTGGCGGCTGGTGCTTTTTATCGCGGCGGCGGAGGCGATGCTTGCGCCCTGAAAGCGAATATCGCCGCCGTCGCGCGGGTAGACGCCCGCCAGCACTTTGATCAGCGTCGATTTGCCGGCGCCATTTTCGCCCAGCAACGCCAGAACTTCGCCCGGCATCACCTGCAGGCTGACGTCGTTGACCGCCACGTTGCCGCCAAATCGTTTGACGATGTGGCTGAGGGTAAGGATGGGTTGTGCCGCATTATCCATAGTCATGTGATGCGCCCCTGGTGTCGTGCCCGTGCGAAGATGTCGGGCAAATTAGCCAAACTGCTGGTGAGTATCTGGTCTTTAAATTTCAATATGCGAAATTCAATTTCAAAAATAATATGACGTTCGTTGCGCTAAATCAAAGGCGGTGAGGTTTTAATTATTGTTATTAAACAATGAGTTATTTTTTACTTTGCGGAAGTGTGACCGATGGCTCACTTCAACATGGGGGAAATATTGCGGATTTTTATCCCGCTGCGGACAATGAAACGGCGTTCCGTCTTCACCTGATGCGGGCCTTGGGGTAACATGCCCGGCAAAGAGCCTGCTGACTTTGCCGCAGCGCCGGTTGGCGGTTCGACACTGGAGAGATTTTCGCTATGAGCCTGAAAGCCGTCGACGAGAAAGATGACAAGAAAGACAAACCGCTGGGCAGCCAAAGCCTGTTCCGCGGTTTGCAGTTGATTGAGATCCTGAGTAATTTCCCCAACGGATGTCCGCTGGCGCATTTGTCCGAGCTGGCCGGCATGAACAAGAGCACGGTGCACCGCCTGCTGCAGGGGTTGCACACCAGCGGCTATGTGACCCAGGCGCCGTCGCCGGGCAGCTACCGCCTGACCACCAAGTTCATTTCCATCGGCCAGAAGGCGCTGTCGTCACTCAACATCATTCACGTGGCCGCGCCGCATTTGGAACAGCTGAATCTGGAAGTGGGCGAGACGGTCAACTTCTCCAGCCGCGAAGACGACCACGTCATCCTGATCTACAAGCTGGAGCCGACCACCGGCATGATGCGCACCCGCGCCTATATCGGCCAGCATATGCCGCTGTACTGTTCGGCGATGGGTAAAATCTTCATGGCTTACGGCAATGATGATTACCCGGCTCACTACTGGCAGACTCACCAGCAAGAGATTCAGACGCTGACGCGCAATACCATTACCGAGCTGCCGAAGATGTATGAGGAACTGGCCGATATTCGCCAGCGCGGCATGGCGATGGATCGCGAGGAAAACGAGCTGGGGGTCTCCTGCGTGGCGGCACCGGTGTTCGATATTCAACAGCGCGTGCCTTATGCGGTGTCGGTTTCTCTGCCGACCGCCAAGCTGCAGCAGATCGGCGTCAAAAGCCTGATTAAACCGGTGCTGGCCACCGCGCAACGCATCTCTCAGGAGCTGGGGTTCGTCACGCCGATTTAAGTATTAGCGTCTCTGATACTGGATTAGAAACATCAATTTCACCTAATGATCGCTTCCTCGTATGATGCGCGTGTTGACCCACACGCGCCTTCGTCCGGCGCCTTTTATCATTCGAGGAATCTCCCATGTTAGCCGTCTTCCTGCAGGGTTTTGCCCTGAGCGCCGCCATGATCCTGCCGCTGGGCCCGCAGAACGTATTCGTGATGAACCAGGGCATTCGCCGCCAGTATCATTTGATGATTGCCTCACTGTGCGCGCTGAGCGATATCGTGCTGATCTGCGCCGGGATTTTCGGCGGCAGCGCATTGCTGACCCGCTCGCCGCTGCTGCTGGCGCTGGTCACCTGGGGCGGGGTGGCGTTTCTGCTGTGGTACGGCTGGGGCGCGTTCCGTTCCGCCTTCAGCCCGCAACCGGCACAGGCCGCGGCGCAGGAGCTGGCGCAGAGTCGCTGGCGCCTCGTGGTCACCATGCTGGCGGTCACCTGGCTGAACCCGCACGTGTACCTGGACACCTTTGTGGTGCTCGGCAGCCTGGGCGGGCAGCTGACGGCGGACGTGCGCTCCTGGTTCGCGCTTGGCGCGGTCAGCGCGTCGGCGGTGTGGTTCTTTGGCCTGGCGCTGCTGGCCTCCTGGCTGGCGCCGTGGCTGAACACGCAGCGGGCGCAGCGCATCATCAACGCGCTGGTCGGGCTGGTGATGTGGGGCATCGCGCTGCAGCTGGCCTGGCAGGGGGCAAATTTATAAGAATTTGTCACTAATCCGAATTCAAAACGCCGTGCGATATGCTACGTTTGATGCCAGGAATCCGGCGGTTCTCACAGGGAAAAGCCGGCGATCAGAGACAGCCTGTCATTAAGGAGACACTGTGAAGCTAAAAGCATTGGCTATGGCCGCAATGGTCGGATTAGGGACGTTACCGATGGCGCTGCAGGCGGCTGAAGTGCCTGAAGGGCCGCACGTCGTCACCTCCGGCACCGCCAGCGTGGACGCCACGCCGGATATCGCCACCCTGGCGATCGAAGTGAGCGTCTCCTCCAAAGACGCCGCCCAGGCGAAGAAGCAGGTAGACGAGCGCGTGGCGCAGTACTTTGATTTCCTGCAGAAAAACAACATCGAGAAGAAAGACATCAGCGCCGCCAACCTGCGCACCCAGCCGGAATACGATTACCTAAAAACCGGTGAGTCGGTGTTGAAGGGCTACCGGGCGGTGCGCCAGGTGCAGGTGACTCTGCGTCAGCTGGACAAGCTGAACGAGCTGCTGGACGGCGCGCTGAAATCCGGCCTGAACGAGATCCGCGCGGTGGAGCTGGGCGTCGCCAAGCCGGACGTGTATCGCGAGCAGGCGCGGCAAAAAGCGATCGAGAACGCGACTCAGCAGGCCGAATCCCTGGCCAAAGGCTTCCACGCCAAGCTGGGACCGGTGTACAGCATTCGCTACCGGGTCGCCAACTACCAGCCGATGCCGGTGGCGCGGATGTATAAGGCGGCCGGTGCGGCGGCGGAAAGCGACGCGGCGCAAACCTATGAACAGCAAAGCATTCACTTCGACGATCAGGTGGACGTGGTGTTCGAGCTGCAGCGTAACGCCGCGCAGTAAGGTTATCGTATTGAAGAAAAGGTTCGCTGCGGCGAACCTTTTTTCGTTTTAATCCTGACGCAGCACCTGATGACCGTGTTCCAGCAGTGCGTCGGTCACTTTGCGCATCATGCGGCTTTCCGGCGCGAAACGGTGCCAGTACAGCATGCGGCGCTGGTATAGCCCGGGCGTCAGATCGATCAGTTCACCGGATGCCAGCTCCTTTTCGATCTGCAGATGCGGGATCATACAGCAGGTGGTGCCCTGACGCGCCAGCTGCACGAAGGCTTCCGATGAGTTCACGATGTGGCAGGGCACGCTGCCCGGCGACAGATCGAAGTTCTGCTGCAGAAATGCCTGGTGCATGTCGTCGAGATGATCGAAGGCCACCGCCGGCGCTTTCAGCAGCGCGGAGCGGGTGACGCCGTTCGGGAAATAGCGCTCGGCGAAGCCGCTGGAGGCCACGAACAGGTAGTCCAGCGCCCCCAGCCTATCCACCAGGCAGCTCGGCAGCGGCTGCGGCTGAATACTCACCGCGCCCACCACCTCACCGCGGCGCAGCCGCTCCTGGGTGCGGGTTTCATCTTCCACCTGCAGATTCAGGCGAATGGGGGAGTCCGCCAGCACCGGCTTCAGCGCCGGCAGCAGCCAGGTTGCCAGACTGTCGGCGTTGACCGCCAGCGACAGCAGCAGCGGCGTATCGACGCCGGTGTCATTGCCGAGCCACTCTTCCTCCAGCAGCTCCACCTGATGCAGCAGCGCCAGCAGCTTTTGCCCTTGTTCGGTCGGGCGCGGCGGCACGGTACGAACCAGCAGCGGTTGGCCGAACAGGTTTTCCAGCTGTTTGATGCGTTGGGATACCGCCGATTGCGTGATACAGAGTTTTTGCGCGGCGCGCTCGAAGCCGCGCTCACGGATCACCGCGTCCAGCGCTTGCAGCGTACGATAGTCTGGGCGTTTCATCGGAAAGATATCCCTTAAATTAGAATGATACCGGCACTATGCCACATTTTGCGTGCGGCGCAGGTGGAAAAATCACGCCTCCAGCTCGCCGCCAAGCGGGTAAAAATGCGGGCTGCGGTAAATAAGTGTGATCCTGCCGGCGTGAAAAATAGCGTTTTACCCTATAATACGCACACGTTTTCGTACAGAGGCAAGGGACATATTATGACGCAGGATGAACTGAAAAAAGCGGTGGGCTGGGCGGCGCTGGAATACGTGACGCCGGGCACCATCGTCGGGGTCGGCACCGGTTCTACCGCCGCCCACTTTATTGACGCGCTGGGCTCCATCAAGCACCAGATCGAAGGCGCGGTGTCCAGCTCAGACGCCTCCACCGCCAAGTTGAAAAGCCTCGGCATCCACGTGTTCGACAGCAACGAAGTGGACTCGCTCGATATCTACGTGGACGGCGCGGACGAAATCAACGGCCATATGCAGATGATCAAGGGCGGCGGCGCTGCGCTGACGCGCGAGAAGATCATCGCCGCCATCGCCAAGAAATTTATCTGCATTGTCGACGCCAGCAAGCAGGTGGACGTGCTGGGCAAGTTCCCGCTGCCGGTGGAAGTGATCCCGATGGCTCGCTCTTACGTGGCGCGCGAGCTGGTGAAACTCGGCGGCCTGCCGGAGTATCGCCAGAACGTGGTGACCGACAACGGCAACGTGATCCTCGATGTGCATAACCTGAGCATCACCGACGCCATCGCGCTGGAGAACAAGATCAACGGCATCGCCGGCGTGGTGACCGTGGGGCTGTTCGCCAACCGCGGCGCGGACGTGGCGCTGGTCGGCACCCCGGAAGGCGTGAAAGTAGTCAAATAAGCCTCTGCCGTCTGTGGCCCGGTAGTGCCGGGCCGCATAATTCTTCGGTTAAAATATCTTTTCTGAAAAACGGCAAATTTGGTGACTTATGTCACATTGTGAAAGCTGACTCCCCAAAGCTTCTGCTGAAAACTTTCCCTATGGCATTTTCTGCCGTAAACCGCCATCAACGCTGCGCCTTGTCCTGCCGGGCAGGCAATCGTTTGTATTGCCGCCCGCGTTATTTTTGTTATGTTGGATGGGAGCTGTGTCGTCACAGCCGCTTCTGAAGTCTGAACATAGGGTCGGGTAAATGGCAAAAGTATCATTGGAGAAAGACAGGATTAAATTCCTGTTGGTGGAAGGGGTTCATCAGAGCACGGTCGATAATTTACGTGCCGCCGGTTATACCAACATCGAATACCACAAGGGTGCGTTAGACACCGAATCGCTGAAGGCATCCATCCGCGATGCACACTTCGTCGGCATCCGATCGCGTACGCATCTGACCGAAGAGGTGTTCGCCGCCGCAGAAAAACTGGTGGCGGTGGGCTGCTTCTGCATCGGCACCAACCAGGTTGATCTGAAAGCGGCGACCAAACGCGGTATTCCGGTCTTCAACGCCCCCTTCTCCAATACCCGATCCGTGGCCGAAATGGTGCTGGGCGAGCTGCTGTTGATGCTGCGCGGCATTCCGGCCGCCAACGCCAAGGCGCACCGCGGCGTGTGGCACAAATTGGCCGTGGGCTCTTATGAGGCGCGCGGCAAAAAGCTGGGCATCATCGGCTACGGCCATATCGGCACCCAGCTGGGCATTCTGGCCGAAGGGCTGGGCATGAAGGTGTTCTTCTACGATATCGAGAACAAACTGCCGTTAGGCAACGCGCAGCAGGTGCGTCATCTGTCCGATCTGCTCAATATGAGCGACGTGGTGACGCTGCACGTGCCGGAAACGCTGGCCACCAAGAACATGATGGGGGCGGAAGAGCTGGCGCTGATGAAGCCGGGCGCCATTCTGATCAACGCCTCGCGCGGCACCGTGGTGGATATTCCCGCGCTGTGCGACGCGCTGGCCAGCAATCACCTGGCGGGTGCGGCGATCGACGTCTTCCCGGAAGAGCCGGCGACCAACAGCGATCCGTTCAACTCGCCGCTGTGTGAGTTCGATAACGTGCTGCTGACGCCGCACATCGGCGGTTCCACGCAGGAAGCGCAGGAGAACATCGGCGACGAAGTGGCCGGCAAGCTGGCGAAATACTCCGACAACGGATCGACTCTGTCCGCCGTCAACTTCCCGGAAGTGTCGCTGCCGGCGCATGGTCCGAACGCCAGCCGCCTGCTGCACATCCACGAAAACCGTCCGGGTGTGCTGACGCAGATTAACCAGATCTTCGCCGAAGAGGGGGTTAACATCGCCGCCCAGTATCTGCAAACCGGGCCGGAAATCGGCTACGTGGTGATCGACATCGAAGCGGAAATCGCACGCGCCGACGCTGCGCTGCAGCGCATGAAGGCCATCGACGGCACCATTCGCGCCCGTCTGCTGTTCTGATTCGGCGGCTTGCCGCAACGAAAAAGGCCGGAGCGATCCGGCCTTTTGCTATTTGGGCTCGTGCCACGCCCAGCTGCAGAGCGGGGTGAGGATTTCCGGCAGCGGGATATCCCAGTGCTCGGTCGGCAGGCGCTCCACCTGCTGGCAATCATGGGCCAGACCGATGGGATAGGGGCCGCCGCTGCGCCAGTTTTGCAGGGTGCGATCGTAAAAACCGCCCCCCATGCCCAAACGCTGCCCGGTATGATCGAATGCCACCAACGGCGTCAGCACGACGTCAAGTTCGCCCAGCGGCAACACCTGGCGCACATCGAGGCGGGGCTCGAGAATATTGAAGCGATTGCGTACCAGCGGCGTTTCCGGCGCATAGCGCAGGAACAGCAGGTGTCCTGAACTGAACGGATGCAGTACCGGCAGGTAAACCTGTTTGCCGAGCGTCCACAGTTGCTCGATCAGCGGCCCGGTGTCGAGTTCGCCGTCAAACGACAAAAATACCGCGATGCTGCGCGCCGCCTGAATGCGTGCATGTGCGGCAAGGCGCTCGGTTATCTTGTCTGCGGCAAAGCGTTGCTGATCCGGCGTAAGTTCGCGTCGGCGTTGGCGAATGAGTTGGCGTATGGCTTGGCGCTGCTGCGCGAATTGGGGTTGAAAAGACATCGTATCAGGCTTGCTCAGTGTGGCGTTCAGCACACATAAACCGCTGAGAAGGGGAATCTCCGAGATGCCGTCGCAGGCTGTAACCCTTGAACCCATGGTTCAAGGTGAACGTGCCGTCGCAATCTTAAGGCTTCTCGGCGCACCGAGCGTGCTCACCGATCGCGGAGCAACACATTCTGTTTGTACTAAATATCGGCTCAGGGGACTGGCCCGCTGGCGAACATCTCAGAGAAATTTTGTACTCGTTGCTGAAACTTTGATTTCAACAACTTAAGTTATTCGAATTGTGCATCCTGACGTTCAGAGATGCGACCTTGTTCAAGCAGCGCTTGTTCAATGGTCTGCTGCAGCATCCGTATGCGTTGTTCCATATTGGACGCATAGTCACGGGTTTTCAACCGTTCTTGAGCAAGTTCGTGACAGACGTTCAATGCCGCGATGAAAACCAGTTGCTCAGTATTGGAGACTCTAGTGCGAACTTTAAGATCTTGCAACCGTTGGTTAAGATCGTCCGCCGCCATATTCAACGCATCTTGTTGTTCTGGCGGGCAATTGACTCTTAACGAGCGGCCAAAAATTTGAATATCTACCGGTTGTGCAGACATGCCACCTTCCTGCCTAAATTTCGCGCCAGCCTTGTCCGCCCTGGCCGGGCCGTCAAAGCGGGCGCCACTATATATACCTCGGTACCAAGATACAACCCCTTTTTCAGTACCTGGTTGTAATCTACTGTGGCGCACATTGCCAGTCAAAAAAGGGTTTCAAAATGCGTATTTACCGCACTTTCGTCACCCGCCGGCGCAGTGTGAAACCTGCCACATCGCGATTATAACTAGCCACTGAGGTGTCGCGCTTATCTGGTATAGCGACGGACCTTGGTGGTAGCATAACACGAACTTATCCTGCCAACGATGACGAATGCGCATGTCTATACAGAATACATTTCCAAGTTACCAATCTTTGACCGTGGCCCTCAACCAGCAGTCGGTGGCGCTGACCGCGGCAGAAATGCACGGCCTGATCAGCGGCCTGCTGTGCGGCGGCAGCCGTGACGCCGGCTGGCAGGCGCTGGTGCACGATCTGACCAACGAAGGCGTCGCCTTCCCGCAGGCGCTTAGCCAACCGCTGCAGCAGCTGTATGAAGTGACGCGTGACACGCTGGAAGATGACGAATTCCTGTTCCAACTGATGCTGCCTGAAGGGGAGATCGTCAGCGTGTTCGATCGCGCCGACGCGCTGGGCGGTTGGGTCAACCACTTCCTGCTCGGGCTGGGCATGATGCAGCCGAAGTTGGCTCAGGTGAAAGACGAGGTCGGTGAAGCGATCGACGATCTGCGCAACATCGCGCAGCTGGGCTACGACGAAGACGAAGATCAGGAAGAATTGGAACAGTCGTTGGAAGAAGTGGCGGAGTATGTGCGGGTTGCCGCCATCATGTGCCACGGCGAATTCACCCGTCACAAGCCCACGGCGCCGGAAAACATCAAACCGACGCTGCACTAAACGTTCTATCGCCCCTCCGCCGGCGGTGCGGATGGCATGATTTCAGGAGAAGGTAATGACTCAGCAGGAATTCAACAACCGCCGCCAGGCGCTGTTGGCGAAAATGGCGCCGGCCAGCGCGGCGGTTATTTTCTCTGCGCCGGAAACGACGCGCAGTGCAGATTCAGACTATCCCTATCGGCAGAACAGCGATTTTTGGTACCTGACCGGCTTCAATGAGCCGGAAGCGGTGCTGGTGCTGATTAAAAGCGACGAAACGCACAACCACAGCGTGTTGTTCAACCGGGTGCGCGATCTGACGGCGGAAATCTGGTTTGGTCGCCGCCTGGGGCAAGACGCCGCGCCGGCGAAGCTGGGCGTGGATCGCGCGCTGCCGTTCGATGAAATCAATGACCAGCTGCATCTGCTGCTCAACGGCCTGGACGTGGTCTACCACGCGCAGGGCGAATACGCCTATGCCGATCAGATCCTGTTCGGCGCGCTGGACAAGCTGCGCAAGGGGTTCCGCCAGAGCCTGCAGGCGCCGGCCACCGTTACCGACTGGCGGCCGTGGCTGCATGACATGCGGCTGTTCAAGTCGCCGGAAGAGCTGGCGGTGATGCGCCGCGCCGGTGAGATCAGCGCGTTGGCGCATACCCGCGCGATGGAAAAATGCCGCCCGGGCATGTTCGAATACCAGCTGGAAGCGGAAATTCATCATGAATTCACCCGCCTCGGCGCCCGTTACCCGTCTTACAACACCATCGTCGGCAGCGGCGAAAACGGCTGTATCCTGCACTACACCGAGAACGAGAGCCAGATGCGCGACGGCGATCTGGTGCTGATCGACGCCGGCTGCGAGTACCAGGGGTACGCCGGCGACATCACCCGCACCTTCCCGGTCAACGGCAAGTTCAGCCGGCCGCAGCGCGCGGTGTACGACATTGTGCTGGCGTCGCTGCAGCGCGCTTTGGAACTGTTCAAACCCGGCACCAGCATTCGCGAAGTCAATGACGAAGTGGTGCGCATCATGGTGGTCGGGCTGGTGGAGCTGGGCGTATTGAAAGGTGAAGTCGACTCGCTGATCGCCGAGCAGGCGCACCGTCAGTTCTTCATGCACGGGCTGAGCCACTGGCTGGGTCTCGATGTGCACGACGTTGGCCACTACGGCACGCCGAGCCGCGATCGGCTGCTGGAGCCGGGCATGGTGCTGACCGTGGAGCCGGGGCTGTACATCGCGCCGGATGCGGACGTGCCGGCGGAGTACCGCGGCATCGGCATCCGCATCGAGGACGATATCGTGATCACCGCCGACGGCAATGAAAACCTGACCGCCACCGTGGTGAAAGACGCCGATGCCATCGAGGCCTTGATGGCGGCGGCAAGGTCGTAACATGAGCGTTATTATCGTTGGCGGCGGTATGGCGGGCGCGACGTTGGCGCTGGCCATTTCGTCGCTCACTCAGGGAAGAATGGCGGTGGATCTGGTCGAGGCGACCCGGCCGGATGACCGCAGCCACCCAGGTTTTGACGCCCGCGCCATCGCATTGGCGCAGGGTACCTGCCAACAGCTGGCGCGCATCGGCGTTTGGCCGGCGCTGCGCGATTGCGCTACGCCGATCACTCAGGTGCACGTCAGCGATCGCGGGCACGCCGGCTTCGTGAATCTGCAGGCGCAAGACTATCAGGTCGATGCGCTCGGCCAGGTGATCGAACTGCACGACGCCGGGCAGCGGCTGTTCGCGCTGCTGGCCAAGGCGCCGGGTGTCACGCTGCACTGCCCGGCGCGGGTGGTGGACGTGATCCGCACCGCAGAGCGGGCGGAGGTGCTGCTGGACAACGGCCAGCGTCTGCGCGGGCAGCTGCTGGTGGCGGCCGACGGTTCGCGCTCTGCGCTGGCGCAGGCCTGCAACGTGCAGTGGCGGCAGGAGGACTATCCGCAGTTCGCCACCATCGCCAACGTCACCACGGCGGAAGATCCGCAGGGGCGCGCCTTTGAGCGCTTTACCCGCTATGGGCCGCTGGCGCTGTTGCCGATGTCGCAGGGGCGCAGTTCACTGGTGTGGTGCCATGCGCGTGAAGATCGCGCCCAGGTGGATGCCTGGGACGACGAGCGCTTTATCGCCGAGCTGCAACAGGCTTTCGGCTGGCGGCTGGGGCGTATCCTCAAGGCCGGTAAACGGCACAGTTATCCACTCGGGCTGCTGACCGCCGATCGCCATGTCAGCCACCGGCTGGCGCTGGTGGGCAACGCGGCGCAAACGCTGCATCCTATCGCCGGGCAGGGGTTCAACCTTGGCCTGCGCGACGTGATGTCGCTGGCGGAAACGCTGGCGGAAGCGGCAGACAGCGGCGAAGACGCCGGCGGTTACGCACTGCTGAGCCGTTATCAGCAGCGGCGGCAAAACGATCAACAGGCGACGATCGGCGTGACCGACGGGTTGATTCATCTGTTCGCCAACCGTTATGGCCCGCTGGTGATTGGGCGCAATCTGGGGCTGATGGCGATGGAACGTTTGCCGGCGATACGCGATGCCTTCGCCAAGCGTACGCTGGGCTGGGTGGAACGTTAGAGACATGGTCGGGCGCTTTAACGCGCCCAAAGCGCGGCGCGGCAAGGCGTCGCGCGTTATTTAAGGAAATCGAGCAGCATGCAATCATTTGACGTGATTATCGCCGGTGGCGGTATGGTGGGGCTGGCGTTGGCCTGCGGCCTGCAGGGCAGCGGGCTGCGCGTGGCGGTGCTGGAGCAGCGCCAGCCGGAGATGGCGCCGCCGTCGGAACAGCCGGCCCTGCGCGTCTCCGCCATCAATGCCGCCAGCGAGCGTTTGCTGCAGCACATCGGCGTGTGGGACGACATTCTCCAGCTGCGCGCCAGCGCCTACAATGCGATGGAAGTGTGGGATCGCGACAGCTTCGGCAAGATTGCTTTCCGCGGCGACGAGTGCGGCTTCAGCCATCTCGGCCACATCATCGAAAATTCGGTGATCCAGCAGGCGCTGTGGAAACGCGCCGAAAGCCTGTCGGACATCACGCTGATTACCCCGGCCGCGCTCAAGCAGGTAGCATGGGGCGAAAATGACGCCTTCGTCACGCTGGAGGACGGGCGCATGCTGACCGCCCGGTTGGTGATCGGCGCCGACGGCGCCCAGTCGTGGCTGCGCCAGCATGCCGATATCCCGCTCACCTTCTGGGATTACCGTCACCACGCGCTGGTGGCCACCGTTCGCACCGAAGAACCGCATCAGGCGACGGCGCGGCAAATTTTCCACGGCGACGGCATTCTGGCGTTCCTGCCGTTCAGCGATCCGCATTTGAGCTCTATCGTCTGGTCGGTGACGCCGGAAGAAGCCGAACGGCTCAAACGGCTGGAACCGGAGCAATTCAACCGCGAACTGGCGATGACCTTCGACATGCGCCTGGGGGCTTGCAGCCTGGAAAGCGAACGGCTGGCGTTCCCGTTGACCGGCCGCTATGCGCGCAGCTTCGCCGCGCACCGCCTGGCGCTGGTGGGCGATGCGGCGCATACCGTGCACCCGCTTGCCGGGCAGGGCGTGAACCTGGGCTTTATGGATGCCGCCGAGCTGATTTCCGAACTGCGCCGCCTGCAGCGGCAGGGCAAGGATATCGGCCAGCACCTCTATCTGCGCCGCTATGAGCGCCGCCGCAAACATGGCGCGGCGGTGATGCTGGCCAGCATGCAGGGTTTCCGCGAACTGTTTGACGGCAACCACCCGGCCAAAAAGCTGCTGCGTGACGTGGGCCTGCGGCTGGCGGACAGCCTGCCGGGCGTCAAGCCTAAGCTGGTGCGTCAGGCGATGGGCCTGAACGATCTGCCCGAGTGGCTTGCCTGATCCCTTCCTTCTGCGGGCCCGCACCGGGCTCGCGCTTCTCGCCTTATTCCATCGCTTTTCCTTATATAACCCTTCATTTGAAATAATCTAATTTCAGCCGCTTTTTATCATTACTTTTTCTAATTCCATGTTCGGTTATCAAAAGTCGGGATCCCATGCGCGACCATCTGTTTGTTATATAACTTCGGCGTTTTACCGCTTTAATTGTTAATTTTGTGCCTTAAGGCGCATTTTTCCAGTGAAAAACTCTGCACACTACCCCGGCATTTTACCGCCCGGGAACGGCGATGAGCCTATTTTAACTTATGGTTAATGTGGTCGTTCGGTGATAAGTTCGAGGGAAAGGTATCGTTTGCGTCACGGCGGTTACACGCAGTTTCCGCCCGTCCCGGCGCAGCATTTGTGTTGAGCAGTCAGTGCGCCATGGCGATCGGGCCGCGAGCCAGGCTCCGCCGCATTGCGTGGCAGCACCCTAACTTCTAGCGACGAGTGGAAAGAGGGAAAAGATGGCAAAGCAAACCCCACTGTACGACCAGCACGTGGCGTGCGGTGCGCGCATGGTAGACTTTCACGGCTGGATGATGCCGCTGCACTACGGCTCGCAGCTTGATGAGCACCACGCGGTGCGTCAGGATGCCGGCATGTTCGACGTGTCTCACATGACCATTGTAGATCTGCACGGCGCCCGCACCCGCGAGTTCCTGCGCTACCTGCTGGCGAACGACGTCGCCAAACTGACCCAACCCGGCAAAGCACTGTACACCGGCATGCTGAATGCCTCCGGCGGCGTGATCGACGACCTGATCGTTTATTTCCTCACTGAAGACTATTTCCGCCTGGTGGTGAACTCCGCCACCCGCGACAAAGACCTGGCCTGGATCGAAGAGCACGCCGCGCCGTATGGCGTCGCGCTGACGGTGCGCGACGATCTGGCGCTGATCGCAGTGCAGGGCCCGCAGGCCAAAGAGCGTGCCGGCACCCTGTTCACCCCGGAACAAAAAAGCGCGGTCGAGGGCATGAAGCCATTCTTCGGCGTGCAGGCCGGCGAGCTGTTCATCGCCACTACCGGTTACACCGGCGAGGCCGGCTATGAGATCGCGCTGCCGAAAGAGCAGGCGGCGGATTTCTGGCAAAAATTGCTGGCCGCGGGTGTCAAGCCGGCCGGTCTGGGCGCGCGCGACACGCTGCGTCTGGAAGCGGGCATGAACCTCTACGGGCAAGAGATGGATGAAGGCGTTTCGCCGCTGGCCGCCAACATGGGCTGGACCATCGCCTGGCAGCCGGAAGATCGCCGTTTCATCGGCCGCGAAGCGCTGGAGCAACAGCGCGAGCAGGGCACCGAGCAACTGGTCGGCTTGATCATGACGGAAAAAGGCGTATTACGTAATGAGCTGCCGGTGCGTTTCACCGACGCGGCGGGGCAAACCCACGAAGGCGTGATCACCAGCGGCTCGTTCTCTCCGACGCTGGGCTTCAGCATCGCGCTGGCGCGCGTGCCGGCAGGCATCGGCGAGCAGGCTATCGTGCAGATCCGCAACCGTGAAATGCCGGTCAAAGTGACCAAGCCCGGTTTCGTTCGCGCCGGCAAGCCGCTGACAAATTGATTTTTTATTGATTGATTCTTTTATTTCTTCGAAGGAGTAACCGGCGATGAGCAATGTGCCAACAGAATTGAAATACGCATCCTCCCACGAGTGGGTTCGTGCAGAAGGTAACGGCGTTTACACCGTAGGCATCACCGAACACGCGCAGGAACTGCTGGGCGATATGGTGTTTGTCGATCTGCCGGAAGTGGGCCGCAGCGTCGCCGCCGGTGAAGATTGCGCCGTGGCGGAATCCGTCAAGGCGGCGTCGGACATTTACGCGCCAATCAGCGGCGAAATCGTGGCGGTGAACAGCGAGCTGGAAAGCTCCCCGGAGCTGGTCAACAGCGAACCTTACGGTGACGGCTTCCTGTTCCAGATCAAAGCCTCCGACGAAGGCGAGCTGGCGAACCTGCTGGACGCCGCGGCTTATCAGGCCTCGATCGACGAGTAATCGTGACCACGCCCCAGGCTTCTCGGCCGGGGCGTTTTAGTTACCGTTCAAGCTATATCCCGTATCACGCAAGCATTCAGGAATTTGTAGCAATGACTCAGACACTCAGCCAACTCGAACACAGCGAAGCGTTCATCGAACGCCACATCGGCTCTTCTGCGGAACAACGCCAGGAGTTGCTGGCAGCGGTGGGCGCTCGCTCGCTCAGCGCGCTGATCCAACAGATCGTGCCGGCGGATATTCAGCTGCCGGGGCCGCCGCCGGTCGGCGACGCGGCGACCGAACACCAGGCGCTGGCTGAGCTGAAGGCGATCGCCTCGCAAAATCAGCGCTACAAATCCTATATCGGCATGGGCTACAGCGCCGTGCTGACGCCGCCGGTGATCCTGCGCAACATGCTGGAAAACCCGGGCTGGTACACCGCTTATACCCCTTATCAGCCGGAAGTGTCGCAGGGCCGCCTGGAAGCGCTGCTGAACTTCCAGACCGTGACCCTCGATCTGACCGGCCTGGATCTGGCCTCCGCGTCGCTGTTGGATGAAGCGACCGCCGCCGCCGAAGCGATGGCGTTGGCCAAACGCGCCAGCAAGCTGAAAGACGCCAACCGCTTCTTTGTGGCTGACGACGTGCATCCGCAGACGCTGGACGTGGTGCGCACCCGCGCCGAAACCTTCGGCTTCGACGTCATCGTCGATAAAGCGGAAAAAGTGCTGGAGCTGGACGGCGTGTTCGGCGTGCTGTTGCAACAGGTGGGCACCACCGGCGAGCTGCACGACTACAGCGCGTTGCTGGCCGAATTGAAATCGCGCAAAATCATCACCAGCGTGGCCGCCGACATCATGGCCCTGGTGCTGCTGACCGCGCCGGGCAAGCAGGGCGCCGACGTGGTGTTCGGCTCCGCGCAGCGCTTCGGCGTGCCGATGGGCTACGGCGGCCCGCACGCCGCCTTCTTCGCCTGCCGCGACGAGTTCAAGCGTTCGATGCCGGGCCGCATCATCGGCGTTTCCCGCGATGCCGCCGGCAACACCGCGCTGCGTATGGCGATGCAGACCCGCGAGCAGCATATCCGCCGCGAGAAGGCCAACTCGAATATCTGTACCTCCCAGGTGCTGTTGGCCAACATCGCCAGCCTGTACGCGGTGTACCATGGCCCGCAAGGGCTGCAGCGCATCGCCGGGCGTATCCACCGCCTGACCGACATTCTGGCCGCCGGGCTGCAGAAGGCCGGCCTGACGCTGCGTCATAACACCTGGTTCGACACCCTGACCGTTGAAGTGAAAGACAAGGCTGCCGTGCTGGAACGTGCGCTGAGCTTCGGCATCAACCTGCGTACCGACATTCACGGCGCCGTGGGCATCACGCTGGATGAAGCCACCTCGCGTGAAGACGTGCAAACGCTGTTCGCACTGCTGGCCGGCGACAACCACGGCCTGGACATCGACGCGCTGGACGCGGCTGTGAGCAAGAACAGCGCATCGATCCCGGCCGCCATGTTGCGCCAGGACCCGATCCTGACCCACCCGGTATTCAACCGCTATCACAGCGAAACCGAGATGATGCGCTACATGCATCGCTTGGAGCGTAAGGATCTGGCGCTGAACCAGGCAATGATCCCGCTGGGCTCTTGCACCATGAAATTGAACGCTGCGGCGGAAATGATCCCGATCACCTGGCCTGAATTCTCCGAACTGCACCCGTTCTGCCCGCCGGAGCAGGCTGCCGGCTACCAGCAGATGATCGGCCAACTGTCTCAGTGGCTGGTGCAGCTGACCGGCTATGACGCGGTGTGCATGCAGCCGAACTCCGGCGCGCAGGGCGAATACGCCGGCCTGCTGGCGATCCGTCGCTACCACGAAAGCCGCAACGAAGCGGGCCGCCACGTCTGCCTGATCCCGAGCTCGGCGCACGGCACCAACCCGGCCTCCGCCCAAATGGCGGGCATGAGCGTGGTGGTGGTCGCCTGTGACAAGAACGGCAACATCGATCTGCACGATCTGCGCGTCAAGGCGGAGCAGGCAGGTGAAGAACTCTCTTGCATCATGGTGACCTACCCGTCGACCCACGGCGTGTATGAAGAAACCATCCGTGAAGTGTGCCAGATCGTGCATCAGTTCGGCGGTCAGGTATATCTGGACGGCGCCAACATGAACGCCCAGGTGGGCATCACCACGCCAGGCTACATCGGTGCGGACGTTTCGCACCTCAACCTGCATAAAACCTTCTGCATCCCGCACGGCGGCGGCGGCCCGGGCATGGGCCCTATCGGCGTGAAAGCGCACCTGGCGCCGTTCGTACCGGGCCACAGTGTCGTGCAGATCGACGGCGTAACCACCCAGCAGGGCGCGGTCTCCGCGGCGCCGTTCGGCAGCGCCTCCATCCTGCCGATCAGCTGGATGTACATCCGCATGATGGGCGCGGAAGGCCTGAAGCAGGCCAGCCAGATGGCGATCCTGAATGCCAACTACATCGCAACTCGTCTGAAAGACGCGTATCCGATCCTGTATACCGGCCGCGATCACCGCGTGGCGCACGAATGTATCCTCGATATTCGTCCGCTGAAGGAAGAGACCGGCATCAGCGAAATGGACATCGCCAAGCGCCTGATCGACTTCGGCTTCCACGCGCCGACCATGTCGTTCCCGGTAGCGGGCACGCTGATGGTCGAGCCGACCGAGTCGGAAAGCAAAGTGGAGCTGGATCGCTTTATCGATGCGATGCTGGCAATCCGCAGCGAGATCGACCGCGTCGCCAAAGGCGAATGGCCGCTGGAAGACAACCCGCTGGTGAATGCGCCGCACGTGCAGGCGGAGCTGGTCAACGACTGGCAGCACCCGTACAGCCGCGAGCTGGCGGTGTTCCCGGTGGCCGGCGTGCGCGAGAACAAGTACTGGCCGAGCGTTAAGCGTCTGGACGACGTGTACGGCGACCGTAACCTGTTCTGCTCTTGCGTGCCGATGAGCGATTACGAATAACACGTTCGGCAAAGTTTGTGTTTGGGGGACACCGCATCATGCGGTGTCCCTTTTTATTTTATAGCGGCCTATTTTTTCCTGTACGTTCCCACGATTTAAGGAGTCACCATGCAAGCGGCAATCGTAACAGCGCTGGGGCAAGCCCCGGTTTTCGGCACTTTTGAGGAGCCCCAGGCGCAGGCGAATGAAGTGCCGATCGACGTTCTGGCGGCCGGCATCAAACAGCTGGATCGCGCCACCGTCGCCGGCACCCACTATTCCAGCCCGAAGCAATTGCCAATTGTGCCCGGTACCGACGGCGTGGGCCGTACGGCGGACGGAAAACGGGTGTACTTTGCCTCCTTCCGCCGTCCTTACGGTGCGATGGCTGAGCGCAGCGTCGCGTCATGGACGGTGCCGGTACCGGAGGCGGTGGATGACGCCACGGCGGCTGCGCTGATCAATCCGGCCTTCGCCGCCTGGTTGCCGTTGCGCTGGCGAGCGGATCTGCAGCCCGGTGAAACGGTGCTGATCATCGGCGCCACCGGCACCTCAGGCAAACTGGCGGTTGCCGCGGCGCGTCAGGCAGGGGCTGGGCGTATCGTTGCCGCCGGCCGTCGGCTGAGCGTGCTGGAGGCATTGGGCGTGGATGCCACGGTGGATCTGAGCCTGCACGGCGAGGCGCTGACGCAGGCCTTCGCGGCAGCGGCGGGGCCGGGCGGTTATCAGGTGATCGTCGATTACATCTGGGGGCCGGCGACCGAAGCGCTGCTCGCGACGCTCAATAATCACGATCTCTCGTCTTACGCCGGCGGACGCGGCATTCGCCTGGTCAACGTCGGTTCGATGGCCGCGCCGGACATCCGGCTGCCGGCGGCGGTGCTGCGCAGCAACCAGCTGCAGATCCTCGGCAGCGGCACCGGCAACTTCCCGCCGATCCCGGAGATGCAGCGCTACGCGGCCGAGATTTTGGCGCTGGCGGCGACCGGAGCGCTCACTATCGAGACGCAGGAGCACGCGTTGGCGGAGATCGCCGAGGTGTGGGATCTGAACAAGAAAAGCGACGTGCGTTCGGTGATGCGCATTGCCCGTTAACCCCGGCCGCTAGCGGCACGGGCAGACCAGATGAATGTCTTCCGGCTCACGGGCGAACAATTCGGTATCCGGTTGTTCGATGAGCCGGCAACCCTGCGCCAGATAGAAGTCTACGGTGCTTTTGTTGGGAATGGAGGAGACATACAGCCCGGCGGCGCCGTCTTGCGCCGCCTGACGCAGGCAGAGTTGGAACAGCTGCTTGCCTAACCCCTGGCCGCGTTTGTGCGCGCTGACGTAAAAGAACAGCAGCTGGCGCAGATCCCGCTGTGGGCCGCGCGGTTCGGTGTCCAGCGCCGCCGCTGCCACGATCTCCTCGCCTTCGAACAGCGCGAAGAACGCGCCGCCGCGATCGAAGCAGGCTTCGTGGATCGGCGTATAGGTTTCCCGATCGTGCGGATCCCAGCCGCGCACGTCGTAGTAGTCCGGGTAGGCTTGCAGCTTGCCGTCGTGCAGGCGATACAGAGTGTCGATAATTTCGCTGCGGTCGATATCCCATAGCCGGTCGAGTTGCTGCCGTTGCAGCAGAACAGGGGCGATCATGGTCGTTGTTCCCTCTCAGTCTGCGGCCGATAACTTTCCGGCAAATCGATGATGAAGCCGATGCCGCGATCGTCAAGGCCTTCGGTGACGCGCAGCTGCGCGCCGATTTTGTCGGCCAGGTTTCGGGCGATGGCCAAGCCGAGCCCGCTGCCGGTTTGCTGCGTGCCGGGCACGCGGTAAAAGCGCTCAAACAGGCGGGAACGGTGTTCTTCGCTCACCCCCGGGCCGTTGTCGCGCAACGTAATATAGCAGCCGAGCGGCGCCAGCGAGCGGATATTGGCTTCGATACGGCTGCCGGGGGGCGCGTACTTGAGCGCATTGTCCAGCAGGTTGGTGAAGATGGCGATCAGCGCATGGCGATCGGTACTCACCACCACGTCCTCGCTGCCGTCGAGCGAGAGTTCCACATCCTTTTCCAGCGCATAGGGGACGTGCTGCGCGATGCATTTGCCGATCTCTGCGTAGATGTCCACCGCCTCAATTTTCAGTGGAAAATCTTCCGCCTCCAGCTTGGCCAGGTTGATCAGCTGGCGCGACAGCGATGCCGCGCGATCTAGCCCTTGCTGCATGTCGCCGATGATCTCCCGGCGCTCCTGCTGCTCGCCGACCTGGGTCAGCAGGTGCAGCTGTGCCAGCACGGCGGCGATCGGCGTGCGCAGCTCGTGCGCCGCATCGGCCATAAAGCGCTTCTCGCGCTGATTGGCGGCGTCGATGCGCGCCATCAGCTTGTTGACCTCCATCACCACCGGCCGGATTTCCTGATACTGCTCGCTGACGTTGATCGGCGACAGGTTGCCAGGCTGGCGATCGGAGATGGTGCGGGCGATCTGGCGCAGCGGCCGCAGGCTGAAATAGGCGGTAAACAGCAAGGTAACGATGATGGCTGCCAGAATGCCCAGCAGCGGTACGGCGGTGCTCTCCGCCGGGTTGCCGAACAGCGTGGTGCGATCGTTGAACGATTCGCCGACGATCACCCGGTACTGGTGCTTTTCGCTCCAGCTGCCGGCGAGATGCCAGTTGGCACCGGCGTAATTGACGGAGCCGGACAGCACCGAAGGCGGCAGGCGCAGCGGTTCTCCCTGCGTTTGCGAACTGTAAAGCACCCGGCTGTCCCGATCGTAAACCACAAACAGCGGGTGATAGTCGATTTCATCCTGCATGCCGTTATTGATGGAATCAATGTACATGCCTTCAATGGTCTTGATGATGCCGCGGTAATCGATATTGTCAGTGCCGGTTTCGTCGAGAATATTGGCGATGCCTGCAGCGACGATGCGTTGCTGGTTATCGAAATATTTCTCCATGTCGGGGTAATACCAATATTTCACCCAGGCGACGAGGATCCCCCACAATAATAAAATGGCCAGCACCTGAAAAATAATGGTACGCATAAAGAAGGATTTGAAACCGATCATTCCGCTACTCTTTCTTCAGCAAATAGCCAATGCCGCGTACGGTAATCACTCTTTCTTTACCGATTTTGCGCCGTAAATTATGCATGTGCACTTCCAGCGAGTTACTTTCCACGCTGTCGCCGTGGCCGAACAGCCGCTGTTCCAACACCGCTTTGCGCACCACGGTGCCGGCGCAGCGCATCAGTTCGTGCAGCAGGTGATACTCTTTTTTCGACAGCATCAGCAGTTCGTTATCCAGCATGACCTGATGGTTGACCGGATCGAGATACAGCGCGCCGAGGCTCCAGGTTTGAGAAGCGAAGCCCGCCATGCGCCGGTTAACCGCTTTGACGCGCGAGATGAGTTCGGGCAGCGCAAAGGGTTTGGCCAGAAAGTCGTCCGCGCCGGAGTCGAGGCTGTTCACCAAGCTTTCGATGCGGTCGCGAGCGGTCAGGATGATGATCGGAATATTTTGCCCGGCGGCGCGCCAGGCGATCAGCTTCTGCAAACCGTCGCCGTCCGGCAGCGTGAGATCCAACAGCATCAAATCGAACCCGCCGGGTGAAAGTTTATTTTCCGCGTCGGTGAGCAGGCGCACCCAGCACAAATTAAAGCCGGCCAGCTCCAATGCGCGGCACAGCGCCTTGCCTAATTGCAGGTCGTCTTCCACCAACAGTATGTTCACGTTATTTCCGCTGAGAGCCTTGAGTCGCGCTTATCTAACTATAACGCTGACGGGAAGACAACGGGGAAAACCGCTCTGCCTGCGCGTTCTTAAGCAAACCTTAATCTGGCTTTAATCTCGCGTTAAGGGAGCGGGGGGGAATTTCAGTTATTTTGCTGCCATTCGAAATCATGGCTGGGGGAGCGAAACATGCAGACTGAAGGTTTCCCGAACGCGGGCGCCTCGCGGCGGCTGATGTATTCAGGCGTGGCGACGTTGCTCGTTTTGTTGCTGTTGTCTTTTCGCGGCGATGCGCAGAGCCATAGCCACGGCGGCCATCATGCTTCCGCTTTGCAGCGGGTGCATCAGGCGGCGGCGACGGATGCTTACGGCTGCGCCAAGTCGCGCATTAAAAAGCAGCTGCGCCGCCTGGCTCAGCTTTGAAGCGGTTTTTAGGGAGCCGCTCTATACTCTGACGGGCATACGGGGCGCCTGCGCGCAGGCCGCTGTGTTGATATCGCTAACCAGAGAAAAAACAGTATGACGAAAGTGGCATTGGTGACCGGCGCAAGCCGGGGGATTGGCCGCGCGACCGCCTTGCTGCTGGCCCGGCAGGGCTATGCGGTGGGTGTGAATTACCTGCGTGACGAAAATGCGGCGCGCCAGGTGGTGGCGGAGATCGAGGCGCAGGGCGGTAAGGCGCTGGCGCTGCAGGCCGACGTGGCCGATGAAGCGCAGGTGATGGCGATGTTCAGGGCGCTGGATGCCGGGCTGGGCACGCTCAGCGCGCTGGTCAACAACGCCGGCATTCTGTTCCAGCAGGCGAACATTGAACAGTTGACCGCCGAGCGCATCAATCAGGTGCTCGGCACCAACGTCACCGGTTACTTCCTGTGTTGCCGCGAGGCGGTGAAACGCATGGCGCAGCGCCATGGCGGGCAGGGCGGCGCTATCGTCAACGTTTCCTCCGCGGCGTCCCGGTTGGGGGCCGCGGGGGAATACGTCGATTACGCCGCCTCGAAAGGCGCCGTCGATACCCTGACCATCGGGTTATCGCGCGAGGTGGCGGCGCAGGGCATCCGCGTCAACGGCGTACGGCCCGGATTCATCTATACCGAGATGCACGCCAGCGGCGGCGAGCCCGGCCGGGTGGATCGCGTGAAGGACAGTTTACCGATGCAGCGCGGCGGGCAGCCGCAGGAAGTGGCGGAGGCGATCGCTTGGCTGCTGTCTGACGCTGCGTCTTACGTGACCGGTACTTTTATCGAGGCAGCAGGCGGGCGTTGAATGCATGAGGGGGTTTTGACATCCCGTCGTGCGGAGTGTATTTTGATTAAATAACAATCAAAATGTAGTTACAAAAATGTATGTTTATTTTGAATGGAATCAGGATAAAAATCACAGCAACCAGCGTAAACACCGTGTCAGTTTTGAGATAGCGCAACGGGTTTTTCTGGATCCCAACCATTTGGCTGTGCTGGAAAGGATCGAGGATGGAGAAGAACGTTGGCAAACGATCGGTATGGTCGGATCCTGTTTGCTGTTGCTGGTGGCACATACGACGATCGAAACGGATGTCGAAGGCGATACCGTCGAGATCGTGCGTATCATTTCAGCACGCAAGGCCGATGCCAAAGAGAGGGGAAGATATGAAGCGCAAAAATTCCGCCAAAAATCTGGCCCATAGCGTACTCCCGCCGTTGACGGAGGAGCAGAAAGCGCAAATTGCTTCACTGAGTGCGTTGCCGGACGAGGACATCGATTATGCCGATGCGCCGGCGCTGGGGGAAGAAACGTGGCAGACTGCGGTGCAGGGGCGTTTTTATAAGCCGATGAAAGTATCGAAGACCATCCGAATCGATGCGGATGTGTTGGCTTGGCTTCAGCGGCCAGGCAAAGGCTATCAGAAACGCCTGAACGCCGTGTTGCGTGAGGCGATGTTGAAAGAGCATGAGCACGAAGAATAATGTGTGTCAGGCGGCTAACGATCCGGTGAGATTCTCACCGGATTTTTTTGCTGTTTTTTAAGGCAACGCCTACCAACGTCGGCCACCTCTCGATGGAGCTCGATCAAAACTATAAAAACGGTCATTCCGCGGAGCGTGAAATGTGACCGTTTACCGTTTATCTCCTGCTCATCGGCAGAACAGGGTCATCATAACTATTCCCGGTAATATCCTGCGCCGCGGGGTTACCCGTCGTGCAGCAGCGCAGTGCGGAATGACAGGATATGCGCCTGCGCGGCCTCGGCGGCGGCGGCGCTGTCTTGTGCGGCCAGCGCGGCGATAATTGCCCGGTGTTCGTCGATCACTTCGCGCATATGCCCTTCCCGCGACAGGGTGCTGGCCCAAAAACGCTGCGCCCTGGCGTGCAGTACACTCAGGATATCCGCCAGCATGTTATTGCCGGCGATCTGCGCCAGTTCCTGGTGAAATTCATGATCGAGTGTCATCATGCGCACCCTATCTCGCTCCTGGCTCGCGGCTTCGATTTGCCGATTGAGTTCGGTCAGCGTTGCTATCTGCCTCTCGGTAATCTTCTGGCTTGCCAGCCGCATACACAGCATCTCGTTAGCCAGCCTTACTTCGATCAATTCCAACGCATCGTCCATCGACAACGGTGAAACCATCACGCCCTTGCGCGGGATGACCTGCAATAACCCCTCGTTGGCCAAGCGGTGGATTGCCTGATTGATCGGCGTTCTCCCCATATCCAGGTCGTTCATCACCTGCGCGGTATTGAGATATTCGCCCGGCTTGTAGCTGAGTGTGACCAGCGCCTGTTTGAAACGCCGGTAGGCCAGCTCGTTCAGTGACACGCCGGCTTCTTCCGTCATCGGGCGCTGCGGGCTTTCTGCGTCAACAGTCTTCACGTTTTGCTCCTGCAAGAAGAAAGTTTTTAGACATAGTACACAAAAACATGGCATGGAAATCGCTTATTTGGTAACTAAAGATATAGTGAAATTTCACAGTGTTTTAACAAAAGGGGCGAAACTGCCATGAGACTGACCTTCACTTTACCTGAATCCTGCGGCGCGGCGACGTTGAATGTTGAGATTGATCATCTGGTGATCGCCGGTTGGACCGGACGCGATCGCGAGGCGATCTTGCACCATATTCGTGAATTGGCCGAGCTGGGCGTGCCCCAGCCCAGTGCAATCCCCCTGTTTTACCGCGTTGCCGCCAATCAGTTGAGCCAGCAAGAGACCATTGAAGTCATTGGCAACGCGACGTCCGGCGAAGTGGAACCGCTGATTTTTGCCCACCGCGGCGAACTGTTCGTGTCATTGGCGTCCGATCACACCGATCGTCAACTCGAAGCGCACAGCGTGGCGCTGTCGAAACAGATTTGCGTTAAACCGGTGGCGCGAGCCGCCTGGCCGCTCCAGGAGGTGTTGGAACATTGGGACAGTTTGATCTTGCGTTCGTGGATCAGGGAAGAGGGCGAATGGCGATTGTATCAACAGGGCTGCCTTGCCGCGTTGCGTACGCCCGGTGATTTGCTGGAACGTTACTTCACCGGTATGCAACCGCCGGAGTGCGGGCTGGCGCAGCCGCAAACGCCCGACGGGTTGGCGATGACTTGCGGCACGGTGGCGGCGATCGGCGGCATTCGACCGGCTGGCGAGTTTCGCATGGAACTGGTGGACGACGTGCTCGGGCGAACCATCAGTCATCGCTACCGCAGCATCGAACTGCCGGTGGTGGCGTAATGAAAAAGCTGACTTTGATGCAGGCCACCGCCGGGCTGGCTAGCGGTGAGTTCACCGCAGTGCAACTCACCACCGCCGCTTTGGCGCAGATCGTCGATGAGCGGGGAGAGGGGGGGCGCGCGTTTACGCGAACATACACCGAGTGGGCGCAACGGCAAGCGCAGGCCTCCGATCGGCGACGCGCCGCCGGCTCGCCTCTGTCGGCGCTGGATGGCGTGCCGATCTCGGTCAAGGATCTGTTTGACGTGGCCGGTGAGGTGACCACGGCCGGTTCGCGCGTATTAGCGGACGCGCCAGCCGCTGAAAAACACGCTGCGGTAGTGGAACGGCTGTTGCAAGCCGGCGCGGTGGTGGTTGGCAAAACGACGATGACGGAGTTCGCCTATTCCGGTCTGGGCATCAATCCGCATTACGGGACGCCGGCCAATCCTTGGGAGCGCCAGGCGGCGCGCATTCCCGGCGGCTCCTCTTCCGGTGCGGCGGTGGCGGTGGCCGACGGCATGTGCCTGGGCGCGATTGGCAGCGATACCGGCGGGTCGGTACGCATTCCCGCCGCGCTGTGCGGGTTGACCGGTTATAAACCCACTGCACGGCGCATCAATGACGCTGGCTTACTGCCGCTGTCGCCTTCGCTGGATTCGATCGGCGTGATCGCTCATGACGTCGCCAGCTGTATTGCGCTGGATGCACTGATTGCCGGCTGTCCGCTGCGGGTGCCGCAAAAAACGTTGGCGCAGGCGCATTTTGCCGTGCCGCAAGCGGTGGTGCTGGATGAACTGCAGCCGGAAGTTGCCGGGGCGTTCCAGCGCAGCCTGCAATGCCTGAGTCAGGCAGGCGCACGTATTGAATTGATCCCCGCCACGGCGTTCGCCGAGCTGGCGGCGATCAATGCCGATGGCGGTTTCACCGCGCTGGAGTCCTGGCGCTGGCATCAAGCGTTGATCGCTGAACGGGCCGATGGCTATGACCCAAGGGTGCTGTCGCGCATTCGCCGCGGTGCATCCTTGGGCGATGCTGAGCTGCAGCTGTTGCAGCGACAACGTGCCGACTGGCAGCGGCGAGTTACGGCGGCGCTGCAGAGTTTTGACGCTTTGCTGATGCCGACCGTGCCGCTGATTGCGCCAACTATCGGCGAGCTGGCGGCGGATGATGCCTACTTCCGTTGCAACGGACTGATGCTGCGCAATCCCGCGATCATCAATTTCCTCGACGGTTGCGCGTTGTCCTTGCCTTGCCAACAGCCAGGAGAGGCGCCGGTCGGACTGATGCTGGCTGGGTTGCCGATGCGTGATGAGGCGTTGTTGGGGTGGGCGCTGGCGATCGAGCGCTGCCTCGCCGACGCGTGATTTTCCGGTGGGCGCAGGCCTGCCTTTTGAGATGACCAGGAGAATATTCATGAACGATTCCCAGAACGGAATGCTGTTTGTCGCGACGGATGTCGCCACGCAGGATGATGCGGATTTCAATCGCTGGTATGACCGCGAACATGTGGAGGAGCGAGTGCGGGTGCCCGGCTTTTTATCCGGCACACGCTATCGGGCATTGCAGGGGGGGCGTCAATATTTGGGGTTGTATAAAACCGAATCGTTGGCCAGTTTTACCTCCGAAGCCTATCGCGCCGCGTTTCAACACCAAACGCCATGGTCGGTGGCGAGCCTGGAGAAAATGCGAGATCCAATGCGCAGAGTGTGTGCGGTGGAGGCGGTCACTGGCCAAGGGTGCGGCAGTCATCTCTGTATCTTCGTGCTGCCGTCGGCGGCATCGGAAGCGCTGCATGCCCGCATCTTGCAACTGGGCGCGCAGCTGGCTGAACAGCCTGGATTCGTGCGCAGCAGCCTGTTGACGCCGGATGCCGAACTCAGTTCCCCGCTGCCGAAAGAATCGCGAGAAAACCGCCGAATGTTGCCGATGCTATTGATCGAAAGCAGCGACGCCGAAGCCGGCCTGCGTTTAAGCGAGCAGGCCGCTGAAGCGCTGAACATGCCCGCCGCCGATGCCTGGCATTATGCCCTTGGCTGGCAACTGACTGCACAGGAGCTGACATCATGAATGCATACACCACTGAAACGGCACAGGTTGCCGCACCGGCCGCAGAAAGTGCCGCCGCAACGCCCAATACCGGCAAACTTGCGGCGGCCAGCTCGATCGGTACGGCGCTGGAATGGTACGATTTCACCGTCTACAACATCATGGCCGCGTTGATTTTCAACCATGTATTCTTCCCATCGTTCGATCCGCTGGTGGGCACGATTCTGGCTTTCTCCACTTACGCGGTGGGCTATGTTTCCCGGCCGATCGGTGGCATCTTATTCGGCCACCTTGGCGATGTGTTGGGGCGGCGCTTTGTACTGGTCACCACGCTGGTGATCATGGGCGTGACCACGGCGTTGATGGGATTGCTGCCCGGCTACGCCAGCTGGGGGATTTGGAGCCCACTGCTGCTGGTGACGCTGCGCTTTATTCAGGGCATTGCGCTGGGCGGAGAATGGGCGGGTGCGGTACTGTTGTCGATGGAACACGGTAAGCCGCATCAGCGCGGGCGCAACGCGTCCTTTGCTCAGGTAGGGCCGTCCTGCGGTTCGTTGATCGGCACAGGCCTCATTACGCTGGTGACGTTGGCGATGTCGGCGGACGATTTTCAGCAATGGGGCTGGCGGATTCCGTTCCTGCTGAGTCTGGTGCTGGTCATTTTCGGTTTGTGGCTGCGCCGGGGTGTGGGTGAGACGCCGGCATTTTTGCAACTGGAGGCGTCGAAAGATGTTACGCAGTCGCCGGTGCGCGAAGTCTTCACGCAGCACATGCGTCCGCTGCTGATCGCCGGCGGATCGCGTATCGGCTCTGACGTGCTCTATGCGTTGGTGGTCGTGTTCACGTTGACCTACGTCACCACCGTGCTGAATCTGCCGCGCCCGCTGGCGCTGGGTGCCACCATGCTGGGGGCGATAGGCAACGCCGTCGCAGTACCGCTGTTTGGCGCGTTGTCGGATCGCTTCGGCCGTCGTCCGGTGTATATCGGCGGTGCATTGGCGGCGATAGTGTGGGCGTTTGCGTTCTTCGTCCTGCTCGACAGCAGTCAACCGGTGTTGATCTGCATGGCTGTGGTGATTGGGCTGTTGATCCATGCGGCGATGTATGGGCCACAGGCGGCATTCATCACGGAACAGTTCCCGACACGGGTGCGTTATGCCGGCTCTTCGTTAGCCTATACCTTGGCGGGGATTATCGGTGGCGGCTTTGCCCCGCTGATCATCACTTCTCTGTTTAAATCTTACGACAGCACGCTGGCGATTTCCGCCTATGTTGCGTTGGCTCTGCTTATCACACTTTGGGCGGTATGGGCGGCGCGGGAAACGGCGCATAAGCCGCTGTAAATAGAACGCCGGGCTACTTTGGGGCCGGCGCTCGGTCAAAACCACACAAACGGTCATTAACGGTCATGCTGCGGAACGTGGAATTGTGACCGTTTACCGTTTCTCTCCTGTCTGTCTAAGACGCACACACATCATAACTGCCTGTTACTCCACACTTTCGTAATTATTCATTTCATTTCCTTCCCGATTTTTTTGACAACTATCACAGCGCGATCGTTGACCGATCGCGGGGCGATGCGCTTTGCGTCTGCGCGCAAAACGCGGCGCGGCAAATCGATATCGTAATCATCGTCGTGGAGGAGAAAAGAAACATGCTGCCTGTAGAACGTCATCGCTTTATCACCGAAGTCTTGAGCCAGCGCGGCCGCGTGATGGTGCAGGAGGTGGCGCAGCTGTGCCACATCTCTATCGAGACGGCGCGGCGTGATCTGGCCTTGCTTGAACGGCGCGGCCTGCTGCTGCGCAGCCACGGCGGCGCGGTGTTCGTCGAGCCACCGGCGGTGGAGAAAACCTATGTGCCCGCCGAGATAGACCAGGGGGAATCTTTCCGCCAGCGCAGCAACGAGGCGCCGGAGCAGAAAACGCGTATCGCCAAACGCGCGCTGGAGTTTATCGCGCCGGGGGATTGCCTGCTGCTGGACAGCAGCTCAACCAGTTGGTTTTTGGCGCGCCAGCTGCCGGATATTTCACTGGTGGTGCTGACCAACTCGCTGCACATCATCCAGACGCTGGCCTGCAAGGCCAACGTGCGCACCATCGGACTGGGGGGCGAGTATTCCGCCAAGTACGAGGATTTTATCGGCGTGCTGGCGGAGCAGATGCTGAAGGAGTTCGTGATCAACAAGCTGTTCTTCTCCTGCCACGGCATCTGCCAGGACGGCGGTATCCGCGAGAGCAACGAGCACCATGCGCGGTTGAAGCAGCAGATGCTGCTGGCGTCGGAACGCAAGTTCCTGTTGGTGGACAGCAACAAGTTCGGCCGCCGCTCGTTCGCGCGCATCTGCCACTACCGGGAAATAGACACCCTGATCACCGACAGGCTTGGCGACGACGAGTTTCGTCAGGAATTGGCCTGGAATAACGTCGACGTGATTGAAGTTTCACCCGCCGCGAAAAGGGCGGCGCGATAACAACAACGAAAACCTTTTATTACAGCCAACACTTGTGGAGAGAGAACAATGAAAAAATCCGTACTGGTCGGTCTGTTTGCCTCGCTGCTGCTGTCGGTCTCCGCGCAGGCGGCGGACAAGCTGAAAATGGGCGTGGTGGTGAAGATCGGCGGCATTCCCTGGTTCAACGCCATGGAGGCCGGCATCAAAAGCGAGAGCGCCAAACGCGGCATCGACGCCTGGATGGTCGGGCCGACGGCGGCGGATCCGGCGCTGCAGGTGCGCGCCATCGAGGATCTGATCGCGCAGAAGGTGGACATTATCGGCGTGGTGCCGAACGACGCCCGGGTGCTGGAGCCGGTGCTCAAGCGCGCGCAGGAAGCGGGCATCAAGGTGATCGTGCACGAATCCCCCGGCCAGAAGTACGCCGACTGGGATTTTGAGCTGGTGGACGCCTCGCAGCACGGGGTCAACCACATGAAAGCGCTGGCCGCCTGCATGAAAGAGCAGGGCAAGTATGCGGTGTATGTCGGCAGCCTGACGGTGCCGCTGCACATCACCTGGTCGGACTCGGCCATCAACTACCAGAAGCAGCACTACCCGAACATGCAGCTGGTGGGCGACAAGTTCGGCGTGGGGGAATCGCTGGATGACAGTGTGCGCACCACCAACGATCTGATGGCCAAATATCCCGATCTGAAAGGCGTGCTGGCGTTCGGTTCGCAGGGGCCGATCGGCGCCGGGCGCGCGGTGCTCAACCGCGGCAAAAGCAACGATATCTGCGTCATTGGGCCGTTCAGCCCAGGCCAGGGCGCTTCGCTGGTCAATCGCGGCGCCATCAAGGGCGGTTATATCTGGAATCCGATGGTGGCCGGCGAAGTGTTCGTGCGCATCGCCGACATGATGCACAAAGGAGAAAAAATCACCGATGGCATGACCATCGAGGGTATGGGTAAGGTGCAGGTGGATGCGCAGCAGCACACTATTCTCGGCAACGCCACCGAAAGCCTGGATAAGCAAAACCTGCCGAAGCTGGTGAAAATGGGGCTGTAATCATGGCGATTTCCGGCAATACGGCAACGCAGGGTGCACCGCTGATCGCGTTGCAACAGCTGTCGATGACCTTCGGCGGGCAGCGAGCGCTGAACGATATCTCACTGGCGCTGATGCCGGGGGAGGTGCACTGCCTGGCCGGTACCAACGGCTGCGGCAAGAGCACGCTGATCAAGGCGATCGCCGGCGTGTATCAACCGGATGACGGCAGCCGCATTACCCTCGATGGGCAAACCTTCGGCCGGCTGTCGCCGGATCAGGCGCGCGCCTTCGGCATCCAGGTGATCTATCAGGATCTGTCGCTGTTTCCCAACCTGACGGTGGCGGAAAACATCGCCTTCGAGCACAACCTGCGCGGGCTGTTGGGGTGGCACCGGCCGGCGCGGCTGCGGCGCACCGCCGAGCGCCTGCTGCAGGAGCTGAGTTTTAATCTCGATCTCGACAAACGGGTGGCGGAGCTGCCGATTGCCCAGCGCCAGCAGGTGGCAATCTGCCGCGCGCTGGTGGCGGAAGCGCGGCTGGTGATCATGGATGAACCGACCGCCTCACTGACCCGCACCGAGGTCAATCAGCTGCTGCGCACGGTGGATTACCTGAAAGCGAAAGGCATCTGCGTGGTGTTCGTCAGCCACCGGCTGGACGAGGTGCTGGAGATCTCGGATCGCGTCACGGTGATCCGCGATGGCAACAAGATCGGCACCTGGCCGGCGGCGGAGATCACCGGCGATCGCCTGACCGAGTTGATGACCGGCTTGAAGCTGGATTATCGCCTGAAGTCACCGAGCATGAATAAGGATCGGGTGATGCTGGAGGCGGATCGTCTCAGCCGCGCCGGGCAGTATCAGGACGTGAGCTTCCGCCTGCATCAGGGCGAGGTGCTCGGGCTGTGCGGACTGCTCGGCTCCGGGCGTACCGAGCTGGCGCTGAGCCTGTTCGGCATGACCCGCCCCGACAGCGGCAAGCTTTATCTCGACAGCAAACCGGTACGCTTTCGCGGCCATGAGGACGCCATCAAGGCCGGCATCGGTTACGTCTCGGAGGATCGCCTGACGCTGGGGCTGGTGCAGCAACAGTCGGTGGCGGACAACGCGGTGCTGACCATTCTCGATAAGCTGCGCGGGCGTTTTCGCCTGATCGACGATTACCGCAAGAATCGCATCGTCGCGGAGTGGATCGCCAAACTCGGCGTGCGGGTGGCGGATCCGGATCAGGCGGTTTCGACGCTGTCCGGCGGTAATCAGCAAAAGATCGTGCTGGCCAAGTGGGTGCTGACCCAGCCGCGGATCCTGATCCTCGATTCGCCGACCGTTGGCGTCGACGTTGGCGCCAAGGCCAGCATCTACCAACTGATCCATCTGTTGGCGCAGGAAGGGATCGCCATTCTGCTGATCTCCGATGAAGTGCCGGAGGTGTATTACAACTGCGATCGGGTGCTGCACTTCAGCGGCGGCAGCGTGATCGGCGAATACCTGCCGGGGCAGGTGAGCCAGCAGCAGCTGGCGGAGGCGGTCAATGCGTAGATTCAGTCTGAAACCGCGCGGCAACGAAGGCTACCTGGCCTGGGTGCTGCTGCTGACGGTCATCGTCTTTTCGCTGCTCAGCGATCAGTTTTTGACGGTGCAAAACCTGCTCGACCTCAGCGAAAGCTACGCGGTGAGCGGCATATTCGCCCTCGGCCTGTTCGTGGTGCTGGTGACCGGCGGCATCGACATTTCCTTCGCCGCAGTCGCCTCGGTGGTGCAGTACCTGATCGCCACGCTGGCGACGCATTACGGCCTGGCCAGCCCGGCGGGCAGTATTTTGCTGGCGTTGGCGATCGGCGCCGCGCTCGGCATGGTCAACGCGCTGTTGATCTACTGCCTGCGCATCGTCTCGATCATCGTCACCATCAGCATGCAGGCGTTGTTGTTCGGCATGTTGATGTGGTTGACCAACGGCCGCAGCCTGTACGCCTTGCCGGACTGGTGGACGCTGCCGCGCAGCGTGCTGCCGTTCCAACTGGGTGAGCAGAGCTATCAGCTCGGTTTGCCGACGCTGGTGATGCTGGCGGTGGCACTGCTGACCTGGCTGCTGCTGAACAAAACGCACCTCGGGCGCCAGCTGTTTGCCGTCGGTGGCGATGCGGAATCGGCGCGGCGCATCGGCATCCGCGTCGGCCTGCTGCATCTGTTCGCCTATGGCTATCTGGGCGCGATGGCGGCGATCGGCGGCCTGGTGCAGGTGTACCGCATGGGGGAGGTGGTGCCCAACGCGCTGGTGGGCGGCGAGCTTGACGTGCTGGCGGCGGCGGTGCTGGGCGGCGCCAGCCTGAACGGCGGCAAGGGCAGCGTGGTCGGCACGCTGATGGGCGTGTTCCTGATCGGCGTGCTGAAAAACGGCCTCAACCTGATCGGCGTGTCCAGCTACTTCATGAACGTGGTGATCGGTCTGGTGATCGTCGCGGCGATCACCGTCACTCACTACAAGAAACGCAAAGAAACCGACGTCGGTTTCGCCTGAGGAGCACCTGATGGGCAACAACCTGAAATTTCGTCCAGACGGGGCCGCCGTCGGTTTGCTGGCCTTGCTGTTGGCGGTGGTGCTGGCCTTCAGCCTGCTGATGCCGGGGCGCTTCTTCAGCGGCGCCACCTTCACCAGCGTGGCCTTCCAGTTGCCGGAGCTGGGCCTGCTGACGCTGGCGATGTTCATCCCGATCCTCAGCGGCGGCCTGAACCTGTGCATTATCGCCAGCGCCAACCTGACTAGCCTGCTGATGGCCTGGCTGTTCATCAGCTATCTGCCGGCGGACGCCGGGCTGGGCTTGCAGGCGCTGTGGCTGGTGTTGGCACTGGCGGCGGCGATGCTGCTGGCCGGGCTTATCGGCGCGGCGACCGGCGCACTGGTGGCGTACGTCGGTGCACATCCGATTCTGGTGACGCTGGCCACCATGACCACGGTCAACGGTATCGGCATCTACCTGACGCGCGGCGCGGCCCTAAGCGGTATGCCGGAGATCGTGCGGTTTATCGGCGCTGAGAGCGTGCTGGGTATGCCGGTACCGCTGTGGATCTTCCTGGTGGTCGCCGCGTTGCTGGCGCTGTTCTTGCAGAAAACCCGGCTCGGCAAATGCATCTACATGAGCGGCAGCAACATCAACGCTACCCACTTCAGCGGCGTGAATACCCATCGAGTACTGATCGCCATTTACACCCTCTCCAGCCTGCTGTGCGTCATTGCCGGGCTGGTGATGATGGCGCGCTTCAACTCGGCGCGCATGGGCTACGGCGACTCTTACCTGCTGCTGACGGTGCTGGCGATCATTCTGGGTGGCACCGATCCATTCGGCGGTTTTGGTCGGGTCAGCGGCGTGGTATTGGCGCTGATCGTGCTGCAGGTGATCGCGACCGGTTTGAACCTGATGAACGTCAGCCCGCATTTCAGTCTGGCGATGTGGGGCGCGGTGCTGATCGCGGTGCTGGCGATGAAGTTTTTCCGGCATCGCTATCGGCAGCGGCGGGCGATGCGCCGCAGCGCGGCCCAGGCCAGAACCGCGGCGGGCCACTGATCCCTTTTCCCTTTTGCGCAGGATAACGCTAATGAAATACCAGATTTCACCTTCACTGATGTGCATGAACCTGATGGATATCCGCCAGCAATTGGCGGTGCTGAATCGCCGCGCCGATATGCTGCATATCGACATCATGGACGGGCACTACGTTAAAAACATCACGCTGTCGCCGTTCTTTATCGAACAGATCCGCCCGCACACCTCGTTGTTGCTGGATGTGCATCTGATGGTGGAGAACCCGACCGATTTCATCGACCCGATCGCCCGCGCCGGCGCGGACTTTATCTGCCCGCACGCCGAAACCATCAACCGCGACGCGTTTCGGGTGATCAATCAAATCCGCGCGCTGGGCAAAAAAGTGGGGGTGGTGCTGAACCCGGCCACGCCGGTGGAGTTTATCCGCCACTACCTTCACCTGCTGGACAAGGTCACCGTGATGACCGTCGATCCGGGCTATGCCGGGCAGCCGTTCATTCCCGAAATGCTGGAAAAGATCCGTCAGTTGCGCGATCTGAAACGCCAGCAAAATCTGCGCTATCTGATCGAGATCGACGGATCCTGCAATCAGCGGACCTACCGCGATCTGATGGGCGCCGGCGCGGAGGTGTTGATCGTCGGCAGCTCCGGGTTGTTCAACCTCGATCCGGATCTGGAGACGGCATGGGAAAAAATGCTGGATCAAATGCGGCAGGCGGCCTGAGGCGGGGGACATGATGCGGCATTTTCTTGGCGTTGACGTCGGCGGCACCAATACCCGCCTGTTGTTGATGAATGATGACGGCGAGTTCAGCGGGTACCGCAAGATAGCGACCGCCGACTGGGCGCAGCAGGCCGATCCGCTGGCGGCGTTGGGCCGCCTGATCGCCGGGCATTGCGAGGATCGTCAGGTGGCGCAGGTGATGCTGGGGCTGCCGGGGATCCTCAGTCGCGATCGCTCGCGGGTGCTGTCGCTGCCGTTTATCCCGGCGCTGGACGCCCAGCCGGTGGCGGCGCTGTTGGCCGATTTGTTGGCGTTGCCGGTGCGAATGGACAAGGACGTCAACCATCTGCTGTGGTGGGATTTGCAGCAGCTGCCGGCGCTGCCGCAGGTGGCGGTGGGGCTGTATCTGGGCACCGGCATGGGCAACAGCCTGTGGCTGAACGGCGACTTTTATCACGGGGCGCACGGCGCCGCCGGCGAGCTGGGTCACATTCCCTGGCCCGGCCATCAGGGCGAGTGCCCGTGCGGTAAACGGGGCTGCGTCGAGAGTTTGACCTCCGGCCATTGGCTGACCGGCTGGGCGCGCGCCAACGCGGCACAAACGCCGTTCGACCGGCTGTTTGAGCGCCACGGCGATCATCCGGATCTGCGGTGCTTCGTCGAACGATTGGCGCAGACCATCGCCATCGAAATGAACGTGCTCGATCCCCAGCGGCTGATCCTGGGCGGCGGCGTGATCGCCATGAGCGGTTTCCCGTTGGCGCACCTTGAGCAAGAGATCCGCCGCCATTTACGCGGGCCGCAGCCGGCGCAGGGGCTGGCGATCTCCGTCAGCCGCCTGACCGATGAAACCGGCAGCAAAGGCGCCTGCCTGGCCGCCCGGCGCCACCTCCAATTGAGCAGGGAGTACCCGCAATGAAAGGCAAAGTCTGCGTGTTCGGTTCGTTCAACCTAGATATCGTCGCCGGCATGGCGCGCTTTCCGCAGCCCGGTGAATCGCTGATCGCCCGCAACAGCATGATGGGCGCGGGCGGTAAGGGCGCCAACCAGGCCACCGCCGCGCTGCGCGCCGGGGCGCGGGTGCATTATATCGGCAAGGTGGGGCGCGACGACTTCGGCACCTTCGCCCGGCGCCACCTCGCCGCCGCCGGTTTCGATGCGGTGACGCTGTTCTCGACCGGCGATTGCCCCACCGGCAATGCGCTTATCTATGTTGCCGGCGAGGAGGCGGAAAACATGATCGCCGTCGATCCCGGCGCCAACCTGACGGTCAGCGAAGACGAGGTGCGTCAGTGCCGCCCGGCGATCGCCGCGGCGGATATTCTGTTGACCCAGTTGGAGAACAACCTGCCGGCGATTGAGCAGGTGATCGCCATCGCCCGCGAAGCGCAAACGTTCATCATACTCAACCCGGCGCCGTTTCAGCCGGTGCCGGACAGCCTGTTGGCGCAGGTCGATCTGCTGACGCCCAACGCCACCGAGTGCACGTTGCTGACCGGCGTGCCGGTGCGCGATGTGGCTTCGGCGCGCCAGGCGGCGCAGGTGTTGCACGCTAAGGGCATTCGTTTGCTGATCGTGACGTTGGGCACGCAGGGGGCGTTGTTCTCGGACGGGGAAAACAGCGAGCTGATCCCGGCGTTTCCGGCGCAGCCGAAAGACACCACCGGCGCGGGCGATGCGTTTAACGGCGCCCTGGCGGCGCAGCTGGCAAATCAGGTGCCGTTAGCCGATGCGGTGCGCTTTGCCGCCGCCTACGCATCGGTCTGCGTGGAACGGGCCGGGGCGGCGGGATCGATGCCGAGCTATGAGGAGGCGTTGGAACGCCAGCAGGCGTTCGCTTGACGAAGACGGGCTGCGGCCAAGAAGCGGCAGCCCGGTCCCTTACTTCAACCAGCCTTTGCGCTGCGCATCCCGCAGGTGTTGCTCCATATGGTGCCACAGCTCGGGGTGTACGTCGGCGATCGATGCATTGCGCGCCAGCACCTGCTCCAGGCTGATGCCGTTTTCCACCCAGCTCTGGCCTTCATTGTGCAGGTTCATCAGCATCGGCATGGTGCGATCCAGCAGCAGAGCGAAGCGTGCATCGGCGCTTTCGCCATCTTCATACTCCTGCCATAAAGCGGTGAAATACTCGCGCTGAGCCTCCGGCAACATGCCGAACAGACGACGTGCCGCCGCCACTTCCTGATCGTGGATCGCTGCGCGGGCCGCCAGATCGTAGACCAGCACGTCGCCGGCGTCGATTTCTACGATGTCATGCAGCAGCGCCATCTGGATCACGCGCTGAATGTCTACGTCATCACCGGCGTAGGGCGCCAGGCTCATGGCGGCGATGGCGAAGTGCCAACTGTGTTCGGCGGAGTTTTCCTGGCGCTGGGTGCCCAGCACTTTGGTGCGGCGTTGAACACCTTTCAACTTATCGATTTCCATCAGGAATTGGATGACTTGGGTCATTGAGCCGAAATCTAACGCGGGTACAGCGGATGACATGGTGTAAACCTCAAGGTGGGTGGGTTGAAGCCTGACGATTGTAGACCACCGGGCGGGGGATTTCGATGGTTACACGCGTTCACATTTTTATTTTAGCGTACACGTGTACACTGGAATTATTCTCAGTTAAGCTGCTTTGCGTTAATTTCGAACAAAGCAGGGCATTTTGAGGGGTTGCGCGTTATGGGGAAAACGGACGTAGTGAAAGCCGGGAGCAATAAGATTGTCGCCGCGGCTTATCCGTGGGCGGAAGAGATCGCCAACAGCATCAGCCACGGCATCGGGCTGGTGTTCGGCATCGTCGGCCTGGTATTGCTGTTGGTGCAGGCGGTGAATACCGGCGCCGATGCGACGGCCATCACCAGTTACAGCCTGTACGGCGGCAGCATGATCCTGCTGTTTCTCGCTTCCACGCTCTACCATGCGATCCCGCATCAGAAGGCCAAGCATTGGCTGAAAAAATTTGACCACTGTGCCATTTATCTCCTGATTGCCGGCACTTATACCCCGTTTTTACTCGTGGGGCTGGATTCGCCGCTGGCGAAGGGCCTGATGGCGGTAATCTGGGGATTGGCGCTGCTCGGCGTGCTGTTCAAGCTGGCCTTCGCCCACCGTTTTGAAGCCCTGTCGCTGGTGACCTACCTGACGATGGGCTGGCTGTCGCTGATCGTAATTTATCAGTTGGTTACGCGGCTGGAGGCCGGCGGCGTCACGCTGCTGGCGATCGGCGGGGTGGTCTATACCCTGGGCGTGATTTTCTACGCCTCCAAGCGCATTCGCTTTGGCCACGCCATCTGGCACGCCTTCGTGCTCGGCGGCAGCGCCTGCCATTTCATGGCGATCTACCTCTACGTCTAAGCGTTCCCGCTACGTATGAATACGTATTGAACTGGCGCCTCTTTTGTTTTAAAAAAGAGGCGCTTGCTTCTTTCGGGTATCCAGCAAGCCCGTTCCTTCATTTCTGAGCCCGCATACCGTTTCTTTAACCTCTGTTCAGGACTCACCAAGATGATCGTTCGCTTATCCAAAGCGCTGCTGGTCTGCGCTATCGCCTTGTTCGCTTCGCTGGTCGCCTTCGGCAACATCACCGACTACGGTTCCAACTTCGCCTTCGTGCGCCACGTCTTTATGATGGACACGATTTTCCCCGACGCCACCATCGGATACCGCTCGATACAGACGCCGTGGCTGCATCACGCCGGTTATATTTTCATCATCGCGCTGGAAAGCCTGACCGCGCTGCTGTGCTGGATTGGCGGCCTGCGTTTGTTGGGCGGCCTGAAACTGCCTGCGCACGCCTTTAACGGTCGGAAAAAGCTGGCGGTAGTGGGGCTGACGCTGGGTTTTCTCACCTGGCAGGTCGGCTTTATGTCGATTGGGGGCGAGTGGTTTGGCATGTGGATGTCGAAGCAGTGGAACGGCGTGCCGGATGCGTTTCGCTTCTTCGTCACCATCATTCTGGTGCTGATTTATCTGGTGCAGCGCGACGGGGAATTGGACGAGTAATGAAGATGGCCGCAGGCAGGGCGCCTGCGGCCGACGGATTATTTCTCTTCGGCCAGCGAGTAGGGCAACGGTTTGATCGCCAGTTGACTGGCGGCATCGTCGCGCACCCGCAACTGGCTGTCGGCATCCAAATCGTTGTTCATCACCACCTGTACCCACAGCGTGCCGTCGGCCAGTTGGCTCGACGCCAATACGGTGCCGGTGCGGCGCCAGTTTTCACCCAGTTGGAGCTCCAGATCTTCCGCCGCCTGCGGGGCGCGGGCCGCTTTACCTTCCAGCCAGTAGAGCGCCCGCTTGTTGGCACCGCGGAATTTGGCGCGCGCCACCATCTCCTGACCGGTATAGCAGCCCTTGCTGAAGCTGATGCCTTCCAGCGCCTGCAGGTTGGTAGCCTGCGGGATCAGCTGTGCGCTGTTGGCAGCGTCGATAACCGGATAACCGGCTTCGATCTCCAGCGCCAGCCATTGGCTGCTGTCATTCAGCTCTGCCTGGTCATGCAGCTTGCCGATCAGCTGTTCGGCCACGGCGGGGCGGGTCACCAGCAGAAAACGTTCCGCCGGCGTAGCGAAGTGCAGAATCGTGGTCTCGCCGTCCTGCACCACCGGGTGCTCGGCGTCCGGCAACGTGGCGAACAGGCCCGACAGCGCGGCGCGCGCCTGGAAACCGGCGACGCCCAGCAACACCGCGTCATTATCGGCGGCGATAGTGACTTTGGAGAACACCGCGTATTTTTTGATTTCAGCCAGCTGGCTGTCCAGCACGCTGCGGCGTTCCAGATAGGCGAAGCCTTCGCCACGGTGGAACAGACGCAGGTTGCTCCACATTTTGCCCTTGGCGTCACAGTGGGCGCACAGCACGTGCTGATCGGCCGCCAGCGCGTCGATGTCCGCCGTCACCTGGCCCTGAAGATATTTCACTGTGTCCGGCCCGTTCAACGTCACCAGCGCCCAATCTTCCAGCGAGATCAGCGTCAGGGGGAGATGGGTGGAAGCGGAGGGCTGACGGGGTGGGAATGGAATGTTATGCGCCATAGTAAGTTCCTGCTCAACGTTTAGCTTACCTGAAGGGTATTGAACCCATGGTAAAAGAGGCGGCGGGCTTTGCAAACTGTTATTCGCGCCGTGGGACCGGGGGGCGCTTTTTTTGGCATTTTGCGCTTTATTACGTTTTCCGCAGCAAAGCGCCTTCCCGGCGTGTATGTCAAATTGTTACTCTATAGGCTTGCGGCCAGGGCACCCTTGCAGACAGATCCCCGGCTGATGGAATTATATTGCGACGGCGTTGCCATACAGTGTGTCATTTGAACCCTGCGCTGGCGCTGCCGCGCTGAAAAGAGGTGAGTCATAACAACATGGATATTAACAACAAAGCACGTATTCACTGGGCTTGCCGTCGTGGCATGCGCGAGCTGGACATCTCCATCATGCCGTTCTTCGAATACGAATACGACAGCCTGAATGACGCGGACAAGGCGCTGTTTATCCGCCTGCTGGAGTGTGACGATCCCGATCTGTTCAACTGGCTGATGAATCATGGCGCGCCGCAGGACGGCGAGCTGCAGAGAATGGTGACCCTGATCCAAACGCGAAATAAAGACCGTGGCCCAGTGGCGATGTGATATCCGCATTTCCTGGCGCACCCAGCTTTTTTCCCTGTTGACTCATGGCGTTCTGATCTTGCTGATCCTGATTTCGCCCTGGCCGGAAGGTTATGGCCCGCTTTGGCTGGTGCTGCTGACGCTGGTGGTGTTTCAGTGCATTCGTAGCCAGAAGCGCATCGCCGCAGTGCAGGGCGAGCTGCGGCTGCTGGCGGACCGGCGTTTCAGCTGGCACGGCCGAGAATGGCGGCTGGCGAAAAAGCCCTGGATGCCGGGCTACGGCCTGCTGCTGACGCTGCAGCCGATGGAAGGCAAAAAGCGCCGCCGGCTGTGGCTGGCTTCCGACTGCATGAGCAAAGAGGAGTGGCGCCACCTGCGGCAGCTGTTGCTGTATCCGCCGGCGGGTAACGGCGAGGAACCCTGATGAAACCCGTGCTCTGGTTGGTGGAGGATGAACCCAGCATTGCCGATACGCTGGTTTACACGCTGGAGAGCGAAGGCTTCGAAGTACGCTGGTTCGAACGTGCGGAACCGGCGTTGCAGGCGCTGGCGCAAGGCGCGCCCGCGCTCGCTATCCTCGATGTCGGTTTGCCGGATATCAACGGTTTTGAATTGTGTCGCCGCCTGCTGGCTCAGGCGGCTGACCTGCCGATTCTGTTTCTTACCGCCCGCAGTGATGAAGTGGATCGCCTGATCGGGCTGGAGATCGGCGCCGACGACTATGTCGCCAAGCCGTTCTCCCCTCGCGAGGTCAGCGCCCGGGTGCGCACCATTTTGCGCCGCCTGCATAAGCAGCAGCGCCTGCAACAGAGCGCGCGCTACCATTTCGGCGCTTTCACGCTTGACGAAGACGCGGCCACCATCTCCTACCATCAGCGGCCGCTGCCGCTGACCCGTTACGAATACTTGCTGCTGAAGACGCTGTTGTTGGCGCCTGGACGGGTGTTCTCGCGGCAGCAACTGATGGAAAGCGTTTGGGCGCAGGCGGAAGAAAGCCTGGATCGCACCGTCGATACCCACATCAAGACGCTGCGCGCCAAGCTGCGTGCGGTTGAGCCCGGTGAGCCGCCCATCCACACCCACCGCGGATTGGGCTACAGCGTGAGCCGCCAGCCATGAAAATTGGCCTGCGCCTGCTGCTGGGATATTTTCTGATCGTGGCGGTGGCCGGGTACTTCGTGCTGAGCATTTTCGTCCAGGAAGTGAAGCCCGGCGTGCGGCGCGCTACCGAAGGCACGCTGGTGGACACCGCCAACCTGTTGGCGCAAATCGCCCGTCAGGACATGCAGCGCGGCGATGCGGCGCATGGCCAACTGGCGCAGGCGTTCACGCAGCTGAACCAGCGGCCGATCGGCGCCAATATCTCCGGCATCCGCAAGGATCGCAGTGAATACCACGTCTATCTTACCGATGCCCAGGGCCGGGTCATTTTCGATTCTGCCGGCCGCGCGCAGGGGCAAGACTACTCGCGCTGGAATGACGTTTATCGGACGCTGCGCGGCCAGTACGGCGCCCGCAGCACCCGTAGCGATCCAGAAGATGAAAACAGTTCGGTGATGTATGTGGCCGCGCCGGTGATAGAACAAGGGCGTATTATCGGCGTGCTCACCGTGGGCAAACCCAACAGCACCATGGCGCCGGTGATCAAACGCAGCGAACGGCGCATTCTATGGGCCGGCGCGTTGCTGCTGGGGATTGCGTTGCTGATCGGCGTGGTATTCGTCTGGTGGATCAACCGTTCGATAGGCCGGCTGGTGCGTTATGCCGACGGGGTGGCGCAAGGGGAAAGCGCGCCGCTGCCCAAAGTGGGCGGGCGGGAATTGACGCAGCTGGCGCAGGCGTTGGAGAGCATGCGACTGAAGCTGGAAGGTAAAGCTTATATCGAACAGTATGCACATACCCTGACGCATGAGCTGAAAAGCCCACTGGCGGCGATCAGGGGCGCGGCGGAGCTGTTGCAGGAGCTGCCACCGCCGGATACCGCCCGGCGTTTTCTCACCAACATCGAGCAGCAAAGCGCACGCATCCAGCAGCTGGTGGACAAACTGCTGGTGCAGGCGCGGCTGGAGAGCCGGCCAGACATGGAGACCGCGCCCATCGCGATCGCGGCGCTGGTCAGCCAGACGATGGCGGGCAAAGAGGCGCAGGCGATGCAGCGCGGCGTCAGATTGCAACTGGAGGCGTTGGCGGAGGTGACGCTGAACGGCGATGCGTTGCTGATCAGCCAGGCGTTGACCAACCTGCTGGACAACGCGATCGACTTTACCCCGTCGGGCGGGTGCGTCAGCGTGCGAGGCGAACGGCGGGAACAGCATTACTGCATCAGCGTCTGTGACGACGGCAGCGGCATTCCTGACTACGCCCTCGATAAAGTGTTCGAACGTTTTTATTCGCTGCCGCGCGCCGAACGGCCGAAAAGCAGCGGGCTGGGCCTGAACTTCGTGCAGGAAGTCGCCCGTCTGCATCATGGCGGCATTCACCTGCGCAACCGCCGGCCGCACGGGGTGGAAGCGACTTTCATGTTATCGCTGTGACTTCACCTTCCCTTCACATAACCACATTCTGATTTCACCTGCGGGTTTTATCGTGGCCTTATTACCTACGAGGAGCGAGCATGATGAAATCGGTACTTTTCTGGAAAATAACCACGCTGCTGGGATTGATGGTGGTGATGTTGATCCCCATCGCCCAGCTGATGAGCGTGATCGACGAACGCAGCGGCTATCGGCAAAGCGTGGTCGGGCAGGTGAGCGAAAGCACCAGCGGGGCGCAGCGCGTGCTCGGTCCGTTGATTGTCATTCCCTATGTCGAACGCGAAGAGAAGAAAGACGAGAAAGGACAAACGGTAGTGCAGCGGGTGCAGCATTACCGCTATTTGCTGCCGGAGTCGCTTCAGGTACAGGGCGCGCCGAATGTGGAGGTGCGCAAGTTGGGCATTTATCAGACGCAGGTTTACCAGGGGCCGCTGAACTTCAAGGTGCGTTTCGGCCAGCCGGAGCTGACGGATTTGCAACGCGCCAACGTGACCGTCGGCCAGCCGTTCCTGCTGGTGGCGCTGAGCGACTCTCGCGGCATCAAGCGCATTTCCCCGCTGGCAATGCCGCAGCCGGTGGCGTTTGAACCGGGCACCGGCGTGGGATCGTTGCGCCAGGGGATCCACGCCCCGCTGACGCTGGCGATGCTGCAACAAAAAGAGGGGCTGAACGCCGACTTCACCCTGACGTTGGCGGGCACCAGTAGCCTGTCGCTGGTGCCGCTGGGGCGCAGCAGCGAGCTGCAGCTGCAAAGCAACTGGCCGCACCCGAATTTCCTCGGCAACTTCCTGCCGGACGAACGCAAGGTGACGGAGCAAGGGTTTAGCGCTCGCTGGCGCAGCACCTGGTTTGCCAACAACATCAACAGTGCGTTCCATTACGACGATGCCATTATCGACGAGGACAAGCTGCCGGCCTTCAGCGCCAGCCTGGTCGAACCGGTCGATCACTATCAGCTGACCGAGCGCGCGGTCAAATACGCGCTGCTGTTTATCGGGCTGACGTTTATGGCGTTTTTCCTGTTCGAAACCCTGACCGGGCTGCGGGTGCACCCGATTCAGTACCTGCTGGTCGGCGCGGCGCTGGTGTTGTTCTACCTGATTTTGCTGGCCTTCTCCGAACACCTGGGATTCGCTCTCGCTTATCTGGCGGCCAGCATCGCCTGCAGCGGGCTGATCGGTTTCTATCTGAGCGCCGTACTGCGCGGCAAGCTGCGCGGTGCGCTGTTCGCCGCGAGCCTATTGTTGTTGTACGGCGTGCTCTATTTGCTGTTGCAGTCGGAGGACAATGCGTTGGTGCTGGGAGCCGGGCTGCTGTTCGCCATTCTGGCGGGCATTATGCTGTTGACGCGCAAACTGGACTGGTATCAGGTGGCCGATCCGGCGCGTTTGACCAAGGAAACACCGGTCGGGGAAGATGAGCCACGCTTCCGGCTGTGGAAATAAGCGAGGGGAATCGGGCGCGCTCAGCGCCCGATAGCGGCTACAACAGCGGCTCCATCTCCAGCAGGATCTGTTCGCACCATTGCTGCAGGCGCTCTTCGCTCAGATCGTATTGGTTGACCTCATCGAGCGCCAGGCCGACGAAGTGTTTGCCGTCGGCGCTCAGCGGTTTGGGGCTGGTGAACTCGAAGCCCTCAGTTGGCCAGAAGCCGATGAACTGCACGCCCAGCGGCGCGATGTGATCGTGCAACATGCCCAGCGCGTCAAGGAACCACTCACCGTAACCGAGCTGATCGCCCATGCCGTACATGGCGACGATCTTGCCTTTCAGATCCAGCTCTGGCAACTGCGGCCAGATCGCTTCCCAGTCTTCCTGCAGTTCGCCGAAATCCCAGGTCGGGATGCCGAGGATCAGAATGGAATAGTCCTCCATCAGCTTGGGCGAGACGTCTTTCAGGTTGTGCAGGTCGACCAGGTCTTCACCCAGAATCTCACGGATTTTTTCTGCCGCCATCTCGGTGTAGCAGGTGCTGGAGCCGTAAAACAGACCAATCTTCATGTGTAAACCGTTACGTTGCTGTTTAGAGAATTGCAGCGAGTATACCTGATTTGCGTCGGCTTAAGGCATAATGGCGCGGGTGGAAATGCAACAAAGAGAGGACCGCGTGCAACAGCAAGACAATGCGCTGATTGAACAATTCCTGGATGCGCTGTGGCTTGAGCGCAATCTGGCGGAAAATACGCTGGCCTCCTACCGGCTGGATTTGCAGGCCCTGGGCGCCTGGCTTGGCCAGCAAAATACCACCTTGCTGCAGGCGCAGGCGTTGGATTTGCAGGCGTTTCTCGCCGAGCGGGTGGACGGCGGCTACAAGGCCACCAGCTCCGCGCGTTTGTTGAGCGCCATGAGGCGCCTGTTTCAATATCTGTACCGCGAGAAGCTGCGCGCCGACGATCCCACCGCGCAACTGGCGTCTCCCAAGTTGCCGCAGCGTTTGCCGAAGGATCTGAGCGAGGCGCAGGTCGATGCGCTGTTGCAGGCGCCCTGCGTCGATCAACCGCTGGAGCTGCGCGACAAGGCGATGCTCGAAGTGTTGTACGCCACCGGGCTGCGGGTTTCCGAGCTGGTGGGGTTGAGCATCAGCGACGTCAGCCTGCGCCAGGGCGTGGTGCGGGTGATCGGCAAGGGCAACAAGGAGCGGCTGGTGCCGCTGGGCGAAGAGGCGGTCTACTGGATCGAAAATTACCTGGAGCACGGCCGCCCATGGCTGGTCAATGGCCAGACGCTGGATGTGCTGTTCCCCAGCACCCGCTGCCAGCAAATGACCCGACAGACGTTCTGGCATCGCATCAAACACTATGCCATCCTTGCGGGCATCGACAGCGAGCGTCTGTCGCCGCACGTGTTGCGGCACGCGTTCGCCACCCATTTGCTGAACCATGGGGCCGATCTCCGTGTCGTACAGATGTTGTTAGGGCACAGCGATCTCTCGACCACGCAAATTTATACACATGTAGCGACCGAACGACTGAAACAGCTACATCAACAGCATCACCCGCGCGCCTGAGCGGCGGGTTCGAAAGGATTGGAACAATGAAAAAAGGTTTAATGCTGCTCTCTCTGCTGGTGGCTTCGGTGGCCGGCGCCGCCCATGCCGATGACGCGGCGATCAAAAAAGCGCTCGCCAGCCTGGGTATCCAGCAGGCGGACGTGCAGCCTTCACCGGTCAACGGCCTGAAAACCGTGCTGACCGACAGCGGCGTGCTATACGCCTCCGAAGACGGCAAGCACATCCTGCAGGGCCCGCTGTTTGACGTCAGCGGCAAAGAGCCGGTCAACGTGACCAACCAACTGCTGGGCACCAAGATGGACGCGCTGAAAGATCAGATGATCGTTTACAAAGCGCCGAAAGAGAAACACGTGATCACCGTGTTCACCGATATCACCTGCGGTTACTGCCACAAACTGCATCAGCAGATGAAAGAGTACAACGATCTGGGCATTACCGTGCGTTACCTGGCATTCCCGCGCCAGGGGTTGGCTTCCCAGGCTGAAAAAGACATGCAGTCGATCTGGTGCACCGCCGACAAGGCCAAGGCGTTCGACGCCGCCATGAAGGGCGATGCCGTTTCTCCGGCGACCTGCAAAACCGACATCAGCAAGCATTACGAGCTGGGCGTGCAGTTCGGCATTCAGGGCACGCCGGCCATCATCCTGGAAAACGGCATGATGATCCCGGGCTATCAGGGGCCGAAAGAGATGGCCGCCATGCTGGATGCGCACCAGGCCGCCACCAAAGCCGGTGGTTAATCGCCGGTGAGTATCAAAACGCAACTACGCCGCCGCCCGGCGGCGGACGACACGCATCTGCCCGCCAGTTTGCCGCCGCTGCTGCGTCGGCTTTACGCCCTGCGCGGCGTGCAGGCTGAGCAAGAGCTGGAACGAGGCGTCAAGGGCATGCTGCCCTGGCAACAGCTGGACGGCATCGTCGACGCCGTCGGCCTGCTGCAACAGGCGCTGGCCGACGGCCGCCGCATCATGGTGGTGGGCGATTTCGACGCCGACGGCGCCACCAGCACCGCGCTGACGGTGCTGGCGCTGCGCAGCATGGGCGGCGCAGCCGTCGATTATCTGGTGCCTAACCGTTTCGAAGACGGTTATGGCCTGAGCCCCGAAGTGGTGGAGCAGGCGGCGGCGCGCGGCGCAGAACTCATTGTCACCGTCGATAACGGCATCTCCTCCCACGCCGGCGTCGACGTGGCGCACGCCAAGGGTATGCAGGTGCTAGTGACCGATCATCACCTGCCGGGCGAGACCCTGCCGGCGGCCGAAGCGATCGTTAACCCCAACCTGCGCGGCTGCGCCTTCCCGTCCAAATCGCTGGCGGGGGTTGGTGTCGCGTTCTACCTGATGCTGGCGCTGCGCGCCCGCCTGCGGGACAGCGGCTGGTTCGAGCAGCGCGCGCTGGCGATGCCCAATCTGGCGGAGCTGCTGGACCTGGTGGCGCTCGGCACCGTGGCCGACGTGGTGCCGCTGGATGCCAACAACCGTATTCTGGTGTATCAGGGGTTAAACCGCATCCGCGCCGGCAAATGCCGACCGGGCATCCGCGCGCTGCTTGAAGTGGCTAATCGCGATGCCCGCCAACTGGCGGCCAACGATCTCGGTTTCGCTCTCGGTCCACGCCTCAATGCCGCCGGCCGGCTGGACGACATGTCTATCGGCGTGGCGCTGCTGCTGAGCGACGACATTGCGCAGGCGCGTATGCTGGCCAACGATCTCGATGCGCTGAACCAGACGCGACGCGAGATAGAGCAAGGCATGCAGGTGGAAGCCCTGCAGCTGTGCGATCAGCTGGAGCGCACCAGCACCGAGCTGCCTTACGGGCTGGCGATGTATCACCCGGAATGGCACCAGGGCGTGGTGGGCATCCTCGCTTCGCGCATCAAAGAGCGTTTCCACCGCCCGGTGATCGCGTTCGCGCCGGCGGGCGACGGCATACTGAAAGGCTCCGGCCGTTCGGTGCCCGGCCTGCACATGCGCGATGCGCTGGAGCGGCTGGATATGCTGAACCCCGGGCTGATGATGAAGTTCGGCGGCCACGCGATGGCGGCCGGATTGTCGCTGGAAGAGGCCAAATTCGACGAGTTCCGCCAGCGTTTCGGCGAGTTGGTGGGTGAATGGCTCGATCCGGCGATGCTGGAAGGGGTGATCTGGTCCGACGGCGAACTGGCGATGCAGGAGCTGTCGCTGACAACGGCGGAGCTGCTGCGCGAGGGCGGCCCGTGGGGCCAGGCGTTCCCGGAACCGACCTTCGACGGCAAGTTCCGCATCCTGCAGCAGCGGCTGGTGGGCGAGAAACACCTGAAGCTGATGGTGGAGCCGCTCGGCGGCGGCCCGTTGCTCGACGGCATCGCGTTCAACGTGGACACCACGCTGTGGCCTGACAGCAGCGTGCGCGAGGTGGAACTGGCCTACAAGCTCGACGTCAACGAGTTTCGCGGCAACCGCAACGTGCAGCTGCTGATCCAGCATCTTTGGCCGCGCTGAGGCGGAATTGACGTTCGTGCATCGGTCAGTGACTGGTGCACGAACGCTCATCAGTTTCGTGGTGAGATGATCAGGCTGGCGACCCCTTTCTGTTCGATAATTTCCAGCATTCTGAGTGCGGCTCCCTGGGGTTTTACCGCGTTACGTTCCCATTTTTGTACGCTGGTGGTCGACATGTTGACCACGGCCGCTAAATCGGCCTGGCTCAAGCCGAGCCGTCTGCGCAGCATTTTGATGCGTGCGCCGTCCATTTGATCATGCTGCTCACGCTGGGCATGTTGTTCCTGCGCCTGTACTCGTGTGGCGATGTTGCGTACGGTATCGTCTGACACCGCACCGATCTCATTAAAACGCTGTGCCATTTTTTGCAGTCTGAGCAGGCGATTATCAGTCATCGCATTTCACCTCTCGCAAGTAGCCGCTATCGATGGCTCGTTTGATAATTTCCGGCGGCATGGCAAGAAAATCTCTGGCGAGCTCGCGATAGGTTGCCAATTCATCATCGTTGATTTCTTTTGCACCGTTCTGTTTTACGGTGTTTTTCAGCCATCCATCAATAAAATACTGATGACGACCGCGTTTAAACGCCACGATGGATCGAGCACCACCCCGTTTACCCCGATTGAGCGAAATACGTTTCTTGTAGACGCCGCCGCCCAGATCGCCGTCATGGTTACCGTGTGCGAGTTCGTGAGCCGCGGTGCAAATCTTTTGATCGACGATGCGATTTTTCTTCATCAATTTGTCGAAATCATCCGTGACGAAAATGTCCATTTTGGCACCGCCTGTCCCTGTGAGTCATCATAGCGACTATAGTCTCAATGACCACATTGCTCAATACTTGAACAGCTTAGCGGCGTGAGGGGCACCGGTAATAAAACGCTGGTGAAATTCCTGCTCTTCCTGCCACCCGCTTTGTCGCCCGATCGCCACAAAAACTGACCAACTCGCTATAAACTGCCGCCCGGATCCGTTAGAATTAGCGGTTCCAATGGCATTCCGCCATCGACGACATCAACGTAAAAGAACGAAACCATGTTTGAAATTAACCCGGTAAAAAACCGAATTCAGGACCTGTCCGAGCGGACTGCGGTTCTTAGGGGGTATCTTTGACTATGATGCCAAGAAGGAACGCCTAGAAGAAGTCAACGCCGAGCTGGAGCAGCCGGACGTTTGGAACGAGCCGGAGCGCGCACAGGCGCTCGGCAAAGAGCGCGCCGCGCTGGAAGCCATCGTTGAAACCATCGATCAGCTGGAGCAGGGCGGCGAAGACGTCGGCGGGCTGCTGGAACTGGCGGTGGAAGCCGACGACGAAGAAACCTTCAACGAAGCGGTCGCCGAGCTGGATCAACTGATGAGCAAGCTGGATCAGTTGGAATTCCGCCGCATGTTCTCCGGCGAATACGACAGCGCCGACTGCTACCTGGATATCCAGGCCGGCTCCGGCGGCACCGAAGCGCAAGACTGGGCCAGCATGCTGCTGCGCATGTACCTGCGCTGGGCCGAAGCCAAGGGCTTCAAGACCGAAGTGATCGAAGAATCCGACGGCGACGTCGCGGGCCTGAAATCGGCCACCATCAAGATCATCGGCGACTACGCGTTCGGCTGGTTGCGCACTGAAACCGGCGTGCATCGCCTGGTGCGCAAGAGCCCGTTCGATTCCGGCGGCCGTCGCCACACCTCGTTCAGCTCGGTGTTCATCTACCCGGAAGTGGACGACGATATCGATATCGAAATCAACCCGGCGGATCTGCGTATCGACGTGTACCGCGCCTCCGGTGCGGGCGGTCAGCACGTCAACAAAACCGAATCCGCCGTACGTATTACTCACCTGCCAACCAACATCGTGGTGCAGTGCCAGAACGATCGTTCTCAGCATAAGAACAAGGATCAAGCGTTTAAACAGCTGCGAGCCAAGCTGTACGAGTTTGAGATGCAAAAGAAAAATGCTGATAAGCAGACGATGGAAGACAACAAGTCCGACATCGGCTGGGGCAGCCAAATCCGTTCTTACGTGCTGGATGACTCCCGCATCAAGGATTTGCGCACCAACGTCGAAACGCGTAACACGCAGGCCGTACTGGATGGCGACCTGGATAAATTCATTGAGGCAAGTTTGAAAGCCGGGTTATGAGGAATAGAAATGTCTGAACAACAAGTACAGGGCGCCGATCAGGCGCTGGATCTCAATAACGAACTGCAGTCCCGCCGCGAGAAGCTGGCCGGCCTGCGTGAGAACGGCATTGCGTTCCCGAATGACTTCCGTCGCGATTCCACCTCCGACAAACTGCACGCCGCGTACGGTGATAAAGACAACGAAGAGCTGGAAGCGCTGGGCGTAGAAGTGACCGTCGCCGGCCGTATGATGACCCGCCGCATTATGGGCAAGGCATCCTTCGTTACGCTGCAGGACGTGGGCGGCCGCATTCAGCTGTACGTCGCGCGCGACGATCTGGCTGAAGGCGTGTACAACGAGCAGTTCAAGAAGTGGGACCTGGGCGATATCCTCGGCGCGCGCGGCAAGCTGTTCAAAACCAAGACCGGCGAACTGTCGATCCACTGCACCGAGCTGCGTCTGCTGACCAAAGCGCTGCGCCCGCTGCCGGACAAATTCCACGGCCTGGCAGATCAGGAAACCCGTTACCGCCAGCGTTACCTGGACCTGATCGCCAACGAAGAATCGCGCAACACCTTCAAAGTGCGCTCGCAGGTGATGTCGGCTATCCGCAACTTCATGGTGGAACGCGGCTTCATGGAAGTCGAAACCCCGATGATGCAGGTGATCCCGGGCGGCGCGTCCGCGCGTCCGTTCATCACGCATCACAATGCGCTGGATATCGACATGTACCTGCGCATCGCGCCGGAACTGTATCTGAAGCGTCTGGTGGTCGGTGGCTTCGAACGCGTGTTCGAAATCAACCGCAACTTCCGCAACGAAGGCGTTTCTCCGCGTCACAACCCAGAGTTCACCATGATGGAACTCTACATGGCTTACGCGGATTACAAAGACCTGATCGAGCTGACCGAGACCCTGTTCCGCACCCTGACCGAGAAAGTGCTGGGCACCTCTCAGGTGCAGTACGGCGACGAAGTGTTCGACTTCGGCAAGCCGTTCGAGAAGCTGACCATGACCGAGGCGATCAAGAAATACCGTCCGGAAACCGATCTGGCTGACCTGGCCGACATGGGTAAAGCGGTGGCCATCGCCGAATCCATCGGCATCAAGGTTGAGAAGAGCTGGGGTCTGGGCCGCGTCGTGACCGAGATCTTCGAAGAAGTGGCGGAAAGCCATCTGATTCAGCCAACCTTCATCACCGAGTACCCGGCTGAAGTGTCGCCGCTGGCGCGCCGCAACGACGTGAACCCGGAAATCACCGACCGCTTCGAGTTCTTCATCGGCGGCCGTGAAATCGGCAACGGTTTCTCCGAGCTGAACGACGCCGAAGACCAGGCGCAGCGCTTCGCCGATCAGGTGAACGCCAAAGACGCCGGCGACGACGAAGCGATGTTCTACGACGAAGACTACGTCACCGCGCTGGAGCACGGCCTGCCGCCGACCGCCGGTCTGGGCATCGGTATCGACCGTATGGTCATGCTGTTCACCAACAGCCACACCATCCGCGACGTGATTCTGTTCCCGGCGATGCGCCCACAGAAATAATCGCGTTTAGCGTGTAACAACCGGTGCGGGCGACTGCGCCGGTTTTTTTTCGTCTACGGGACTTAACCGCTTAAAACATCGACAGTTACGCGCCATCTCCGCTTGCCCGCCGCCGATAACCGGTTATAATGCCTGTCGCACACCGATGCGGGTGTAGTTCAATGGTAGAACGGCAGCTTCCCAAGCTGCATACGAGGGTTCGATTCCCTTCACCCGCTCCAAAACCTCCGTAAACATCACCCCATTGAGCTATAACCGTTTTCAGAAAAGCTGATTCTCAACGATTGCATCACCGTTTGGTGTGGGTTGACGTGTGAGACGAGCAAGCCGCTGGCCTGGCATCTTACCGCGATAACACAACGCGCCATCCAGTCCTGATGCGGGTGTGAGCCACCGTTGCTGCCCACACCGCGCCATTGCCGCTTAGCTCCATTTCTGTTTAGCCCCGGAGGGGAGGAGATTGTCCGTTTCTTCGCAGGAGCGATCGCATTCTTTCGGCAGCAGGAAGGTGATACTTCCCGCCAGCAGCAGCGATGCCGCCAGCGCGCAAACCGCGACGTTCTGTCCGTACACATAAATCATGACGCCTACCAGATAGGGGCCGCAGAACCCACCGAGGTTGCCCAGCCCGTTGATCACCCCGCGTGCGCTGCCCGCCACTTCTGCCGTCGCAATGCGTCCGGGAATTGACCAGAAGGGGCTGGTCGCCGCTTTAAGGAAGAAGCCGCACACCACCAACGCGATATAGGCGGCCACCACGTGCTCATGCAGGATCACCGAGGCTATCAGCGCCGCCGCAAAACAGTACAGGGAGATCCTGACCCACAAACGGCGTTTACCGCTGCGATCGCTGAACATCGAAATCACATAAATCCCCGCCAGAGTGGCAACAAACGGCAGGATCGCCAATACCCCAACATTGGCCATGCTGCCACCGGTCAGGTTTTTCAAGATGGTGGGCAGCCACAACGTATATCCATAGTCTCCGGTCTGGTAAAAGAAATTCAGCACGACCAGGCGCATCAATCCCTTGTTGCGAAACACCGCTTTTAACGGTGCTTTTGCCGCCGGCACCATCCCTTCTCGCGCTTTGCGCTCCCGGGCCAGTTCGGTCAATAAATAGTCGCGTTCCTTCGCCGGCAGCCAACGCGCCTCTTCCGGACGGTCACTGATCACCAGCCACCAAATGGCCAGCACCACGACCGACAACAAGCCTTCGATAATGAACAGCCAGCGCCAGTCGAGAGTGGCAATAATCGCGCCGGAAACTGGGGCAGTCAGCATCCCCCCTAGTGGGGCAAACATCATGACAAAGGCATTGGCCCGGCCCAGTTCTTTTTCCGGGAACCAATTGCTGACCATGGTCAGCACGACGGGCAACATTCCTCCTTCGGAGATCCCGAGAATAAAACGCAGCGCGAGCAGCTGATATTCATGGGTGACAAAGCCGGTGGCGATAGAGACAATCGCCCAGGCCACGAGCGACCAGGCGATAAAACGTTTCCCGCTACCGTAAACCGCAAGTCGTCCGCCAGGGATTTGCAGAAATAAATAACCAATAAAAAATATCCCACTGGCCACGCCAGCCATTTGGCTGGTAATACCTAAATCCTGTTCCATGCCGCCCGGCAGAGCAAAGCTGATATTAACGCGATCCATAAATGAAATAATGCAGGTGACAAGGATCGGCGCGATAACCCGCAGCCAGCGAGTTCCTGGTATTTTATCGGTCATAGTAATGCCTCGATGATATCCGCCACGATAAGCGGATATTTTGTTAGGCTGAATAAAAATGATGGTGCGCCATTCAGGCGATCATTTTTATTGAATTAAGCCAGGAATATCCTGATGGGAAAAATAACCTGCGAGATTATCCAAAACGGATTGGCTCATTCCCTGGCGGGTTTCTACGGTAGCGCTGGCCACGTGGGGCTGAAGCAAAACATTCTCGAGCGCAAAGAACGCTGTCGGGACATGGGGCTCGTTTTCAAACACATCCAGAGCGGCCCCGGCGATAACATGATTTTGTAACGCCTTTATCAGCGCCGCCTCATCGACCAGGCTGCCGCGGGCGATATTGATAAGCCAGGCACGATCGGGCATGGCGTTAAATACGCTGGCATCAATAATCCCGCGGTTTTCCGCACTGCCAGATGCCGCGATCACCAGGAAATCACTCTGCGCTGCGAGCGTGTGCAGATCGGCGCACCACGGGTAATCCAGGTCGTCTTTGCGCCGGCGGTCAGTATACAGGATGGTCATATCGAAGCCTTTCGCCCGGCGGGCGATGGCTTGGCCAATATTCCCCATGCCAAAAATACCGATGCGCTTACCGCTCACTTTGGTCGCCAGCGGTGGCGGCGTCGTTTCCCAGCGGCCTTCGCGTACAAAACGGTCTCCTTGGCAGAGGCGGCGGCTGGCGGACAGCATTAGCCCCATCGCCAGATCGGCCACATCATCGGTCAGCACGCCGGCGGTGATCCCGACGCTGATATGGCGTTCCCGGGTGTAGTTGAGGTCGATAGCGTCAGTTCCCACGCCAAAAACAGCAATCATGCCCGCCTGCGGCAGCTGCTCCAGCGTCTCCCGGGTTACCCCCACGTCACCACGGGTGACCACCGCCTGAACGTCTGCGCCATGGCGAGCCAGGAAGGCTGGAATATCTGATTGTTCATAGAGACGGAATACCCGGTAACTGGCGTCCAACGCGGCCTGTAAAGCATCCATCACCGGCGCGATAAGTAAAATGGTAGGTTGAGTGTCAGTGTGCATCGTTGCGATCCTGTCTGAAAACAATAGGGGATATCCTGTATCAGACGTTTTTTTACCGCTTATTATTGCGATCTACATCACGCCAAAGAGTGTTAAAAAAGCATGTTACTGCTGGCGTGATCTCGTGTGCAATTTCGTGGCTTCTGTCGATTATTATCGGGGGCGATAGCCCGTTATGCCCGTAGGCGGAGAGTGTGAAATCGGTCGATTCTGGTGAAAAGGGTGAATAGCCAGTGATTTTCTGCCGTGGATCACAGGATAAGTAACGCTGTTTCGTAACACTTAATTAAGTGACTTTTGTCACAGTTTTAAACGGCTAAAAACCGTGAGATAGGCCATGACTTATTTCACCATACCGAATGGCCTTTCAGGTGGAGTTTACTCACAGTGGTGATAGGTTGTAAATATTAGAAACAAAGCGGTTTGCTTTGTTGTTTATTCATAGTGACGCCCGTAGAACGATCTAATAGTGATTCTGCCGTAATTACGCCGAGATTGCGTGTTGCCATAACACTATCCAACCATTGTTTTTGTCGGTGAAATACCGAGCCGATATTGACCAGAGAAAATATTATGATTATTGATGCTTTAACCACTGCCGTAAATAATAGGTTCTATCCGGCGGCCATCCGTAAAATGCTGGCCAGTATTATTGAAAATGAGCCGTACAATTTACCTGTCGGGCACTATCAGGTGCAGGGTAAACAGATGTTCTTTAACGTCGTTGAAGGGGAAACCAAACTATTGGCCGACCAGAAGCCAGAGTTTCATCGCCAGTATCTGGATATCCATCTTGTCCTGGAAGGGAAAGAAGTGATTGGCGCCGGGGTTCTGGGGCTACCTCTGCCCCTGAGTGAGCCGTTTAACGAGGCGCACGATCTTGGGTTTAGCCCGGCGATCCCCGGTGAGACTCTCATCCACCTGCAACCCGGTGAACTGGCTGTTATCTTCCCGGGTGAGTTGCACCGCCCGATGAGTACCTGCACGGCACCGGCAGCTCTGCGTAAAATTGTGGCGAAAATCGACTGCGCCCTGCTGACGTAGCAAGACGTTCAGCGGCGGCTGGTATCGCGACTTCAGGCTGCCCGGCGGAAAGCCTCGCTCATCCGCTGTCTGCAGCGATTCCGAAGAATACGCCTTTCCCGTCAAAGCCATAGCCCCTAATTTTTAAAGATTGAGTTGGGTTGAATAAATTTACGGCAGAGATTACGCCGTATTATTTACAGGGATATTTTCTTCAGGTTCACATTACATCCTTAAAGGCCGTGAGTTTACCTCTGTAGTCGATGTAGCCAATCTCATAACGCCTTGATCTTTTAATGCGGTTCCTCCCCATTGGCACAATTTTTTATTTTGGTTTGCCTGCGTTCTGATAGATATTAAAAAAACTATATAAAAATAAATTATTTTGGAGCTAACAATGTCGTTGCAAATCGTGCTTACCCGCAGGGAGGCGCTGGGAAAAATGGTGGGCGTCATCGTCGCCGCCAGCCTGTTGCCTTATTCAAATATAACCTATGCCGAACGGGCACAAATTGCCGCCTCGCCCGTTGAATACGCGCAATTTTTGCAAATTTCGAGAAAAATTACCGAGTTTGACGATTTGGACGTCACCCTCTCCGCCCGCTATTTTTCCGCACTGCGCGAACATTTTCCGCAGTTGAACTCGCAACTCAACGCCCTGTTCACCCTGAGCCAGCAAGCTACCGATGCGGAAACCTTGAACCGACATGCGATTGAACAGGGGCAGAGGGAGCTTATTCAGGCCATCGTGACCGCGTGGTATACCGGAACCGTAGATCCTTCAAGCGCCGAGCAGGGTCAGTTGATTACCTATAAAGAGGCACTGATGTATCGCACGGTTCAGGATGCCCTGATCGTGCCGACCTGGTGCAATTTTGGCCCGCTGTGGTGGACCGGCCTGCCGCCGGGCGTTACCCGCCAACCTTCCATTCCCGCAACAGATTTGCCTGCCGTAGCCGATAAAAAATATGAGGACCGCGTGTGAAAAGCCCAATAATTAATGCTTCCGGCGATGCAGAGGCCGATGTCGTCATTGTCGGTTCCGGTATTGTGGGCGGTCTGATGGCGGATGCTTTGGTGAGCCAGGGCTACTCGGTGCTGGTACTTGAAGCAGGCCCGCGCATTGAGCGCGCACAGGCTGTGGAAAACTGGCGCAATATGCCACTGCACAATCGTGCGGGGTCGGATTTTCAGGGGCTTTACCCGCAATAGGAGTACGCCACCGCGCCGCTCTATTTCCCGGAGAACGACTATATCAAACTGACCGGCCCCAATGGCTCTGGCTTTAAACAGGGCTATTTGCGTGTGGTGGGGGGAACCACCTGGCACTGGGCCGCTTCTTGCTGGCGCAACCATCCCAATGATTTTCGCATGAAATCTCTCTATGGCGTGGGGAGAGACTGGCCTATTTCTTACGAAGATATCGAACCGTGGTACGCGAAAGCCGAAGAGGAAATAGGCGTTGCCGGCCCGAATAATCCGGAGTGGCAGTCCCCTGCGGAACGCAGCGGGCCTTACCCGATGGACATGGTGCCCTGGGCCTACGGCGACAGACGCATTGCTGAGATTGTTAATCCTCACGGTTTTAAATCGGTGCCCATTCCGCAAGGCCGCAGCACCCGGCCCTGGAATGGACGGCCCACCTGCTGCGGCAATAACAATTGCCAGCCGATTTGCCCGATCGGGGCGATGTACAACGGTATTCACCACGTTGAACGGGCCGAACACAAGGGGGCGAAGGTGATCCCTGAAGCGGTGGTGTACAAAATTGACACCGACGACAATAACCGCGTCACCGCCGTTCACTGGTATGACACGGCGCACAACTCCCATCGGGCGATCGGTAAAACGTTCGTTCTGGCCTGCAATGGGATTGAGAACCCGCGCTTGCTGCTGCTGGCGGCCAACGAAAAGAACCCGAACGGCATCGCGAACAGCTCGGATCAGGTGGGACGCAACATGATGGATCACTCGGGCCTGCACTGCTCCTTCCTGGCGCGAGAGGCCCTGTGGGTTGGCCGCGGCCCGGCGCAGAGCAGCTGCATGGTGGGGTATCGTGACGGCGCGTTCCGCAGCGACCACTCCGCCAACAAGATCATCATCAACAACATCAACCGGGTGATCCCCTCCGCCCTTGAAGTCCTGAAAACGGGCAAGGTCGGCAAGGCGCTGCAGGATGAAGTGCGCGATCGCGCCAGCCGCTCGGTGGATCTCTCCATCAGCCTGGAACCGCTGCCGGACCCGAACAACCGTCTGACCCTGAGCCCCACTCGCAAAGACAAGCATGGCCTGGCCTGCCCGGACATCCACTACGACGTCGGCGATTACGTGCGCAAAGGGCTGGAAGTGGTCAAAGCCCAGCTACGGCAGATTGGCGACTTGTTCGATGCGCAAGAGTTTGTGATTAACGACAAGCTGAATGCCAACAACCACATTATGGGCGGCACGATCATGGGCAGCGACCCCACGAACTCGGTGGTGAACGGTAATTGCCGCGCTCACGATCACGACAACCTTTGGATCCCGGGTGGAGGCGCCATGGTTTCAGCCAGCGTTGTCAACACCACGTTGACGATGGCGGCGCTTGGACTCAAGGCGGCCAATGACGTACTTCGAGCCCTGGAGAGCAAATGAATAAAATCACCCACGCGCTGGCAGCGACGCTGCTGCTGGGAAGCGGTTTTGCGGCGCATGCCCAGGACGGCGATCTGATCGCTAAAGGGCAAGCGCTGGCTATCGCCTCGGACTGCATGGCCTGCCATACGAATACGCAGCAGCAGGGTAAACCTTTTGCCGGGGGGTACGGCATCGCTTCCCCTATGGGCACTATCTACGCCACCAATATTACTCCATCGGTAAAATACGGCATCGGCGGCTATTCCGAAGCGGCGTTTGCCGACGTGCTGCGCGCCGGGATCCGGAAAGATGGGGCGTATCTCTATCCGGCCATGCCCTACACCGCCTACACCCGTCTGAGTGATGACGAGATCCACGCTCTGTATACCTATTTCATGCATGGCGTTGCCCCGGTCGATGAGCCGGCCAAGCACCAAACCGATCTGCCGTTTCCGTTCAACATCCGCCTCTCCATGGCGGTGTGGAACAGGCTTTATTTGGACAATCGGCGCTTCACTCCGGATCTGACGAAAGGTGAGGCGTGGAACGAAGGGGCCGCGCTGGTGCAGGGCCCGGCTCACTGCGGAACCTGTCATACGCCGCGTAATGTGCTGATGGCGGAAGACAATTCGCGCTTCCTGATGGGGGCATCGTTGGGCTCTTGGTACGCGCCGAATATCACCGCAGATCGCCAAGAAGGGATCGGTGGCTGGAGCGAGCAGGAGTTAGTGGCCTACCTGAAAACCGGTCGGGCGGAAGGGCGCGCGCAAGCGGCGGGGCCAATGGCTGAAGCCGTTGAGCACAGCTTCCAATACCTGACCGACCGGCAGCTGCAGGCGATAGCGACTTACCTGAGGACCGTACCGTCACAGGGCGATGAGCGCCAGGGCAATAGCTTTAGTCAAGCGCATTACAACGTTGAGCACCATCTCCGCGGCATCAATTCGCCCAACGCCAACCACACGCTCAATAGCGGCGAGGCGCTCTACAGCGGCTACTGCGCCAGTTGCCATCAGCCGGATGGCAGCGGCAGTTTGAACCAGGCCTACCCTTCGCTGTTCAACAACTCCACCACGGCCGCGAGCAATCCGTCAAACCTGATTGCCGTCATTTTGCAGGGGGTTGATCGCCGGGTTGACGGTAAGCACGTCCTGATGCCGAGCTTTGGCGCCGGTTCCTATGTCGGAGAGCTGACGGATAAGCAGGTTGCCGATATCGCTAACTTCGTGCTGCAGAAATACGGCAACAGCACGCTGAGCGTGACTGAGGCCGACGTGAGTGAGGTGCGCGCCGGGGGCCCGAAACCGCTGTTGGCGCGCGCACAGCCGATGATTCTGCCTGGCATGGCCGTCGCGGCGGTCGTCATTATTCTGCTGGTCCTATTCTGGCTCCGCCGCCGCAAGGCACGTTAAGGGGGCGTTCGGTCAGGTGGGTGGCGCCATCTGGCCGAATCTCTGGCCGGGATAACGAGAGATGGTCTTCTGGCGAAGCGGGCAGTGATGGCCAATGATAAAGTCACTGGCAGGGGCAAGCTATATTGTCTCCCCCATTGACAGGCGGAAGTGGAGATCGACACGTTCAATGGTCGGCAGCCCTTTAATTTTTTTTATTATGATTTCTGTCGCCACTTTCCCCATCTCATACCGTGGCGTCAGTACGCTGGCTAACCGAGGAGTAATGATCTGCCCGATCTCAAGACCGTGAAATCCGGCAATGGCCATTTGCGCTGGCACGCTGATACCGTTTGCCAGACATTCCTGTAACACGCCCACGGCCAGATCGTCGTTGGTACAGAGAATACCGTCCATATCCGGATACATCTGGCTCGCAAGCGTCATCATCCCTGTTCCAATCGAAATGGAAGAGATCTTATTGGGGGAGATACGACCGGTAGGTAAATCATGGTTAGCCATTGCCTGACAGTATCCCGTATAACGCTGTTCATCGCGGATATCAGACATTGAACCAAAATAGATAATGCGTTTTTTACCGCTGGCCAGCAGCATGGTGGTCATATCGTAGCCGGCTTTCACATTATCAAAACCCACGTTAATTCGATCTGTATTGCCTGACAGCCCCATGATTTCAGCAACGGGTATTTTTGCCGTCTTCAGGAATTTTTCCGCCCGCAAACTATGGACCGACTCGGTCAGCAGCAGCCCTTTTATCTTAAAAGCCAGGATCGCGGCAATTTGCTCCTCTTCGCGTTTGCTGTTGTAGTCATAATTGACGACCAGCGTCTGATAACCCTGTATAGACGTCACGGATTCAATGCCGGCGAGGACATCAGCAAATATCAGATTGTTAAAAGAAGGAACCAGAACGCCGATGAGGGGAGGGCTATTGGAATAGAGGGCGGGATTGTCGGGATCGGCCTGATAGCCGACTTCCTCGATAACGGCGGCAATGCGCGCAGCTGTTTCCGGTTTAACCCTGTCCGGCGTGCGCAGATAGCGACTGACCGTCATTTTGGTTACACCCGCCAGTACAGCAATGTCATTTAACGTAATTCGCTGCGACTTCACCATTCATACTCATCTGACCCAGACCGTGTTTGTCATTATGCCCACTGCTGAGTCAAAAGAGAATGCGTGCAATGCGCTACCTCCGGCGTATCCGGTGACAACCGCACGATGCGCCGATCCCGGCTTCTTTTGCCGTTCCAGCATGAGTATGTTCATTATCCCCGCATTTCGTAACGGAGTGAAAGAAAGGCACGCATCAGCGTGCCGTGGACTCTCATGGAAGAAAAGGCGGGCAGTTTGATTCCTTTTCGTCCGCTCAACCCGCTCAATAAGGTGAGCGGGCGATGTGGCCGGGTTAACTGAGAATATCTTCGGCGATCACGTTGAACAGCGTATCGATCTCGCCTTGAGTGTTGTAGTGCATCATGCCGATGCGCAGCACGCCGCCGTCCTGCAACCCCAGCTGTTGCACCAAGCCCAACGCATAGAAATGCCCGCTGCCGGCGCAGATGTTGTGCTGCCCGAGGCGGCGGGCGATTGCGTCAGGCGTATGGCCGCTGAAGGTCAGGGCGAAGGTCGGTGTGCGGCGCGCGCTGTCCGCCTGGGGATTGCCATAAAGCCGCACCCCGTCGAGCTGCTGCAGCCGTTGCAGGAAGTGGCGGCACAGCGCCTCTTCATGCTGGTGGTAGGCGGCGAAGCTCTCCTGCAAACGCTGCCTTAACGGCGCGCCCGGCGTCCCCCACTGCGCCAGATATTCGACAGCGGCCGCGACGCCGGCCAGCGCTTCGAAACTCTGAGTACCGGTCTCGAAACGGCCGGGGCCGACGTCGGTGGCCGGCTCGACTTTGTACGGACGCAGGCGCTGCAGCCACTGCGGCGCGATGTAGGCCATGCCGACGTGCGGGCCAAAGAACTTGTAGGCGGAGCACACCAGGAAATCACAGCCCAGCGCCTGTACGTCGATCAGGTTATGCGGGGCGTAATGAACGGCGTCGACATACACCTGCGCACCGACCCGATGCGCGGCTTCGACGATGGTTTTGATATCGACAATGCTGCCGGTGACGTTGGAGGCGTAGCTGACCGCCACCAGGCGGGTGTTGGCATTGATGCGCTCACACACTTTCGCGGCATCCAATGCGCAGTCGGCGCTCTCGAGCGGTATCTGATGCACCACGGCCCCTCTGTCGGCAGCGGCCTGCTGCCAGCTGGAGACGTTGGCGTAGTGATCCAGCGCGGTGACGATGACCTCATCGCCGGCCTGCCAGTCGCGGCTGATGATGCGGCTGAGATGAAAAGTCAGCGTGGTCATGTTCATGCCGAAGACGATGGTGTCGGCCGACGGGGCATTTAACAAGGCGCGCACCGATTCCCGCGCCTGGCCCATCACCTCGCCGGTGACTCGGCTGGAGAAGTAGTGGCCGCCCAGGTTGGCGTTGTATGCCCCCAGGTAATCCGTCATTTTTTCCAGCACGCCCCGTGAAACCTGCGCACCGCCGGGGCCGTCGAAAAAGATCGCCGGTTTGCCGTCGATTAGCTGGGACAGGGCGCTGAACTGGCGGCGGGCGAGCTCGGGAGTAAAGGTCATGCTTTCTCTCCCCGTGCGGTGAGGACGAAGAGGTCCAAATGGCCTTCTTCTGTTGGGCTCACGGCGTTGATCGGCGTGGCGTTGTGCCACAGTTTGCTGTCCGCCAGCAGCACGGCTTCGCCGTCCGCCAGCGCTTTTTTAAAGAAAGGATCGTGGTGGCTGTCGTCATACAGCATGATTTCACCGCCGACGATGTTGTGCCGGTGAATGGCGATCATCGCGATGTGGTCGAAACCGTCCTGGTGAATGCCTTCCGGCGCCACCTGGGTGTCTTTCTCGATGGCGACCACGCGCATCTGGTGGATCTCTATCTCGGCGCCTTCCGGCAGTTCGTTGCTTTCTGCAAACAGGTTGCACATCTCTGCCATGCCGGCGCTCTGCAACACGGCGCTGTCGATAGGTTCGAAGCGGCGCACCACGTTGCCCTGAAAGTGGTTGATCTGATCCGACTGCATGAAAGTGCGCGGCCCCACTTCGGCGACGTTGGGGTTGAGGTATTTGACGACCGAGTAACGGCGCAGGCGATATTTTCCGTCGGCGTGTTGCGTGTGGGGCAAGGAGGAAAACGATGGCATCAGCTGTTGGGTGGCTTGCGGGCTTAGTACAGTCATACTTATTACGTTTTCGTGTTTCTGTAACATAATCACCTCTAATAATAATAATTTCTGATGTTGTAGGGGGTAATTCGATTGAATTGTAGACGACTCTATAACCAACGCAATTTGGCGGTGGCGAGGTGTGACGGCGGTCGTAAAGTGGGGTGAACAGTAGAGAGGATGAGCGAAAGGGAATGCCGGTATGAAGCGGGTCATTCAGCAAAATAAGCGCTAACGGGGGGAGAATTCATGCGCAAGCATAACGTGACCAAGGTTACGCTTTCAGGGATAACTCTCATGAATATGAGGTGCTTTACTATAATTCCGGGACAGAGTGACCGCAGTGGCATTGCCTGGTTGTTGAAAGAACAATCTTCAATTCCCCCTGAATAAGGACTCCGATCATGCAGCATGTCAGAAAATTCGTCATTTCCTGCCTGTTTGCGTCGATAATGTTCCCCGGCATGGCCTTCGCGGAAGATCCCCCCGTGACACCGTTGGCTACCGGGATCGTCAGCAGCGGCGTAGCCGAAGCGCAAGTGACCGAGGCCGTGCGCCACGGTGAAATCCTGACCATCAAAGTGCGTTTCAAAGGGTTGAAAGACAACCTTAATGGACAAGGCTTGTATAGCAGTCTGGATAAAAGCAGCCTTGAGAAATCCTTCTATATTCTGGTGGGTAATAAAAAATACCTGCTGCTTACCGATAGCAATAATGTCCCACTGGCCTCTCCCAGCGTGTCATTCAGCTCAAGTTCAGGCATTCCCTATGTCGCCACCTGGTTTGGCAGCTTCCCTGCGCCTCCACCTGATGTGAAAGAGGTGTACCTGACGATCGCCAACGTCGAGCCGCTCGGGCCGATAGCCATTACGGATCGTTGAGCGATGAACGGCCTCAGGAAAGCCGCCTGTGTGGGTGGGATATTAGCCTTTGGGTTGGTGTCATTGGGTTCATGGGCTGACAGCGGAGAGCCGGCATCCGTGGGGAAACCGGTGATACTCGATCTTAAGGCCACCCGGCTGGGTTTGGTTGGTTTGCCTTCGGGGCTGAATGCCGGCGTCCTTGATCTGCAGAGTAAGGCAGCGGATTTGGCTAAACAATCCGCCGACATTTCCGTCAGAGACAGCAAAAATGCCGTAACGTTATCGATGCGCAGCGATGTCCTGTTCGCCTTCGACAGCGATGCGATTGCTGCTAAAGCGGAGCCTGCGCTGCAACAGGTGGCGCAATTTATCGCGGCCGAACCGGTAGGGAACGTGGTGATCGAGGGACACACCGATGCGGTGGGCAGCGATAAATATAATCAGGATCTGTCGCTGCGACGCGCACGTGCGGTGGCTGTTTGGCTGATCGCACATGGGGTAGAAAAATCTCGTCTGAGTGAACGGGGAAAAGGGGAGGCTGAACCGGTGGCTTCCAACGACACGCCGACGGGCCGGGCCAAGAATCGGCGGGTTGACTTCGTGTTGCCGAAAACCGTTGCCGCCGGTTAACCCCGCGTCGGTGGACGTTTCTTTTGCCAGAGCCGCTTTTAAACGGGCTCTCCTGCTGACTGCTTGTAGGGCGTGGAGCCGGTGACGTTAATGATTGATGAACATAATCGCGTCGCCAAAAGCCTGTATCCCACTTTCGGCTTTCGCTTTAGCGACCCCGACAAAATGCGGGGTCAGAACGTCTCGAAATACAGCTCGCGCAACAGCCAGGAGATTTCGTTATTGGTGCGGTTCAGGACGTCTATTCTGTGAACTCCTATCGCTTCTGCGCGCAGATCGAGCAGCAAGTTGCGAATCTGCCGGAATAACGGGGTTTGCGGGTTGGGTTTGGCCAACTGCTGTCCACACAGTTTGATACCGGCGTCGCAGCCGGTGGCGATGTCCGTCAGGCAGCACGGGCAGGTGGTTTTTTGGCGCGCCATATTGCGGCATTGTTGCCCGATTACCTGATTGAAATGGCGTAATTGCAGGCAGACTTCCCGCGAGTTCAACGGGTTGGAATGGGTTGTCATCGGTTTCAGCTCCCTTGTCTGCGCCTATATTGGCACTTACCGATGAAGATAACCACGGACAAGCCGAGGGGGTATCGCCTTGTTTTGTCTAGAAGCAACGAAAGCGATGAGGCCCGCGATGGCGGGCCGGTAGAGTCAGGCGCGTTTAAACAGATTCGCCGCCTGGAACAGCGCAAAGGAACTGACCAGCATCTCGATGCCGACGATCGCCGTCACCAGCGTGACCGACGCCGCCGGGCCTGAACCGATCAGCATCCAGGCGATGATCAAATCGAGCACGCCGATAACGAACTGCAGCCAGTTGCCCGGCAATCCGCGGCGCATATAGCCAGCCGCCAGGCGGGCGATGCCGCCGAGCGCGAACAGCACGGCGAGGTACACTGCCAGCGCCAGAATGCCCGCCAGCGGGCTGGTGATGAACACATAGCCGATAATCAGGTAGGCCACACCCAGCAGAATGCCGCCGATCATCGGCCAAGTATTCTGCGCTCGGTTGGCGATCATGGCGATAATCAGCCCGGCGCCGCTCAACAGCAGCAGGACGCCGACCACGATGCTCAGCGCCGCGCCGGAGGCGAAAGGATTAACCAGGCACACTATACCGCCCGCCAGCAGCAGGAAGGCGATGATCAGCAGGGTGGTGCGTTGCTTTTTGAGCAGTTCTTCGCTCAGGAGGGGCAGATTATTGCGATCAAGGTTTAGCATGTTACAGCTCCATTCTCTTTGTTGCGATCCTCGGGGGCACTCTATTTTTCCGAGTGCTCTATTATAGTAGTCACTTTTTAATCACTGCGGTAAATCCGGCGTGGCGTTTATGCTTGGTAGCGGCGTGTTATTCGGCCAGTTCATCAACGATGAAATCAATCAGCGCTCTTACCGAAGGGGGGAGTCCTTGTCTGGAAGGGTAAAACGCGACAATCTTGTGTTGTTCCAATGTCCAGTCGTCGAGCAGCGTTTTCAGGCTGCCGTCGAGCAGTTCCTGGCGGGCTAATTTCAGCGGCAGGCAGCCAACACCGACGCCTTTTACGATCGATTCCTTGATCAGGCGAATGTCATCGCACACCATGCGCGACTCGTTGTTTATTTTGACTTCGCGATCGGCTTGTTGAAACGTCCAGGCGGCCTGAAGATGGGTCGATAACCACCCGACCGTTGGCAAACTGGAGAGATCTTCGGGCGTATTGATACTTTGGTACTGAATAGTTGCAGAGGGGGCGACCATAAATGCGGTGGGCACAGCGCAAATTCGACGCATCACCAAGTTGCTGTTTTTGGGCTCATCGGCGATGAGTTTTAATGAGAGGTCATACCCTTCAGAAATAATATCCACGTTGCGATTAAATATTTTCACATGCAAATTGACCTTGGGGTATTGCAGCATGAATTTCGCCAGGACTTCCGTTAGGCCAAGATCCAGGAGAATGTTTGAGCAGGTTAGTTTTATTTTTCCAGTGGGTTTTTCGCTTTTGTTAATAATGAGGCATTCCGCTTTCTCTGCGGTGCTAATCATCTGCAGGCAGTACTGATAATATTCTTTTCCTATATCGGTGACCATGAGGTTTCGCGTTGAACGCTGAATAAGTCTGACATTGAGCCTTTTTTCCAAATTGGATATTCGTCTTGATAGCGTCGATTTGGGTATACCAAACTTCTTACTGGCGGAAAGAAATCCACCGCATTCAACTACTCTGGCAAACATAACCATCTCATTGAAATCTATCATATAAAGTTGACCTTCCCAGTGGTGAGATACTCATTCCCAATAATCGTTCTATTTACCCGGCTGGTTCATTGCTAGCCTGATGTCGGAGCGTTTGAAAGCATGCTACATGCTTGGAATGCATGGGGCGATCGGAATTTGATGATTTTGATGATAAAGGAGAAGGGAATGACTTTTAAATATAGCCGATTAGATAAGGCACAGGCCGCCGTGTTATTAGTCGATCATCAGACGGGGCTACTGTCCCTGGTTAGAGATCAGGATCCGGATAAATTCAAAAATAATGTTTTGGCGCTGGCCGATCTGGCTAAATACTTCAATTTACCGACGATACTGACCACGAGTTTTGAAAACGGACCGAACGGCCCTTTGGTGCCAGAGCTAAAGCAAACGTTCCCTGACGCCCCCTATATTGCTCGTCCCGGCAATATCAATGCCTGGGATAATGAAGATTTCGTCAAGGCGGTAAAGGCCACGGGCAAGAAACAACTGATCATCGCCGGCGTGGTGACCGAGGTTTGCGTGGCGTTTCCTGCGCTCTCTGCGTTGGAAGAGGGGTATGAGGTTTTCGTCATCACCGACGCATCCGGCACGTTCAATGCGATTACGCGCGATGCGGCTTGGGATCGCATGTCCCAGGCCGGCGCGCAGCTGATGAGTTGGTTTGGCGCGGCGTGCGAATTGCACCGCGATTGGCGAAATGATATCGAAGGGTTGGGGAACCTGTTCTCTCAACATATCCCTGACTATCGCAATCTGATGACCAGCTTCAGTTTGCTGACCTCAGGTAAACAGTAACCCCGGCATCGCTGCATGATTTGGCGCCTTATGGCGCCATTTTTCCTCCCGCCGATCGTGCCGCAGCGGCCTCCGTGCCAGTTGTTTTCCGATAGTTGCCTCTTTCCCGCTTTTTGACTGACCCGGCGCAAATGTTACACTGTGCGGCTGACGCGTATCAGAACCGAAAAGACGATTGGGGACAGGATTTGAGCACAGGAAGCAAGCTGGCGAGGTGGCGCCGCATCGCGGTGTGTCTGACATTGGGGCTATTGTTGGCCGGGTGTTCGGGTAAAAATACCTACAACCGTGACTACGACAAACTGCCGAAGGGCAGCTACACCGGCAAGTCTTACACCGTCAAACGGGGCGATACGCTGTACTACATCGCCTGGATCACCGACAGCGAAGTCAGCGATCTGGCCAGAATCAACAAGATACGCCCGCCTTATAGCCTGGAAGTGGGGCAAAAGCTGCGGCTGAGCGGCAGCGCGCCGACCAAAACCGCCGCCACGCGCCGTAAAACGTCTTCCTCCGCGATCGCCAAGCAAACGCCGCCGCCGGGCGCCGCACGTTGCTGGCGCTGGCCGACCAGCGGCCGGATCGTGCAGGCGTACTCCAATGCCGATGGCGGCAACAAGGGCATCGACATCGCCGGTAAGCGCGGCCAGCCGATCTATGCTTCCGCCAAGGGCAAAGTGGTGTACGTCGGCAACCAACTGCGCGGCTACGGCAACCTGATCATGATTAAGCACGGTGAAGACTTTATTACCGCCTACGCGCACAACGACACCACGCTGGTGCGCAACGGCCAGGATGTGAAAGCGGGGCAGAAGATTGGCACCATGGGCAGCACCGGCACCGATTCGGTGTTCCTGCATTTCCAGATCCGCTACCGCGCCACCGCGCTCGATCCACAGCGCTATCTGCCGCCGCAGGGATCGTCGCCGTCCTGTTAACATTAATCCGGCTCCTTACGGGGCCGGATGTCAGCTATTTCAGTGGCAGATAAAGATCGGTCACCAGTTCATATTCCGCCACCTCGTGCACGAAGTTGTGGTAGTGGAAATAGAGCGGAAAGTCACGCAGCTCCTCGCCGCTGGCCGGCAACCACTCGCGGTACAGATAGTGGGCACTTTCCGAGAGCCCATCCAGCGAGCCGTGATGGCGCAGCACCGCGCAGCGTCCGGCCGGCAGCGTGCCGTTCACCACGCCAGAGGCGTTGTCCTCCGGGATCGGTGCAGTGACCTCGCCGCAAATGAAGAAGTGGAAGTCTTGCGCGTCGGTGGTGGCCGGATCGTGCGGTGCGATGCCGTAAGTGCGGCTGCTTCTGACCGGCGACAGGCCGCTGGTTTTGCGCCACTCGATAAAGCGTGCGGCGGTTTCGTTGACCAGCGCGGGCGGGCCGCTATGTTCGATCATCGCCACTGGCGTGGCCGGGAAATCGACAATGTCTACCTTCATGGGTTGTTTCCTTTTGTGTTTCGGTTCGGGAAAGCGCTGCTGCCAATCGATCCAGGCCGGCTGTTTGCGAAACTGGCTCGGCGTTTGGCTGAACGCCTGTTTGAAGGCGCGGCTGAAGGACTCCGGGTTTTGAAAACCGGCGTCCAGCGCGATGTCAATCACCGGCTCCAGCGGGTTATACGCCAGGCGGTAAGAGGCGCGTTTAAGCCTCATCCACTGGATATAACGCCACACCGAGATGCCGCAATACGCGCTAAACTGGCGTTGAAAGTGAAAGCGCGAAAAATGGGCCACTTCGCTCAGCGTGTCGACGGTAAGCGCCTCGTCCAGGTGGCGGTCGATATAGTCAAAGACCTGCGCAAAGCGCTTTGCATACGTCTGGGTCATGTGATTGTCTCCTCCATGCCTGAACTTTGCCCGAGTCGCTGCTGCTTCTCCTGACGGATGATGCTGAGTTGCCACCGCAGGAAAACGGAATGGCTGCGGCGTTCGCCGCCGGCCAGGCCAAACTCATAACCCCCGCGCGGCCATGCGCCGCGAGCCCGACCGAGAAGATGAATATTACATGATGGACCGTTCCCGTTTGCTGAAATTCCTACTGCCCTACCTGTGGCCGAAAGACAACCCGCGGCTGCGGGGGTATCTGGTGGTGGCCTTCGTGTTTATGGTGGCGGCCAAGGTCAGCACCACGCTGGTGCCGCTGGCCTACAAAGCGATGGTCGATGCGCTGAGCGGCGAGACGGCGAAAATGCTGGCGGTGCCGCTGGGGCTGATTATCGCCTACGGCGTGGCGCGGGTGGGCGGTGCGCTGTTTGAGGAGCTGCGCAACGTGATGTTTATCCACGTCAGCCAGAACGCCACGCGCCTGTTGGGCGTGCGGGTGTTTCGCCAGCTGCATGCGCTGAGCCTGCGCTTTCATCTGGAGCGCCAGACCGGCGGGCTGTCGCTGTCTATCGAGCGCGGCACCCAGGCGGTGTCCACGGTGCTGTCGCGATTGTTGTTCTCCATCGTGCCGATCCTGTTCGAGCTGACGCTGGTCACGGCGATCATGTGGCATATGCTGAACGGCTGGTTCGCGTTGGCGATCCTGACCACGGTCGGCTGCTACATCCTGTTCACCGTGCTGGCGGTGAGCTGGCGCACCCGCTTTCGCCGCGAGCTCAACAAGGCCAACGCCGACGCCAACAGCAAATCCATCGACAGCCTGCTGAACTATGAGACCGTGAAGTACTTCGGCAATGAAGCGTTCGAGGCTGAGCGCTTCGATCTGTCGCGCCGGCTGTACGAATACGCCGCCATCAAGAACCAATTCAGTTTTACCGCGATCAACCTGGGGCAAACCGCCATTATCTCGATCGGGCTGATCGTGATGATGGCCATGGCGGCGCAGGGCATTACGCAGGGGACGATGACGGTCGGCGACTTCGTGCTGGTCAACGCCTACCTGTTGCAGCTGTACCAGCCGCTGAACTTCTTCGGCTTTATCTACTCGGAGGTGCGCCAGGCGCTGATCGACATGGAGAACATGTTCGATCTGCTGCAGGAAAAGCGTGAGATCGTCGATAGCCCGGATGCGCAGCCGCTGCGCCTCGACCGCGGCGAAGTGCGGTTCGACGCGGTCAGCTTCGGTTACGACACGCGCCGGCCGATCCTCAAGCAGGTGAGTTTTACCATTCCGGCAGGCCACACGGTGGCGGTGGTCGGCGCCTCCGGCGCGGGCAAGTCCACGCTGTCGCGCCTGCTGTTCCGCTTCTACGACGTGCAGGGCGGCGCCATTACCCTCGACGGCCAGGACATTCGCCAACTGACGCAGGCCAGCCTGCGGCAGGCGATCGGCATCGTGCCGCAGGATACGGTGTTGTTCAACGATACGCTGCGCTATAACATCGGTTACGGCAAAACCGGCTCCAGCGATGAAGACATCGAGCGGGCGGCGCGGCTGGCGCATATCCATGATTTTATCGTCGGTCTGCCAGACGGTTACGACACCCGGGTGGGCGAGCGCGGGCTGAAGCTGTCGGGCGGTGAAAAGCAGCGGGTGGCGATCGCGCGCACCATCCTGAAAAATCCGGCCATCCTGGTGTTCGACGAGGCGACCAGCGCGCTGGATACCCAGACCGAGCGCGAAATCCAGGGGCATCTGCGCGAGGTGAGCCGCAACCACACCACGCTGGTGATCGCCCACCGGCTCTCCACCGTGGTGGATGCCGATGAGATCATCGTGCTGGAGGCGGGGGAGATCGTCGAGCGCGGGGGGCATGAGGCGCTGTTGGCGGCGAACGGCCGCTACGCTGCCATGTGGCAAACCCAGTACAGCGAAGAGCAGGAACCGCGCTGACGCTGCCGTTCACTCCGCCGATGGCGCGGCCCTGAGCCGTTGTATCACGTAGTCGCAGGCGATGCGGTAATCCTGCTGCAGATCGGTGTCATCCCCGGCCAGGCTACCGCGCAGCCAAAGCCCATCGATCATCGCCGCCAGCCCGCGCGCCGCGTCGCGCGCCTGCTGCAGCGGCAGCTCGCGGCGGAACTGGCTGCAAATATTGGAATAGAGCCGCCGATCGTTGGCGCGCTGTAGGCGGCGCAGCACCGGCTGGTGCATGCTGGCGGCCCAGAAGTCGAGCCAGGCGCGCATGGAAATAGCGTTGGTTTGGCTGGGGTGGAAGTTGCCCTGAATGATGGCGCACAGCTGCGACTGGCTGTCGCTTGCCGCCTGAGCGCGGCACTCGGCCACCGCGTCGCGCAGATCGCGCAGGATCTTGCGCATGGTCGCGCTCAACAATCCTTCTTTATCGCCAAAATAGTGGCTGACGATGCCGGTCGACAGCCCGGCCTCTTTCGCCACCTGAGAGAGGGTGACGCCGGCCAGCCCCACCACGCTGATGGTTTCGAAGGCGGCGTTAATCAGCTGCTCCTTGCGCTGCTCAGGAATGTCTCTGCGGTACATATTTTCCCCAACTGATAGGCAAATCACACTTTGAATTTGATTGATTGAACGGTCAATCAATACTCTATATGCTGCGAAAATGTCAAATAAATGACGATAAGATGTTAACTGAAGGTTGCATTTAAATCGTCTGTCTTTCGCATCATGGAAGCCTGCCAATGACAATGAAAACTCCCCCATCGCTTGACGAAGAACCTGTCAGATTAAATGTCCCGGTATTTTTCGGTTCAGCGGCAGTGATCCTGCTGCTGGGATCGCTGATTGTGCTGTTTCCCGCCGCCAGCAAACAGTGGTTGAATGTCGCGCAAAGCTGGGTGGCCGATGTGTTCGGCTGGTATTACATGCTGCTGATGGTCGCCTGCATGGCGTTCGTGTTCTGGCTGGCGCTGTCGCGCTTTGGCCATATTCGCCTGAGCCAGGATGACGAGCCGCCGCAGTTCAGCTACCCCTCCTGGGTGGCGATGCTGTTCTCGTCGGGCATCGGTATTGCGCTGGTGTATTACGGCGCCTATGAGCCGCTGGATCACTTCCTGTCGCCACCGGAAGGCAGCGGCGGCAGCGTACAGGCGGCGCGGCAGGCGATGGCGCTGACCTTTTTACACTGGGGGCTGCACGGTTGGGCGCTGTATGCGTTGATCGCCACCGCGCTCGCCTATTTCGCCTATTGTCGCGGTTTGCCGCTGGCGCTGCGTTCGGCGCTGTACCCGATCTTCGGCGAGCGTATCCACGGTGGCGTCGGCCATCTGGTGGACAGCTTCGGCATTCTGGTGACGGTTATCTCGATGGTGACCAACCTGGGGATCGGCGCGCTGCTGGTGAACTCGGGGCTGTTTTACCTGTTCGACATCCCGCAAAGCACCGGCGTACTGCTGGCGCTGATCGTGGTGATGATGGTGGTGGCCACGCTGGCGGCGGTCACCGGCGTCGAGAAGGGCATTGCCATGCTGTCGAACATCAACGTCGGCTTCCTGTGCCTGCTGCTGCTGTTCGTGTTTCTGGCTGGCCCGACGCTGAACCTGCTCAACGGCATGTTGCAGAACCTCGGGGATTATCTGACCTCGCTCGTCAGCCGCAGCTTTGATATGTATCTGTACGGCAAGGCGCGCCAATGGCAGGGTGCCTGGACGCTGTTTTATTGGGCCTGGTGGGTGGCGTGGGCGCCGTTCGTCGGGCTGTTTATCGCACGCATTTCCAAAGGCCGCACCATCCGTGAACTGATCTTCGGCGTGTTGCTGATCCCGCTCGGGTTCACGCTGGCGTGGCTGTCGATCTTCGGCAATACCGCCATCAGCCTGGTGCTGGAAGGCGGGCAGGCGATCCTGGGGCAGGTAGCGCAAAGCGATCCGCCGATGGCGGTGTTCAAGCTGTTCGAATACCTGCCCTATACCCAGCTGACCGCCGGTTTCGTGGTGGTGATAAGCTTTGTGCTGTTCCTGACGCCGGTCGACTCCGGCACGCTGATGATAGCTAACCTCTCCTGCCAGGGCGGTTCCGCGCACGATGACGCGCCGGCCTGGCTGCGAGTGTTCTGGGCGGCGGTCACCACGCTGGTGTGCGCCGGGTTGCTGTACGCCGGCAGTTTCAGCGCGATGCAAACCGCGGTGGTGCTGTGCGGCCTGCCGTTCTCGGCGGTGATCGTGCTGTACATGGTCAGCCTGCGCAAGGATCTGCGCGGTTACGCCATGACGCCGGCGATCCCCTGAGGCGGTTTATTCGTCCGCGCGCGGCCGATGATGCACGTACTCGACAATCGTGCCGTCCGGCAGGCGCGCATTGAAACAGGCGCCGGTGGGCACTTCCACCGGGCCGAAGAAGATCTCGGCTCCGGCCGCCAGCAGCCGCTGGTGGTAAGGGTAAATGTCATCGACCAGCAGCGTGCCGACGGTGCTGCGAAAAGGGCGCAGGTTTTCTTCCGCGCCTTCCAGGATCAGAAACGGTCCTACCGCTGCCAGCACCAACCGATGCTCGGGAAAGTCGAAACGCATATCCGCTTCCACGCCGTGCAGCTGCTCGTAAAACGCGATGGCGCGGTCAATCTCGCCTTCGTCGACGTAGACCCGGATCAGCACGCGCGGCTCGCGCAGCGATGAAGAGTCGGCGGTTTTGCGCCAAAAGCCCGCTTCTGTCAGTTTTGCCGTCATTGCTCATTCCTCATGGTGGCTCGTTTCCCCGTCATCATGCCGCCGTTTTGCCGCAGGGATTAGACTGAGTTGTTATGAACTAGCAGCGGCGGAAATAAAAAAGCCCCGGTAACGGGGCAAAGACCAGCTCAGGTCGGAATAGCGGGCTAAAGCGGGCGTCAGGCGCGATGGAATTCCGGTAACACCAGTTGGCCGATCTCCTGCATCGTCTCTTCCAGCGGCCGCTGGTTGCGGCGGAAATGCAGGCCGATGTGGTTGACCCCGGCGTCACGCATGGCGCTCAGTTCCTGAATCAACCCATTGCGGCCGCTCTTGATGCCGAAGCGATGGCGCTGAATCGGCGCGTCGGCGTTATCTGTGAGGTCGAGATGAATAAAGCTGACGTAGGGTTTGTCACCGGCCACGTTACGCCAGAGTTTGACCCGCGAAACGTGGTCCGCAGGCGTGCCGGGATACGACAGCCAGCCATCCATATTTTTTCCCACCCACTCAGGCGTTTGTTGCGCCAGCCCGGCGACCAGCAGCGGCGGCGGCGGCGTGGCCGGCAGCAGGCGCAATCCAGGCTGGAGCGCGCTGTCGGCTTCCCCTTTGAGAATGCCGACGCTGGTGCGAAAGCGTTCACCGCGCGCGGCGTAATCGGCGCCGAACAGCGGGTATTCCACAGGGCGATCGCCGCTGGCGACGCCGAGTAGCAGACGATCGCCGCTCAGCATTTGCAGCGTGGAAGCCGCTTTGCGTACCAGCCACGGCTGGCGCAGCGGCAGCACCACGGCCGCGGTGCCCAGCAGAATATTGCGCGTCAGGCTGGACAGGTAGCCGAGGTAGGTAAAGGTCTCAAACACCTGCGCGGCGTCGCCGAAGTCCGGATCGTACAGCGGCACGTCGCGAACCCAGGCGGCGCGAAAGCCGAGCTCATCGGCCAGCTTGATGCGCGCAGCGTGTTCGCTCATGTCCGGCACGCCGAACGGTCGCCCATCCTGCTGGCGTTTCAGCTGCCCGCTGGTGGACCAATCGTTGTCCAGCGGCAACTCGATGCCGATGGAAAGCGGCTCCCGGGTTAGTTTTTCGATGCTCATGTGTCACTCCGTCTCTGGCCTTGCGGCGCGGTGTCGAACGATGGCACGAAGTGTTGCATGGCGCTTAATTGAGATAAACAGCCCTAATCGCAATAGATAATTGCTGTTGCGAGCATAATTACTTTGCAGGATACGGCATGATTGCCGTGATTTACGTCACGCTCTGCGCTTTTGTTATTGTCCAGATTAAATGATGTAACCCTGCCAATAGCCTTTCCCTCGTAAGAGTTATTTTGTTGTGCGGTCATGAAATAAAACGAAATTATTCAATAGATAAAAACGAATCCGAATGCTGCCTATCGTTAACTGAAAGGGGATAACAAATTAATAAACCTGAAGAGTTAATGGTGAGATTATTCACAGATGGCGTGAAAATAGGCGTTTTTAACCGCGGGAAAATACCCGTTATTATTTTATTGTCTGTAAAAACAAAGTGATAAAATATCTGATTGTGATAATTCTATTTTAAAATAGTACCGGATAAAAACTTCATTCGTCTCTAAGAAAGCGCCGGTTGACAGACCGCCGGCTTGCGATAATTTTATGTCATTAATATGTTAATGAGTTGTTGTCGTGACGGAGGGCCAATGTTTCTCTTGGCCGAGCGCTTAATACACTTATGCCATGGCGGGTCGCCATTCATAAGTTAACTTATGGACAAATGACGCTATGAATACATCGCCAGGGCCTCGCCGCGCATTAAGTGAAGAGAACCGGTTGCTGATTATTTTGTTTTTCGTCTTCGGCTGCGTGTTCGTCGATCGTCTGACCATCTCGTTTCTGTTTCCGATGATTGCCGCCGACCTCAAGCTCAGCAACGTGCATCTCGGCACGCTGTCGGCGGTGCTGGCATTGACTTGGGCGCTGTCTGGCGCGGGGCTGGGGGCGATAGCCGATCGCTTTAATATCCGCAAACCGATGCTGATCCTGTCGATCCTGGTGTTTTCGCTGTTCTCCGCGCTGTCGGGGTTGGTCAGCGGGTTTGCCATGCTATTGATCTTCCGGGCGCTGATGGGGATCGCCGAAGGGCCGGTTTTGCCGATCGCGCAATCGTTGATGGTGGAAAAATCGCAGCCGCAGCGCCGCGGTTTCAACATGGGATTGATCCAGGGCGCGGCGCCGGGGCTGCTGGGCGGCATTATCGCGCCGCCGCTGATCATCTATCTGGCGCAGAAGTGGGGCTGGAGCATGGCGTTTCACCTGACCGCCGTGCCGGGCATCATTCTGGCGTGGTTGATCTATCGCCATGTGAACGGCAAAAAAGATCCCGCCTTTATCGCCGCGCCGGCGACCGGTAAGGCGGCGGGCAAAGCCGCTTACGGCGAGCTGTTCAAAATCAAGAACGTGGCGCTGTGCATTCTGATTTCCTGCGTGTTCGTCACCTGGTTCATGATCATCATTACCTTCACCCCTAACTTTTTGGTGACCGACCGTGGCTTCGGTGAAGGCACGATGGGCGGCATCATGAGCGCCATCGGCGCCGCCTGGGTCTTCTGGGGCGTGGCGGTACCGGCGATCTCCGATCGCCTTGGGCGCAAACCGACGTTGATTTTCTTTTCGCTGCTGGCGGTGTGCTGCCCGCTGTTCCTGAGCTACGTCGACAACCCGTGGCTGCTGGGCGTGCTGGTGTTCCTGTCTTATACCGGCCTCGGCTGCTTCACGCTGTTTATGGCCACTATCCCGTCGGAAACGGTGTCGCCGGCACGCATCGCCACCGCGTTGGGGCTGGTGATGGGGATCGGCGAGGTGATTGGCGGCTGCCTGGCGCCGTTTATCGCCGGGCTGATCGCCGATCGCTATGGCCTGGTCAGCGTGATGTGGCTGGCGGCTGCCGGCGCGGTCTGCGCCGGCGTACTGAGCTGTTTTCTCGATGAAACTGCACCCGCGGTGGTGAGCCGCAGAACGGTGAAACCGGCGAGCGTTGCCGACGTGTAAGACGGTTTTATCCCATTCAATCAAGGAGAGCGAAGATGTCAGCAGAACAATCCGTACTGAATCAAAATGCCGAACCGGACTGGAAGAATTACGACGATTTCGCACGCGGCATCGACACCAACCGGTTGCCGGGCACCCAGGACTGGCGCGGCAAAACATTGCAGATCGCCTTTGAAGACGGCGGGGACTTCACGCTGCGTTTCAGCGCCGATCGGCAGCGGGTGCTCTGGGCCTGGGGCGGGGAGAGCGGCGAGGACGCTTACGAAGAGGTGCAAACCTCCGCCGCACGCTATTTCTTCAATATTCCGCTGCAGTCGCCGGGCAACGAATGCCTGACGCTGGTGCTCAACCGCGACAGCGGCCGGGCGCTGCTGGTGCGCAGCACGCTACTGCCTGAACATGCGGTAGAAAAGGGGTCTCGCCTCAAGCAAAGCTTCCACGTTGGGCTGATTGCAGGCGTCACGCCGGGCGGCATCGCACCGCATTTGACCCGCGAGCTGATCGGCTATCGCACGCTGAACGTCTACAGCCCCAACCATTACTACGAGCACTTCTACGTCAACACCGAGCGCTACGCCTGGCAAAACCTGCGCGGCGAACAGTTCGGCCACGGCGACATGGACTACGCCACTTACTACAAGTTTGAGGATGAGATGTTCCTGTTCACCTTCCGGGAAAAGATTATCCCGGTGTGCTCGGTGTTCTTCTTCGACTTTATCTCCGGACGCTGCACCGGCACCTTCCTCGGGCTGGACGCCGCCGGCCGGGTGCTGGTGTCACCGGCCGGGGCATTCATCAGCAAGATGAGCTACAACGCGTACCCGGAGGGCGTGCAGCCGCTGTGAATCAGGCGTTTCTGACCAGCGATCCGGCGTTGATCTCCGTGATGGATTTCGCGCCGGTGAGCGTCATAGCGACGCGCATTTCCTTGTCGATCAGATCCAGCAAGTTGGCCACCCCGGCTTCGCCCGCCGCCGCCAGCGCATAGACGAAGGCGCGCCCCAGCAGCACGCTGTCGGCGCCCAGCGCGATCATGCGCACCACGTCCAGGCCGCTGCGGATGCCGGAGTCGGCCAACAGGGTAATGTCGCCTTTCACTGCGTCGGCGATCGCCGGCATGGCGCGCGCGGTCGACAGCACGCCGTCCAGCTGGCGGCCGCCGTGGTTGGAGACGATGATGCCGTCGGCGCCGAAGCGCACCGCGTCTTTGGCGTCTTCCGGATCCAGAATGCCTTTGATGATCATCGGGCCGTCCCAGAATTCGCGGATCCACTCCAGATCTTTCCAGGAAATCGACGGATCGAAGTTGGCGCCCAGCCAGCCGATGTAGTCTTCCAGGCTGGTCGGTTTGCCGCGGTAGGCCGAGACGTTGCCCAGATCGTGCGGCTTGCCGAACAGGCCGACATCCCAGGCCCACTGCGGATGGGTAAACGCCTGCAGCACGCGGCGCAGGGCGGCGTTAGGGCCGCTCATTCCCGAGTGGGCGTCGCGGTAACGGGCGCCGGGCACCGGCATGTCGACGGTAAACACCAGCGTTTTCACGCCGGCGGCCTTGGCGCGCTCCAGTGCGTTGCGCATAAAGCCGCGATCTTTCAGCACGTAGAGCTGGAACCACATCGGCCGATCGATCGCCGGCGCTACCTCTTCGATCGGGCAGACCGACACGGTGGACAGCGTGAACGGAATGCCTTTTTTGGCCGCGGCACGCGCGGCCTGCACTTCGCCGCGGCGGGCGTACATGCCGGTCAGCCCCACCGGCCCCAGCGCTACCGGCATCGCCAGCTGCTCGCCGAACAGCGTGGTCTCCAGGCTGAGTTCGGACATATTGCGCAGCACGCGCTGGCGCAGGGCAATATCGGCCAGATCTGCGGTATTGCGCTTCAGCGTATGCTCCGCGTAGGCCCCGCCGTCGATGTAGTGAAACAGAAACGGCGGCAGTTTGGCCTGGGCGGCGGCCCGGTAGTCGGTTGACGCGGAGATGATCATAGTGTTTACCTTCTTGTCTTGCTTGCGATAACGAGTGTTCAGTCAGAGCGTGAGGATCGCTGCCATACCGGCCGCAATCCCGCCGTACGCCAGCATCGGCAGCACGGTCTTTCTGATGATTTTGCCTTCGGCGTTACCGATCCCGAGGATCGAACAGACCGCGATAATGTTGTTCAGGCACACCATGTTGCCCATGGCGCCGCCGACGGACTGCAGGGCCAGCGTCAGATTGACGTCAAGGCCGCTGCTCTGGGCGATCGATTGCTGAATGCCGCCGAACGTCAGGTTCGAAACGGTATTGGAACCGGAGAAGAACGAGCCCAGCGCACCGAGGAACGAAGAGAACAGCAGCCAGCTCTCGCCGGTCAGCGCCGCCAACGCTTTCCCGATCAGGATCACCGGCGCGTTGTCGCCGCCCTGCATCATCAGGTTGACCATCACCAGCGCGCCGAAAAGCGCGATAAAGGGCCGCGCGATGCGCCCGCCGGTTTCGCTGAACATTTGCCGCACCTGGCCGCCATTCAGACGGAACAGCGGAATACACAGCACCACCACCAACAGGAACGGGATCAGCGCCGGGACATACAGCGTTTTGTAGCCGGCGGCGGCGGAGGTGCCCAGTACCTGCTGCAGTTCGACGATCAGCGCCTGACTAATGCGCAGCTCCCCGAGCCAGCCGAGGTTTTCCTGCCACAGCAGCGTGGTGTTGTTGAGCAGCGCCTTCAGGCCCAACTGATGCACGCGCGTCACTATCAGAATAGCAATCAGTAGCAGGGTCGGGGTCATGGCCTTGACCACCTGCAAGAACGGCACCGCCTGCCCGGCGTTCTGCAGTTTGTCGCTGCGGGCGAGACCGATGCCGCCGCGTGCCAGCAGCACCGAGAGCGCCAGGCCGATGGCGCCGCCGACCAGCGCCGGGAACTCATAGTTCACCTGGGCCAGCAGCAGATAGGGCAGGGTGCAGCTCAGCACGCTGAGCAGGATAAACGGCAGGTTACGGCGGATATCCTGCCAGGAAACGATAAAGCGCAGCGCCAGCAGAGGAATGACGAAGCCGGCGATGAAGTGGATCAGCGCGGTTTGCCGGCCGATCTCCAGCAGGCTGGCGTCCGACAGGCCGAGATTGGCAAAGCCGAACCAGGTGGGGGTGCCCACGGCGCCGAAGGAGACCGGTACCGAGTTCATTACCAGCGTCAGCAGGGCGACGCGCAGCGGGTTGAAGCCCAGCCCGACCAGAATCGGCGCGGCGATGGCGGCCGGGGTGCCGAAGCCGCTGGCACCCTCGATCATAAAGGCGAATGCCCAGCCGATAATCATCAGCTGAGCCACGGGATTGGGGCTGATGGTTTCCAGCCAGCGCCGCACCACGTTTTCCGCGCCGCTTACCTGCATCAGTTTGTTGAGCAGGATGGCGCCGGCGATGATGGTGATCGGCGTCAGCGTCGACACCAGCGCGGTGATGATATTCGCATGCAGCAGCCGCAGCGAGGCATCGAACCACAGGAGCTGTACGGCATATACCGCGGCGGCCGTCAGCGGCAGGGCGAGGTAAGAGGGCACGCCATTCCTTTTGGTCATCATCCAAATCAGCAGGACGATGGGCGCAATACTAAAAAGCAGGGGCATAAGATCCTCAGGGTTATTATTTTTATGGGCAGAGATATGTAGCTGAAAGGTTAATTACCGCAACGTTTTCATTCTAATCACAACGTTGGTGACGATGCCATGCGGTAATTTTTTAACATCGGCGAACGGCGTCGGCGGTGAGAAAATCGCCGGTAGAAGGGGTTAAATTAATTGATTTAAAATCAGTGTGATAGGGATCTTTGCTGTGTGATGAGTGCGCGAGCTCACATTAATTAGGCGCTAATGTTCAATAGATTATGTCCAAAAATGCCGTAATCCCCGCGGTCTTTTGCGGCAGCGGGGAAATAATCAGAGAGGACCATTCAGAAGTAGTGGCTGATATTTTGGTAGGAACCGATGATATGTTCGATCAGCAGGCGAGTTTTTAACGGCAGATTACGGGTGTAAGGATAAACGGCATAAATACCCAATACCTTGCCGCAGTGGCCGGCCAGGATCTCCGTCAGTTTGCCGTCCTGCAAATCTTCATACACCATGCAGCGCGGCACCATGGCGATGCCGTGGCCGCCGATCACCGCTTTGCGGATCGCCCGCGCATTGTTGGCCGACAGGTTGCCGTTAACCTGCAGCTCGTAGATTTCGTTGCGCCCCGGCCGTTTCATCAGCCAGTTGGCGGTGCCGCTCTCCTGGTAGGTGTAGGTCAGGCAATTGTGGCCGAGCAGGTCTTCGGCGCTGCGTGGTTCCGGGTGGCTTTCCAAATAGCCCGGCGAGCAGACGATCACCCAGCGGGAATCGAAGATCGGCCGGGCAATCAGGCTCGAATCTGGCATAGTGCCGGTACGGATCGCCAGATCGATGCCTTCTTCCACCAGATCGACGAAGCGGTTTTCCAGCCGCATTTCGACCTTTAGACTGGGATGCAGTGCGCAAAACTCCGCCACGCTCTCGCTCAGCAGCAGCTCGCCCGAAATGGTCGGCACCGACATGCGGATGGTACCGGTTAATTCTTCGCTTTTTTCGCTGACGGCGTACAGTGCCTCCTGCACTTTGGCGCCGATCTCTTTGGCCTGTTGGTAGAGCGCCTGGCCGCTTTCGGTCAGCGTCAGGCTGCGCGTGGTGCGGTACAGCAGCCGGGCGCCCAGGGATTTCTCCAGCCGCCCGATGCGTTTACTGACCACCGAACTGGTGATGCCGGCGCTCTCCGCGGCCTTGCTGAACGAGCCGTAGTCGACAATCAGGGCGAACAGAATCAGGTCGTTGGCGTATTCGTGAGTGGCGAGCATAATCGGCTGTTCCCTTCAGCGGATAGAGGCGTCAGTGTAAGTCTCTCGTTTCAATAAGCAATCATCAAAATGCCCTTGGCGTCGAAATCAGAGGCTGCGCGAGCAATGAGAATTCGTCTTGATCTCATTCTCGTGCCGCTTACAATGCCTGCCAGATCGCGACTTCAGAGGTTTTTTCATGGAACTGCTACGGGTGGTTTATCACCAGTATCGTTGGCCATTTCTGGCGGTTATGGCATTGACCATGACCAGCGCCGGCTTAGGCATCGGTATTATTGCGTTTATCAATCAATACCTGATGGACGCCGGCGGCGATGCGTTGGCCGTACTGCCAATGTTTCTCGCCCTGCTGGCATTGCTGATGGCGGTCACGCTGGGATCGCAATTGGCGCTGACGACATTGGGCCATTACTTCGTCTACCGCCTGCGCGGGCAGTTAGTGAAGCGCATCCTGGATACCGATATTGAACGCCTTGAACAGTTAGGCAGCGCCTCATTGTTGGCGAGCCTGTCCAGCGATGTCCGCAATATCACCGTCGCCTTCGTGCGCTTGCCCGAACTGGTGCAAGGGGTGATTTTAACCTTGGGGTCGGCGGCCTATCTGGGGTGGTTATCGCCGAAAATGTTGGCGGTGACGGCGGTGTGGGTCGCCGTCACCGTGGTGGGCAGCGGCTGCCTGGTCTCGCGGGTTTATCGCCATATGGCCAGTTTGCGCGAGTCGGAAGAGCGTCTCTATCATCATTACGAATCGGTGATTGACGGTCGCAAGGAACTGACGTTAAACCGCAAGCGAGCGCAGGCGCTGTACGAACAGACCTATCAACCCGATGCGCAAGCTTACCGCCACCATATCATTCGCGCCGATACCTTCCATTTGAGTGCGCTCAACTGGTCAAATATCATGATGTTAGGCGCGATTGGGCTGGTGTTCTTTATGGCTAACAGCCTGGGATGGGCGGACTCGGCGGTGGCTGCCACCTATTCCCTGACGCTGCTGTTCTTGCGCACGCCATTACTGCAGGCGGTGGGGGCGTTTCCGACGCTGGTCAGCGCCGAAGTCGCCTTCAACAAGCTGAAGACGCTGCACTTGGCCGAGTACCAACCGGCGTTCCCTGTCGCCGCCTGCCGTTCCTGGCAGACGCTGGAGCTGCGTGACGTGGTTTTTCACTATGCAGATAAGGAACAGCAGCCCGGTTTTGCCGTCGGGCCGCTTAATCTGACGCTGCGGCGTGGCGAGCTGGTCTTTTTGATCGGCGGCAACGGCAGCGGCAAGTCAACGCTGGCGATGCTGTTGACCGGATTGTACCGACCGGTGAGCGGCCACATCGTGCTGGATGGCGTCGCCCAGACCGCGGCGGATATGCCGGACTACCGCCGGCTATTTTCGGCGATTTTCACCGATTTTCATCAGTTCGATCGTTTACAAGGGCCGGAAGGCGGTGAACCCGATGCGAAGCTGGTCGCCGCCTGGCTCGAGCGGTTGAATATGAAAAGCAAACTGCAGTTCGACGGCACCAGGGTGACCAACCCGCAACTGTCGCAGGGGCAGCGCAAGCGTCTGGCTTTGCTGCTGGCGGTGGCGGAACAGCGTGATATCTTGCTGTTGGATGAATGGGCCGCGGATCAGGATCCGCAATTCCGGCGCATTTTCTATCGTGAACTATTGCCAGAACTGCGTGCGCTGGGCAAAACGGTGTTTGCCATCAGCCATGACGATCACTATTTCGAATACGCCGATCGGTTGCTTGAGATGCGCTCGGGTCATTTACGTGAGCTGACCGGCAGCGAGCGTGAACATGCCAGCCGGGATTCCGTCAGCAGAATCGGTTAACTCACGCCGGCCCGGGCGAGACCAAAGCGGGCCGGTGCTTCTCTTCGTATGACCCCAGTATGTCGTTTCATTTTATCCCCCGCCTTTAGCGCTGTCTGTTGTCGATTTGGCTTACGGCCAGTCAAATAATTGATAGTTGAATTATTTACCAGTGGTTTAATTTTGACCTTTCAAGGTATGACACACTGCACGTTCGTTCGCCTATCAATTCAAGTTATCGCCTGCCGATAACAGTGATATCCACGGTGCCGTTCTTACCAGGGCGGTAATGCAGATCTATGGCTAGCAGCTGTTTTTTAAATTTCCATAGGAAAAAACGACTTTATTGATCGTTAAAACAGATCGATAATTAATGTTTGAATGGTTTAATCTATTGGTTGAGGGCGCTGTGGTGAGCAAGGATGGATCTGATATCAAACGTAGAGCATGGCTGTGTGTGTTTATCGGTAGCGGGCTATTCTGGCTGTTAACCGCCGCCGTGATTTACTGGTTACTGAGTTAGCAGGTTAAGCAGGAAGGCGATTCGTGAACAAAAAGCAGGCTAAAAACCGTGAGGGCGCTGAGCGTCGCGCACCGTCCAAAATTCCGCCGTCATGGGTGCTGAGCGATGAGCAGCGCGCCTTTATTGAAGATTTATGGCAGGACACCGACTCTGAGGCGGCGCGGCCCCCATCGCGCCGCAGCGTTAGCTGATCACGCGGCTGCGGCCGGCCAACGCGCCGAACAGCATTTGCAAGACGGTCAGGCACAGCAGGGCGATCAACGGCCAGCGCCAGCCTTCCGTCAGATCGTGCAGTAAGCCAAATAGGGTGGGCCCCAGCGCCGCTAACAGATAACCGACGGATTGCGCCATACCCGACAGCAGCGTCGCCTGATGATGATGCTGACTGCGCAATCCAAAGAACGACAGCGCCAGCACCAGCGAACTCCCCGCCCCCAACCCGGCAAACGTCAGCCACACCAGTGAACTGGCGGGTTGCACCAATAATCCCCCGACGCCGATGAAGATCAGCAGCGAGCTGCCCAACGCTATTGCCCGCTGATCGCGCGCACGCGGCAAAATCACCACCATGACAAAGTTGGCGACGATTGCCACCACCTGGTAAACGAACAGTTCGAAACCCGCCTGCTGAGCGGAGGTGCCGTGGCTGGCGGCAAAGGCGCTGAACCAGCCGATGATGGTGTAGAAGGCGATCGATTGCAGCCCCATGAACATCGCTACTTGCCAACCCAGTGCGCTGCCCCAGGGAGAGCGATAGCGTTGCAGCTCTGTTGGCTGCGGCTCTTTGGCGACGGGGGTGGCGGAGCGCCGCAGCTGCGGCAGCCACACCAACAGCGCCAGCAGCGCGGGCAAACCCCAACACAGCAAAGAGAACCGCCAGCCGAGGTTGGCCAGGGAGGCCAGTGGCACGGCCAGGCCGGAAGCGATGGCGGCAACCAGTGACATCACCGCCGCATAGGCAGCGATCATCGCGGCGGCGCGATGTGGGAAATCTCTTTTCACCAGCGTTGGCAGCACCACGTTGGCGAAGGCGATGGCGGCGCCGATCAGGACGCTGCCCGGCCAGAGCATGGCGTCTTGCGGCAGGGAACGTAGCACGATACCGCAGACCAGCAGCGCGAGGGCCAGGCCCAGGGTGCGCTCGATGCCGATGCGTTTCGCCAGCGCTGGGGTCAGCGGCGAGAGAACGGCGAACAGGATCAGCGGCAGTGAGTTGATCAGGCCGGCGGCGGTGGCGGACAACGCCAGCTGTTGCTGGATCTGCTCCAGCAGCGGGCCGACGCTGGTCAGGGCGGCGCGCAGGTTGGCCGCGATCAGCATAATGCCGACGATCAGCAAAATAGGGCGGTGTAACCGGCGACGCGGGGTCGCGGTGGACGCTGGGGATGAAGCGGGTTGCGGCATGGGTTCCTCGCACCAGGGCATGCAGTCAATCAGCGCTGCATGGCGTGATGCGTTGATTGACGTTAACGCTTACGTACCGACAAGGGGCCGATATCTGATCGCAAGTGTAGGGAAGATGGCTCGTACTGACAAGGGGATGGCCCGGCGGGATGGTGGCGGTTAATCCCCGCCGGCCGCAGGATAATTATCATTATGTGATCCTGGTCACGGAGTGAACTAAAAGTCATGGCGTGGGGCGCACCATGCGCCGCTTTCGCTTTCCGTGCAGCCCACGTCTCAGCGCTCCGGGGGCTAGCGCTCGTCATGGCATTTCATTTTTCTCCCATTCCACTTTTTGCTTTTCGATTCGTTTCGATTCGAAAGGTTTTTTGGCGGTTTTTTTGCTAAAACGGGGCTGTAAGCCCGATCACAATTTCATTGCTTTCGCTTTGCTGTAATGCCAGCGCAGTAGAGCGAAAGCCATCTTCTCCCCGGCGATGCCGGAAACCTGAGGACCGCAGCTCATGCCAGTGAATACCGCAAAGCGACGTGAACACATTATCGATCTGTTATGCGAGCACGGCAGCGTGCGCGTGGAGCAGCTCAGCAAACAGTTTGCGGTATCCACGGTGACGATCCGCAACGATCTGCGCTTTCTGGAACGAAAAGGGTGTGCGCTGCGCGCTTACGGCGGCGCAATGCTCAATCAGCAATTCGCTTTCGATCGGCCGTTGCGGGACAAAGGGCGGTTGAATCGCGACGTCAAAACGCTGATCGCCAATGCGGCGGCCGGCTATGTGCGCGATGGCGATGCGTTGATCCTCGATTCCGGTTCCACCACCGCGCAGATCGTGCCGTTCCTGAAGGGGCGGCGCGATCTGGTGGTGATGACCAATGCGCTGAACATTGCCTACGAGCTTTCGGGAAACGACGGGGTGGAAGTCATGGTGCTGGGGGGCAGCGTGCGCCGCAACTCTTACTCGCTCTACGGTCCGGCTGCCGAGCAGCAATTGCGTCAGTACCGCTTCGACAAACTGTTTTTGGGCGTCGACGGGTTCGATCTGAGCGCCGGCATCACCACGCCTCACCCCGGTGAGGCGCACCTCAATCGCGTGATGTGCGAGGTGGCGCGCGAGATTATCGCGGTGGCGGATGCCAGCAAATTCGGTCGCAAGAGCTTTTGCATGATTCGCGAAGCCGGACAAATCCATCGGCTGATCACCGACAGCCGTCTTCCGGACGATTACGAGCGGGCGTTAACCGAGCTGGGCGTGGAGGTCATCATCGCCGATCGGTAGCAGGGCGCCTGCATGGGGGCTTCATGCAGCAGTTGTTACAGCTTGTCGAGCAGCACAAGGCCGGTATGCCGGTCGGGATCTTTTCCGTCTGTTCCGCCCATCCCTGGGTTCTGAAGGCCGCGCTGCGGCAGGCCAAAGCGCGCGGCACGCCGGTATTGGTGGAGGCGACGTCTAACCAGGTTAATCAATTCGGCGGCTATACCGGCCAAACGGCGGCCCAGTTCCGCGATGCGCTGTGGCGCCTGGCGGATGAAGTGGGCCTGGCGCGCGAGCGCGTGTGGCTGGGTGGCGATCACCTGGGGCCCAACGCTTGGCAAGATCGCCCGGCTCAGGAGGCGATGGCGCTGGCGGAAACCTTGATCGACGATTACGTTCGCGCCGGATTTCGCAAAATTCACCTCGATTGTTCCATGTCGTGCGCCGGCGATCCCTCGCCCCTGGGGGATGCCACGGTCGCCGAGCGTGCGGCGCGCCTGTGCGCGGTGGCGGAGTGGGCCTGGGCGCAGAGCGGCGGCGAAGCGCCGGTCTATGTAATCGGCACCGAAGTGCCGGTCCCGGGCGGCGCGCAGGAGGCGCTGGCGGGTCTGCAGGTCACCACGCCGCAGGCGGTGGCGCAAACGCTGGAAACGCACCGCATCGCCTGGCAAAAAGCCGAGCTGAACGATGCCTGGCAGCGAACTATCGCGCTGGTGGTACAGCCGGGCGTCGAGTTCGATCACCACAGCGTTGAGCATTACCAACCGCAGCGCGCCGACGCATTGAGCCACTTCATCGAAAGGCAGCCGGGCATGATCTATGAAGCGCACTCTACGGACTACCAACCACCGCAGGCCTACCGCCAACTGGTGCGCGATCACTTCGCCATCCTGAAGGTGGGGCCGGCGCTGACCTTCGCGCTGCGCGAAGCGCTGTTCGCCCTCGATCGCATCGAGCGTGAATGGCTGGGGGAACGCCAGTCGGCGCAGCTGTGCGCCACGCTGGAGCAGGTGATGCGCGAGCAGCCGCAGCAGTGGAGCCGCTATTACCACGGCACGCCGCACCAGCAGTATCTCGATCGCCACTACAGCCTGAGCGATCGGGTGCGTTACTACTGGCCGCAGCCGCAGGTGCAGCAGGCCGTCGACGGGTTGCTGGACAACCTGCGCCGCAGCCCGGCACCGCTGGCGCTGCTCAGCCAGTACCTGCCGGATCAGGCGCGGGCGCTGAACGCCGGCGAATTAAGCGCCGATCCGCAGGAGTGGGTGCTGCATAAAGTGACGCAGGTGCTCGACGATTACCACGCCGCCTGTTACCCGGAGGGCCGCTGACATGCCGAACATTTTAATGACCCGCATCGACAATCGCCTGGTGCACGGCCAGGTGGGTGTGACCTGGACCAATACCCTCGGTGCCAACCTGGTGGTGGTGGCCAACGACGAGGCCGCCGCCGATCCGGTGCAGCAGAACCTGATGGACATGGTGGTGGCGGAAGGGGTGCAGACCCGCTACTTCACGCTGCAGAAAACCATCGACGTGATCCACAAGGCGGCGGACAGGCAGAAGATTTTTCTGGTGTGCAAAACACCGCAGGACGTGTTGACGCTGGTGCGCGGCGGGGTGCCGATCCGTTTCGTCAACGTCGGCAATATGCACTTCGCCGAGGGGAAGCGGCAGGTGCACAAAACGGTGTCGCTGGACGACGGCGACGTGGCCGCGTTCCGCGCGCTGGCGGCGCTGGGCGTGGAGTGCGAAGTGCGCCGGGTGCCGGATGAAGCGGGTGAGGCGATCGGCAAATTGCTCTTTTGAGCCTGGGGGGAAGCATGTTGACGGATGCGTTAATGATTGCGCTGTTGGCCGGATTGGCGGGGGTTGACCTGTTCGACGGTCTAACCCACTTCCACCGGCCGGTGGTGATGGGGCCGCTGGTGGGGCTGATTTTGGGTGACGTCTACACCGGCTTGCTGGTGGGCGGGACGCTGGAGCTGGTGTGGATGGGGATGGTGCCGCTGGCGGGCGCCCAACCGCCGAACGTGGTGATCGGCGGGGTGATCGGCACCGCGTTCGCCATTCTGACCAAGGCCGATCCTAAAGTGGCGATCGGCGTGGCAGTGCCGTTCTCGATTGCGGTGCAGGGCTGCATCACGCTGCTGTTTACGCTGTTCTCACCGATGATGCACCGCTGCGATCGCATGGTGAAAGAGCTGAACTGGCGAGGCATCGAACGGGTGAACTATCTCGGCATCAGCATCCTGTTCATCTTCTATTTCGTGGTGGCGTTCCTACCGATTTACTTCGGCGCCGACGCGGCCAGCGCCATGGTGCAGAAAGCGCCGGGCTGGCTGCTGGACGGGCTGGCGGTGGCGGGCGGCATGATGCCGGCGATCGGTTTCTCGCTGCTGATGAAGGTGATGATGAAAAAAACCTACGTGGCCTATTTTATCCTCGGTTTCATCTCGGTCACGTTCCTCAAGCTGCCGATCCTGGCAGTGGCGCTGGGCGCCCTGGCGATCGCTTTGATTGATTTCTTCAACACGCAACGCGGCGCGGCAGAGGCGACCGCCCGGCCCGCTCCGCAGGAGGACGCCGAAGATGGCATTTAACGATTCCGACGATCTGCTGGCGCAAAAGGCCGAGCAGCGCATGGCGCAGGCGCTGGCCACCAGCCAGGTGGAGCAGGATGATTATCTGGACAGCCAGCCCGCCGAGGCGCTGACGCGCGGCGACATCAACCGTATGGCCTGGCGTTCGCTGCTGCTGCAGGCGTCGTTCAACTATGAACGCATGCAGGCGGGCGGCTGGCTGTATCAGCTGATCCCCGGGCTGCGCAAGATCCACCGCAACCCGCAGGATCTGGCCAACTCGATGAAGATGCACATGGAATTTATCAACGTGCACCCGTTCGACGTCACCTTCCTGTCCGGCCTGGTGCTGGCGATGGAGCAGAACAAGGAGAAAATCTCCACCATTCGCGCGGTGAAAGTGGCGCTGATGGGGCCGCTCGGCGGTATCGGCGACGCGCTATTTTGGCTGACGCTGCTGCCGATCTGTGCCGGGATAGGCGCTTCGCTGGCGTTGGAAGGGAGCTTGTTCGGGCCTATCGTCTTCCTGCTGCTGTTCAACCTGTTTCATTTCGGCCTGCGTTTTGGGCTGGCGCACTACGGCTATCAGGCCGGCACCAGCGCGCTGGCGCTGCTGAAGACCCACACCCGGCGCATTTCTCACGCCGCGTCGATCGTTGGCATGACGGTGATCGGCGCGCTGGTGGCGTCGTATGTGCACCTGTCCACGCCGCTGGTAATGCATGCCGGCAAGGCCAGCGTGGCCTTGCAGACCGACGTGCTGGACAAGTTGATGCCCAATTTATTGCCGCTGTGTTTCACGCTGCTTATTTTCTTCCTGATGAAGCGCGGATTCTCACCGGTGAAGCTGATAGGCGTCACCGTAGCGATTGGCGTAGTGGGCAAATTTATCGGCATTTTGTGAGGAGCGGGCGATGCCAGGCATTGTGATTACCGGCCACGGCGGTTTTGCCACCGGGCTGTTGCAGGCGGTGGAACAGGTGGTGGGGCCGCAGCGGCACTGCGCGGCGGTTGATTTCCCCGAACAGATGAGTACCGCGCAGCTCAGGGACGCCCTACGCTCGGCGCTGGCTGCGGTGATGCAGCCGGACGGCGTGGTGTTCCTGACCGATATGCTCGGCGGTTCGCCGTTTCGCAGCGCCTGCGAACTGGCGGATGAGCAGGGCGATTGCGAAGTGCTCACCGGCGTCAATATGCAGCTGGCGGCGGAAATGATGCTGGAGCGCGACGGGTTGAGCCTGGATGAGTTTCGCGAGGTGGCGCTGGCGTGCGGCAAACGGGGCCTGACCAGCCTGTGGCATGAGCGCCGCCGAGTGAAGTGCGAAGACGTGCAGACCGACGGCATCTGAACGAACGCCGGGCGCGGTAGCGCCCGGCTCTGCGGGTTATACCGGCAGCGGGCTCAGCGCCAGGCGCGCCGGTTGATCTTCGCTGCGGCTGAAGCGCCAGCAGGTCTGGTGGTACTTCGCCACGCTGTTGCGGTGCGCCACGCTGATCAGCGTCACGTCCGGCAGTTCATCCACCAGCAGGCAGTACATCAGTTGCTCGGTTTCGTCGTCCAGCGCGCTGGTGGCTTCGTCGAGGAACAGGATGCTCGGGCGAATCAGCAGGGCGCGGGCGAACGCCAGCCGCTGTTGCTCGCCCGGCGACAGGCGGTGGCTCCAGTTGGCGGCGGTATCCAGCCAGCGCTGCAGGTGCTTCAGGCGGCAGTTTTCCAGCACCCGCATCAGCTGCTCGTCGCTGTATTGTGTCGCCTGGCTCGGGTAGCTCAGCGCCTCGCGCAGCGTGCCGATCGGAATGTAGCTGCGCTGCGGCAGGAACAGGGTATTGGCGTTGGCCGGCCGCCCGATGGCGCCCGCGCCGTAAGGCCAAATGCCGGCGATGGCCCGCAGCAGCGTCGACTTGCCGCAGCCGGAAGGACCGACGATCAGCAGGCGATCGCCGCGTTGCAGCGTCATCTTGGCGCCGGCCAGCAGCGGCTGGCCGTCGGGTAAGTTCAGGCTGAGATTATCCAGCGTTAACGGATGGGCGGCCTCTTCCCGCAGCTGAATGCCGCGCGGCTGATGGTGAACCTGATCGACGGCGGCGTTGAAGCCGGCCAAACGGTTAACGCAGGCTTTCCAGGTCGCCAAGTCGTTAAACGCGTCGATAAACCACGACAGCGCCCCCTGTACCTGACCGAAGGCCGAGGCGATCTGCATCAGGCCGCCCATCTGAATGGCGCCGGAGAAATAGCGCGGCGCGGCCACCAGCAGGGGAAACACGATGGCGAACTGGCTGTAGAAGTTGGTGGCAATGTTCAGCCGCCGGGTGATGCGCATAATTGCCCACCAGTTGCTGCGAATGGTGTCAAAACGATCGCCTAGCTGCTGTGCCTCGCGCGGTTCGCCGTGGTACAGCGCGATGGCGTCGTTGTTTTCGCGGATGCGGATCAGGCCGAAACGGAAGTTCGCCTCGTACCGTTCCTGGTTGAAGCCCAGCATGACCAGCGGTTTGCCGACCCACCAGATCAGCAGCGATCCCAGCACCGCATACAGCAGCGCGAACCACACCATATAGCCGGGCAGCGTGATGGCGTGCTGACCGAGCGCGAAGGTCATCGGCCCGCTGACGTGCCATAAAATGTCGATAAAGGAAAACAGCGTCACCAGGCTGGAGAGCAGCCCGAGCGACAGCGACAGGGTATATTGGGTCAGCACGTTGAGATCTTCCGCGATACGCTGATCGGGGTTATCGACGATCTGTTGCTGCTCGGTGTGATAATACGCCTGGTGCGCCAACCATTTCCCCATGAACTTTTCCGTCATCCAGCGCCGCCAGCGCATCTGCAGCCCCTGGGTGAGGTAGATCTTGTAGACCGCCAGCACGATGAAAATCAGCGCCAGATAGGTAAAACGCCACAGCTGCGCCTTGAATACCGGGTAATTTTTGTTCTGCAACGCATCGTAGAACACCTGGTTCCACTGGTTGATCAGCACGCTGATATAGACCAGGCCGAGTGACAGGATGACGATGGCGATCAGCATCATCCAGGCGCGCCATCGTTCCTCCGACACCCAAAAGGGTTTGATCAGCTGCCACACGGCGTGTTTCTGCAAGGGGGTTGCGTTCATAACGGCTCGATAATTGCGGTATTTCGTTCAGCATGGGCTGCGGGCCGGTAACAAACAAACCGTGACTGTAAGCAGTTTTAACTCCGCTAACCGTTTGAAATAAAGCGGCTGAATCGCCGGCAGCGTGCAGCTGGGCGCAATTGCGGCATACACTCCGGCGCCGGGCGGTTATACTGGCGCCGAATTTTTGCAGAAAGGATAAACGATGAAGGCTTGGTTTCCTCTGTTGCTGACCTGCGGCGTCTTCGCCAGCGTCCGGGCCTGGGCGCACATTGACGAGCCGGACATCGCCGCCGACTGCCAAAAGGTGGCGAGCTACGCCGAACTGGGAAAAAAGGCCTATCAGCGGCAGGATTACGCTAAAGCCGCCGACATCTTTCGCGATCAGGCGGCTTGGAGCGAGTTTTGCGGCCTGAGCGAGCAGGCTGTCGCCACGGCTTACAACAACGTGGCGTTGTCGCTGATGCACGCCGGCGAATTGCTCAAGGCGCAGGCCTATCTGGCGCTGGCGCCGCACGATGACAAATCGCAGCACAACATGAGCCTGTTGCGCCAACGCCTGGCGCAGTGGCCACAGCCGCAGGGGCCGGTCGGCGTGTATTGGCAATACGCCGGGCGCGGCGTGTGGAGCGAAGTGACAGTGAAGCCGCAGGGCGAGCGCTGGTTGATCGCGTTTTCCGGCTACGCCATGCCGCAGATGGGGCTGTATTACGGCCCGAACATGGGCGACTTCACCGCCGAGCTGCCGATCGAACACGGCAAGGCTGTCTACCACCAGCATGAAGCGGAAAGCGCGCAGGTCTGCGACGTGACAATGGCGTTTGGCAAACAAGCGCTGGAGATGCACACGCGGGGGGATTGCGGGTTCGGTCACAACGTGCGGGCGGAAGGGCGGTTCGTGCGGGTCGAATGACCCGCCCCGGCGATCGGGGCGAGAAGGGTTACGCCAGCGCGGCGGCACCCAGCAGGTTTTTCCAGGCTTCCACGTTACCCAGATAGTTGCCGGCCGGCAGCAGATGCAGGCGGCCTTCGCTGTCCTGCAGCGCAAAGGTCGGGAAGCCCTGGCCTTGCACTTTGGCCAGCAGCGCCCGGCTTTCCGCGATGTGTTGCGCGGTCGGCGCGCCGCTGCTAAAGCGCATTTCGGCGATAAACGCCGCCGAAGGCAACCCCAGCTCTTTCGCCAACGCTTCCAGCACCGGCGTGTCGGCGATGCGCCGGCCTTCCTGGTAGTGCGCCCGCTGAATGCGGTGCAGCATGTCCAGCCCGCGTCCCGCCAGTTTCTCCGCCGCCAGGATAGCGGTGATCGGCGGCTCGGAATCCATCACTGCCGTGGTGTCGCGCAGCAGGCCGTTGAAATAGGCTTCGCCAAAAGGCTGGCCCGTCATCTCGGCGATGCGTTTGTCGTGCGGAATGACGTAGTTGCGCCATTCGTCGGTGATTTGGCGGCGGTTGTTGCCGGTCATCATGCCGCCGGCGTGCGGCACGACCTTCAGCCCGGGGAGGCTCTGAGCCGCTTTCACCAGCGGCGCGGCGCCGTAGCACCAGCCGCACAGCGGATCGAAAATATAATGCAGAGTGGTTTCGGTCATTTTTACTCCTCGCTTGGCGCGCGGCAGTTCACCGCGGCGCCAGGGCTGGTTCAATCACGCAGGGGCGCTTATTGCGGCCACTTCATCTCGCCTTTCAGCACTTTTGCGCTCAGTTCCAGGCTCGATTCGTCTTTCAGCGTCGGGTAGTGCTTTTTCATCGCTTCAATCAGCGCGGCGGAATCTTTGGCCTTCGGCAGTTCGGCTTCCAGCGTGGTCAGGTATTTTTGGGTAAAGTGCACCGATGCCAGCGTTTGCGCGGCGCCCGGCAGGAAGTGACCCGGTACGACGACCTGCGGCTTCAGCGCTTCGATATTTTTCAGCGTCTGCTGCCAGTGCTGGCGCGATTCCACGCTCTGGTTGTCGGCGATCCACGGATGGATATTGTCACCGGCGACCGCGACGCCGCCCACGACCGCTTTCAGCGCCGGGATCCACACGAAGGTGCGATCGGGGGTCGGGCCGTTCAGGCCTTTCACTTCCACTTTCTGGCCGTCGATGGTGAAGCTATCGCCTTGCAGCGGCTGCGGCACGATCACGGTTTTTGGCGCGTTGTCTTTCAGGATCGGGCCCCAGTAGGCAACTTTACCGTCTTTGGTCGCATTGATGTCTTTGATGGTGCCAGGCGAAGCGATGATTTTCGCCTCCGGGAAGGCCGCCTTGATCACGTCCAGACCGAAATAGAAATCCGGGTCTGAGTGGCTGATATAAACGGTGGTCAGCTTCTTGCCGGTCGCCTTGATCTTTTTCACCAGCTCTTCAGCATCATTACGTTGGAACTGAGCGTCGATCAGCGCCACTTCGTGTTTGCCGCTGACGATTTCGGAAGACACCGGGAACACGCTTTTTTCGCCCGGGTTATACACTTCCATGGTCAGGGTATCGGCAGCGGTGGCATAAGTGCTCAGGGTGGCGACGCCGGTGAAGGCCAGAGTTAACAGTGATTTCTTAAACATGGGCAGAGGTCCTTAGGTATCGGTTAATGTTGTAATGATGTTAGGTTGCATAAAGCGATAGAAAAACCGGATAATAAGCAATTATTCGTTGCATAAATCGGACTAATCATGGATCGCATTACCGCCGCTGAGGTTTTTGTCACCATCGTCGATCGCGGCAGCATGATCGCCGCCGCGGAAACGCTGGAGATGTCGCGCGCGATGGTCACGCGCTACCTGGCGCAGATGGAGCAATGGGCCGGGGCGCGTTTACTGCACCGCACTACCCGTAAGCTTAGTCTGACCGACGCCGGTGAGCGTACTTTGGAGCGCTGCCGACAAATGCTGGCGCTGGCGGGGGAGATCGATCTGGTGGAGGAAGGGCAGAGCGACGAGCTGCGCGGCCTGCTGCGCATCACCTGTTCGCAATCGCTCGGGCAAACGGCGCTGGTGGGGGCGGTCGCTCAGTATCTGAAGCGCCATCCGCAGGTGGCGGTCGATCTGCAGATGAACAATAGGGCGGTGAATCTGGTGGAAGAGCGCATCGATCTGGCGCTGCGCATCACCAATGAGCTGGATCCCAACCTGATCGCCCGGCCGCTGTCCACTTGTGCGTCGGTGGTGTGCGCCGCGCCCGCTTATCTGGCGGCGCACGGTACCCCGCGCCAACCGCAAGATTTGGCGTTGCACAACTGCCTGACTTACTCCTATTTCGGCAAAAGCCTGTGGCATTTCGACGCACAGGGGGTGAAATCGGCGGTGGCGGTCAGCGGTAACCTGAGCGCCAACGAGTCGGTGGTGCTGATGGCCGGCACGGTGCAGGGCGCGGGCATTTCCATGCAGCCCTACTATTCGGCGGCGCCGCTGCTGGCCAGCGGCGAATTGGTGGAGCTGCTGCCGGGTTACCGGCCGCAGTCGATGGGCATCTACGGCATCTACACCTCGCGCCGCCAGATGCCTGCCACCTTGCGTACCATGCTGGACTTTCTGGTGGAGTGGTTCGCCAGCGATCCGCAGTGGCAGGCGACGCTGCGCTGAGGCTTCGGCAACATTCCCACGCCGTTTTCACCGCTTGACGGCAGCGGCCAGGCGAGCGGAGAACAGTGCGGCCTGTTGATGCAAATGGTCGATAAAGGCCGTCACCAGCGCCGACGAAGGGCGGTGTAGCGGCCGTATCAGGCTGACGGTGAACGGTACGTCGATGCTGAAGGATCGCACGTGCACGCCGTTGCCGGCATAGTCGAGCGCCGTCAGCGGGTTAACGATTGACACCCCCACGCCGGCCCTCACCATGGCGCACACCGACGCCGCGCTGTGCGTTTCCATCACCATGCGGCGCTCGACGCCCTGCTCGGCGAACAGCGCATCGAGCAAGTGGCGATAGCTGTCGGTGCTCGACAGGCTGATAAAGTTCTGCCCGGCGAAATCCTGCGGCGTCAGTGGGTCTTTCGCCAGCAAAGGATGGCCCGCCGGCAGCACGCAGACTTCATTCAACGTCATCAGCGTTACCCGCTCGGTGCCCGCCGGCGTCAGGGTGGTTTCCGTCAGCCCGAGATCGTGGCGCTGGGCCGACAACCACTCTTCCAGCAGCGGCGACTCTTGCGGGATCACGCTGAAGCTGACTTCCGGGTAACGTTCGATAAAGGGCCGGCACACCGCCGGCAGCAGCGATTGGGAAAATACCGGCAGGCACACGATCGACAGCTGCGCCTGCTGAAACTGGCGGATGCCGGCGGCGGCGTTGACGATGCGATCGAGGCCATAATAGGAGCGTTGCACTTCTTCGAACAGCCGTAGGCCCTGCACCGTGGGGGACAAGCGCCCGCGCACCCGGTCGAACAGCTGCAGCCGGATCAGCTTCTCAAAGCGCGCCAGCTCACGGCTGACGGTCGGTTGCGAGGTTTGCAACAGGGCTGCCGCCTCGGTCAGGTTGCCGGTGGTCATCACCGCCCGAAAGATTTCGATCTGCCGCAAAGAGATGCTGTGCATGGCGAGGCTGCTCGACTATAGAGAAAGCCATATCATAAATGAATAGACTACGGCTAAATAGATATTTTTCACCCGATTCAGCGTGCGGCACTATGGCTCTATCTGCCGTCATTTTCGAATTGGGAATATCGCCATGCCTCGCCCGTTGCACGACACCTCCACCGCGTTGAATGCCGCTAACCTGCTGGCCTTGCCGCAGCGTTTCGGTTGCCCGGTCTGGGCCTATGATGCGGACATCATCAGCCAGCGCATCGCTCAGCTGCGCCACTTCGACACCATTCGTTTCGCACAGAAGGCCTGTTCGAACATTCATATTTTGCGTTTGATGCGCGAGCAGGGCGTGAAGGTGGATTCGGTGTCGCTGGGCGAGATCGAACGGGCGCTGCAGGCCGGTTTTCAGCCGGGCGGCGAACCGAGTGAGATCGTGTTTACCGCGGACGTGTTGGATCATGCCACGCTGGCGCGCGTCAGCGAATTGAAGATCCCGGTTAACGCCGGTTCCATCGACATGCTGGATCAGCTCGGCCAGGTTTCCGCAGGGCATCCGGTGTGGCTGCGCATTAACCCGGGATTTGGCCACGGCCATAGCCAGAAAACCAACACCGGCGGCGAAAACAGCAAGCACGGCATCTGGTATGCCGATCTGCCGCAGGCGGTGGAGAAAATCCGCCGCTACGGCCTGAAACTGATCGGCGTGCATATGCACATCGGTTCCGGCGTCGATTACCAGCATCTGGAGCGCGTCTGCGATGCGATGGTGCAGCAGGTGATCGATCTCGGTCATGACATCAGCGCCATTTCCGCCGGCGGCGGCCTGTCTATCCCGTATCAGTACGGCGAAGAGGCGATCGATACCGAACACTATTTCGGTTTGTGGAACCGGGCGCGTGAGCGCATCGCCGCGCATCTGGGGCACCCGGTGCAGCTGGAGATTGAACCCGGGCGTTTCCTGATGGCGGAAGCGGGCGTCTTGGTGGCCGAGGTGCGGGCGGTGAAAAACATGGGCAGCCGCCACTTTGTGCTGGTGGATGCCGGTTTTAACGATCTGATGCGCCCGGCGATGTACGGCAGCTATCACCATATTTCGCTGTTGCCGGCCGATGGGCGTGACACCTCGGGGCAACCGCTGCGCGACACGGTGATCGCCGGGCCGCTGTGCGAATCCGGCGACGTCTTCACCCAGCAGGCGGGCGGCGGCGTGGAAACCCGTGAACTGCCGCCGGTGCAGATCGGCGATTATCTGGTGTTCCACGATACCGGCGCCTACGGCGCATCGATGTCCTCCAACTACAACAGCCGTCCGCTGTTGCCTGAAGTGCTGTTCGAAAACGGCGAGCCGCGCTTGATCCGCCGCCGCCAAACCATCGAAGAACTGATCGCGCTGGAGCTTATCTGATCAGCGGGCGGGCGCCTGGCGCCCGCTTCACAGCGTCATGCGGCGGTGCTGGCCATTGGGCAATTGCACATCCAGCGATAGCGTGCCGCCCATCGCCTCGATATAGCGTTTGAGCGACGACAGCTTTATTTCGCTGCCGCGCTTTTCCAAATTGGCGACGGAGGGTTGGCTGATGCCGAGCCGCTTCGCCAATTCAACCTGAGAGACCGCCAGCTCTTCCCTCAGCATTGCCAGCCGCAGTTCGAAAATTTCCTTGTCCGCTTTTTGCCTGGCGGCGGCAACGACGGCGGGATCGAGTTTATCGATCAGTTGGGATAAAGGTTTGGCCATCTGTACTACCTCCGGGTTGCCAGATAATGTGAAAACTCCATGGCGGCGATGGGCAACATGCGCTGGTAAAAGCGTTTGTCGCCAGTTTTATCGCCGCCGCACAGCAATACCGCTTGCCGCTGTGGGTCAAAAGCGAAAAACCCTCTGAAAGGGCGCCCGCGATGTTGAACGCGCAGCTCCTTCAACTGCCGGGCCGCGTCGGAAAAATGCAGCGTATCGGCGTGCGGCCGCGCCAACTGCGGGCCGAACGTCTGTAATTTGAAGATCGCCGCCAGGATGCTGGTTTGCTGGGCGTTGTTCAGCGCTAAAAACCAGTCGTCGAACCGTTCGACGGTCACCACTTGCCACATGATGTGCTCAGAATATAGCGTTTATGCTATATAGCGTAAAGGTTATTGTTCGATCAATATGCACGAACGCAGGGAGCGGAAAAAATCCAAAAGCGGGAAATGCGGCGGGCTACGCAATATGAACGCATGGGTGACTGCTCACCCATGCAGCGATGTCATTACGGCTGTTCGTGCGCGTTGTTGAGGGTGGCGACCGAGTGGCGGCGCACCAGCGTCGGGCTGAACATGTTGGTGATTTCCGGCAGCGGTTGCCGGTTGGCCAGCGCCAGGGCCAGCTCTGCCGCCTGGGTGGCCATCGCGACGATAGGGTAGCGAATGGTGGTCAGGCGTGGGCGCAGGTAGCGCGAAATCAACACGTCGTCGAAACCGATCAGCGAAATTTCCCCCGGTACGTCGACGCTGTTATCGCTCAGCACCGACAGCGCGCCGGCGGCCATCGGATCGTTATAGCAGGTAATGGCGGAGAACGAACGGCCGCGGCCGAGCAACTCGGTCATCGCCTGTTCGCCGCCGATCTCGTCCGGTTCGCCATAGGCGATCAGCTTTTCATCCACCGCGATACCGTGTTCCCGCAGCGCGTCGAGATAGCCCTGCAGCCGGTCGGTGGCGTCGGAAATCTGGTGGGTGGAGCAGATGATGGCGATGCGCTGATGCCCTTGCTGGATCAGATGACGGGTCGCCAGCCAGGCGCCGTAGCGATCGTCGAGCGCCACGCAGCGTGTTTCGAAGCCCGGCAGCGTGCGGTTGATCAGCACCATGCCCGGGATCTGTTGCATCCAGCCGCAAAGTTCCTGATCGCTCAGCCTTTTGGCGTGCACCACCAGCGCTTCGCAGCGGTGCCGCACCAGCTGTTCAATCGCCTGGCGCTCTTTTTCGGCGTCGTGGTAACCGTTGCCAATCAGCAGAAAATTGTGGGTGGCATAGGCCACCTGCTCGACCGCTTTGACCATTGCGCCGAAGAAGGGATCGGAAACGTCGGAGACGATCAGGCCCAGCGTCTCGGTGGATTGCTGCGCCAGCGCCCGTGCGTTGGCGTTAGGGTGATACTGCAGTTGTTCCATGGCGGCCAGCACCGCGGTGCGCGACCCTTCGCTGGCCTTGGGGGAATTGTTTATCACGCGGGATACCGTGGCTACGGAAACACCCGCCAGCCTGGCAACATCCTTTATCGTAGCCATATCAGTCAACACATCCTGGGTAATCGCTTACATCCCCCAGTTTTGCGGAAAAAAACCGGGGCTGCAAGCGGTCTCGTGCGCAACTTGTGGCGGCCGTTGCAGAATCTCTTCGAGTCTGTACGCATAACCATCGACGACCGAACGATAGCGCAATTTGTACGTTGGCACTGGCGCCGGGCTGAGGTAACGTCTGTGCATTCCGATTTGCGCCGAGAATGCCATGTCCATTAAACGCTATCCGCAGCTCGCCCATTGGGGCGCTTATACCGCCGTGGTTGAAGACGGTCGGCTTATCCGTTGTGAACCCTTCGTCGACGATCCCGACCCTTCGCCGCTGCTCGATTCCATCGTCCCGATGGTCTACTCCGACAAACGCATTCGCAAACCGGCGGTGCGCCGCTCGTGGCTGCAAAAGCGCGAGGGCAGCGACCGTAAGCTGCGCGGCAGGGAAGATTTCGTCGAGGTGGGCTGGGAGTTAGCGCTCGATTTGGTGGCGGAAGAGAATCGCCGGGTGCGCGATCGCTACGGCGCCTCCGGGCTGTTCACCGGTTCTTATGGCTGGTCGTCGGCCGGGCGGCTGCACCATGCACGCTCGCTGGTGCGGCGGTTCTACTTCGGCGGCGGCGGCGGGGTCGATCAGCAGGGCAACTACAGCTGGGGCACGGCACAGTTCTTTCTGCCGTATGTGATCGGCACTTTCTCGCCCTTGACCGGGCGCGTCACCAGTTGGCCGAGCGTGGTGGAGCATTGTGAGTTGTTTGTGGCGTTTGGCGGGCTGGCGCTGAAAAACGCTCAGGTTTCTTCCGGCGGCGCGGCGGAACATGCGCTCAAACCCTGGCTGCAAAAGCTGGCGCATAAGGGCACGCCGGTGATCAACATTAGCCCGATGCGCGACGACTGCCCCGCGTTCGTCAACGCGGAATGGATCCCGATCCGGCCGAATACCGACGTGGCGCTGATGCTGGCGCTGGCTTATGAAATCCAGCGGCTGGGCGCGCAGGATGAAGCCTTCCTGCACAGCCACTGCGTGGGCTATCAACAGCTGGCGGATTACCTGAACGGCGCCGGTGACGGCGTGGCGAAAACCCCCGACTGGGCCAGCGCCATTACCGGCATTCCGGCGGCGCGTATTGCGCTGCTGGCGCGGCAACTGATCGGCGTGCGCAGTTTCATCACCTGCTCCTACTCCGTGCAACGCGCACATCGGGGGGAACAACCGTACTGGATGATGATCGCGCTGTCGGCGATGCTGGGCCAGGTGGGGCTGCCGGGCGGCGGCTTCTCGTTCGGCCACGGCTCGATGAACGGCGTCGGCAACCCGCGCGTGGATACCCCCGCGCCGACCATGCCGGTAGGAGAAAACCCGGCCGGGCTGGCGATCCCGGTGGCGCGCATCTGCGACATGCTGTTGCACCCCGGCGAAGCCTATCAATTTTGCGGCGAGACGCGGCATTATCCGGATATCCATTTGGTGCACTGGGCCGGCGGCAACCCGTTCCATCATCATCAGCAGTTGAATCGGCTGGTGGAGGGGTGGCAGAAGCCGGACACGGTGATCGTTCAAGATATCTGGTGGACGGCGGCGGCCAAAATGGCGGACATCGTGCTGCCGGTCACCAGTTCGCTGGAACGTAACGACATCGGCGGCTCGTCGCGCGATCGCTACGTGTTGGCGATGCATCAGGCCATTGCGCCGCAGCATCAGGCGCGCAATGATTTCGATATTTTCGCCGATCTGGCGGAGCGCCTCGGCTATCGTGAGCGCTTTACCGAGAATCGCGACGAGCGGGTTTGGATCGAAGCTATCTACCGGCAATGCGGCGCAGCGCAGCAGCGCGCCGGCGTCGCCTGGCCCGAGTTTGAGGATTTCTGGCGCCGGGGCTATGTCGAACTGCCCGCGCCGGCCAAAGAGTTCGTCTTTTTTGAGGCGTTCCGCGCCGATCCGCAGGCTAACCCGCTGCAAACGTCCAGCGGCAAGATAGAGCTGTTCAGCGAGCGGATCGCCGGCTATCGCTACGAAGATTTCGCGCCGCATCCGCAGTGGCGGCCGCCGGTGGAGTGGCTGGGCGCGCCGCAGGCCAAAAACTGGCCGCTGCACCTGATCTCCATTCAACCGAGCGATCGCCTGCATAGCCAGATGGATCCGGCGCCGCTGGCGCAGGGCAACAAGACTGCCGGGCGCGAAACCTTGTACATGCATCCGGACGATGCGGCGCCGCGCGGCGTGGCGGACGGCGCCGAAGTGCTGGTTAGCAACGCACGCGGCAGCTGTCTGGCGGGGGTATCGCTCACCGATGGCGTGACGCGCGGCGTGGTGCTGATGGCGACCGGCGCTTGGTTCGAGCCGGGTTACGACGCGCAGCGCCGGCCGGTCGAGCAGGCGGGCAACCCGAACGTGCTGACGCTCGATATCGGCACCTCGCCGCTGACGCAGGGGCCGAACGCCATGAGCTGTCTGGTGGAGGTCAGCGCATTCACCGAACGTCGGGATCAAGATAGTTAGCACTGACCAGCAATTGGGTCGACAGCGGGATGTTATCGCGTTGCTGTTGACGCAGTTGTGTCGCGGCCGCGGCGAAACTGGAGACTGTTAATGACAGTGTGAAGTGTTGCCCAACCTCGTTATCCGGTACAAGGATGTGTAATGCTTCCCGATCGACGGATAAACGATAGTTGGGTAGATGTCTTTGGCGTGGTTGCCCGGGGGCGAGTGAAAAGGAAAGGGGCTCACCATCATCGTTGCGTAATTCATCAACCGTGAGGCTGAGATAGCTAGAAGCATCGGTTGCGCCGCCTCCTTCTGCCAGGTTTCTATTCTCCCGCAGAGTGAACCCCTGCAACTGCACTGGCTCATCGCAAGTCAACCGATACTGCAATGGGGCGCTGTGCAGCAGAGTGGATTGCTGAGACAGTGTCCCAATATTGTGCTCCCCCAGATAAATGCTGTTTTGTGTGGTCGTTAGCGTGCAGTTAGCGTTAGCCCCAAAACTGATGGCTATGGCTGCCACCCCATAATAAATCACTTTCATGTGTTCTCCTGATATCGATGAACGTTTAGCGACACACGGCTTCGGAGTGGCTGATACCGGCACGATTGCGGGAAGAGGTGTCTGCAGCAATTGTGAAATAACATGCCTGTCCCGACGAATTTTTCATGCTGAAGCGTTGTGAGGACGCATCGTTCTTCGCGTGGTGTGCTTTCTGATGTTCAATGAAGGCTGCGCCCTGATCATTGGTAAAAGCGACCACTCGTTGTTGTTCATCCAAAATCATGCTGCCGATAGCGGGTCTGGTGCCGTCTGCATAGCTAATCTGGACAATGGCCCGCAATGTATTAATGGCATCGATATTGATATGTTTAACGCTGCCACGTGCCAGATTGATCTTGCGCACGCCGTTATCGATATCGGCACCGGGAGGTAAGGTGCTTGTGTCTACGTTAATCAGGCTTGGTTGATACTCACGCAGCCTTGGGATGACCGCCTTACCTTGCTTGCCATAGGTTTTCACCTTGCCGCCTGGCGTAGACACGCTGACTCCGGCGAGGCCCGGTATCGACAAGACGCCGAAGGTATCGCCGATTTTCTGTGGTGAGAGCGTTAGCCCGCTACTGTCTGCCACCAGGGAGCCAGAGGCACTGTAGTAAAATGCCTGCTGATTTTCTGACAGATGGCTATAGCTGCCGGAAAGCGTTGTGAACGGACTCAAATAGTTCACATTGCCTGAGTAGGTGCCGTTGTTGGATTGGGTGTCCTGTGTTGCATTGAATCCATAAGCCAGATCGCCATTCAACGCTTGGCCGGAAAGCGAATTGCTGATGCTACGATTTCTTCCGTTGCTTATCATATTGGCGCTATAACGTCGGTTTTTTCCCAGCGGTAATGAAAGGGTGGCGAACACCCTGGTATCGTTATCGCGAACCTCGCGGCTGCGCTCTTTTTCCAGGCTAATGCCAACGGTGGCTGCGCCAAATTGACGGTTCCAGAAGGCGTAGACTCGTTGATTTTGTTGCTTATCTCCGCCTTCAGCGCGTGTAACGCCTAAAGATAGATTTCCGATGTATTTATGGTGCCAGCCTAGGCCCAGGCTGTAGCTTTGACGTTGGTGTGAAGATGACTCACCGTGCGATACAGGCCAATAAGTTCCTTCGCCGTCATCTTTACGCGGAGAACGGAGCTGTGTGGGCGAGCGGTATCGCTCTGACTGGATGCTGTAACCGGCGTTCAGCTTAAGGTTTTTTATCAGGGGCAATGCGCTATTCAGCTGCAGCTTCGTGCCCTTTCCGCTTGACGACTGCGCCACGTGGCTCAAGGCTGTAAAACGATAATCGCTATTGGCAACGCTATAACCGGCGGCGATGCCGCGATAATCGCGGCTGAGGAAACTTCCCCCTCTCACCTGGTGGTGGTTGAGCCATGGCAAAGAGAATGAGCCAGTGATGAAAGGCATTTCTGTGCTTTTTGCCAGGCTGTGAGTGCGCCCGAGAGCAAGGGAGTAACTGCCCTGGCGGGGAGTAGAGCGTCCTGAGCTCGTCAGATAAGGGACGATGAATTGTTTGCGGCTACCGTTGCTTTCCGTGACGGTGACGGACAAATCGACTGCGTCGAACTGCGCAGGGATATCAGTCAGGCGGAAAGTGCCCGGTTGCACCTGCGTGGCGTAAACTAATCTGCCATTCTGAAAAATCTCAACCTTGGCTTGGCTCTCGGCGATACCTTCGACTACCGGCACATCACTGCGTTGACTCAATGACAGCGACGAGTCAGGCAGCCATTGCAGGCCATCTAAGGTAATGCCGCTGTAAAGCGAATCTGATAACGTCGCTCGTCCCAAACGCATCATGGCGTCGTGATCCGTCAATGTCCGCTGCAGATAACTATTATAAGGCGTGTACCCCTGATGTCGTTCTGACTTGTTATAGGTACCATTATGGCGAAACAGCCAATTGTTGCTGTTGAAGCCGGTTTCCAACGCCGCATAATCACTGCTGTGAGTTTGGCTGTCGAATCGGCTCGCGGTATAATTCAGCATCAGGGCATGGCCGCCAAATTCATAGTCCGCCGGTTGTCGACGGATATAGCGCTCGGGCAACAGCAAAATCAATTGATTATTACCGGTTTCATTGTCGATGCGGCTGCCTTGATAACATTGGCTCATCAGCATTTCTGCCTGAGTGTTGAGCTTGCAGGGGTGTAATCCCAGGCTTTCTACGAGTTCAGCGTCGTATTGCCATTCGCCTTGTTTGTCTATGTTGACTTCATGCCGTCCATGATTTTGTCCGTTGACGTTGATGAATAACGCTTGTTTTCCTGCGGGGAATTTCGCTCCAGAGGAAAAGTAATCAGCAATCTCACTGGGTAATCCAAGTGCGCGCATCATTTCAATATCGTAGTCAGCCAGGCTGGTCGAGGCATAGCCTATAGGCAGACAAAACGCCAGCAGACGTAGCGGTATATGCAATTTCAAAGGCTGCCTCACTGGATTGGGGCAAGGTTGACCGTGATATCGGGTATGGCGCGCCCCGTGTTACTGATTGGCGTGAAGTGCAAACGGGAGGGGGGGCTGGTAAGCCTATCGCTCTTACGTGTACCGATCGTTTGCCCAGGCAGCAAATAAGGTTGTTCTAAAACAAACTGCTGGTTACTGGGTTGTACGGTGATGGTAGGGGCTAACCTGACAACGTAAGGGCTGAGATTTTTGACTTGTATAGAATGCCCATTTTGTTGCCAATGCAAGGTTTGCCAGGGAGATTTGTTTTCCGCCAGCGCGGAGGGCGTGGCGATAGCGACGACCCGATGCCGAGTATTCACCTTAAGCTGGTTGCTTTTTTCTCCCATATCGGGAATTTCCTGGAAATAGATATGGCGCATTTGCTGACGGGTTTTATCAAGTCCCGATGGATTGGCAAGCATGACGCGTACCAGCTGAGATTTACCCGGATCAATACGCGCGGCTGGCGGAGAAAGAATGAATAAGGGATCTTCTCCTTGCTTGCTTAATGCATTTTTAACAACGGATGAGAATAGCAACACAGGATAATTACCGATATTATCGACTCTTACCGTTGTCTCTCCTTTCTCTTGATTGACCAAGAGGCTTATTTTTTCCAGTTTAATGGTTGCTTGACCATAAAATGGAATAAGCAATATAAATATTGCGGTGAGATAATGGATGAGACCTTTCATTTTATTTCCTGAATAGCGGAGAATAACGAACTCTAGTCAAAGGACGTTAAGATGTTTTGCCAAACAAAGAGGCTGAAATAAGTGGGAACAGCGAAGTGTCCCCACCTGGTGATTACAGGTAGTGAACCGAAAGATTCACAGAAGCTTGCAATGCAATGCTATCTTGCATTTGGATGCTTTTATCATCAATGTAGCTAAGCGGGGTAAGGAATGAACGGTAGTTGAATGTGCCGCTCAGATTCTGGCCGATCGCCATGTTGTCGTAATTAGCATCTGATGTGACCGCAAAGCGATTACCTGAGGCAACAGAGAACATAGCCTGTTCGTGATCTGCACCGTCAGTTACATTGGTTAAATCGAAAATATCATCGCCTTCAGGAATCAGCGCCGCACGCACGGTTTCACCATCCATAGCGATATCTGACAGTGCAAGGCCCAGCACGGCGATATCTTTATTGCTGGCGTCTTTTGCCAGCGATGCGGTGAAGCTTCTGTCCATATATTGATAATCGGCATCGCCGCTGGCGCTGGTAACTTCAATACCCATGTTGGTCGGTGCCGTGCAGTTTACGGTGAACGGGATGCTGCCCATGCCGTTGCCTTCCAACTGGACAGGATTTACTTTATCAAAAGCTTCGCTGGAATGGCGGCCAAGATCAATGCTATTGGTGTTGGCAGCAATACTGCAGCTGGTGTTATTGTAAATTTCTCCGGAGAAATTTACAGACGTACTGGCTGTTTTTGCGGCCAGTACGCTCGTGCACGACAGAGGTAGCAGGGCTAAAAATAAATATTTCTTCATTCAGATTTCCTTCTGAGAATATGCCACTAAATAAATAAAAGTCGTATTGCTTGAAAATATAAAGCAAGGATGTCGCAATTTTTTACTAGCGATTCAATGCAGGGTTATTTTATTTTTCAATCTCAATTCTTGCAATATTCTGCTAAAAATTTACATCAAAATAGATTTATATTCTGATTGTTAGATTTTTGTTATTCAATTTTAATTATTAATTCTGTTCGGTTGTTAATGCATAGGTTTTATTGCTTGCGGTTTTTTTAATTATTAATAATTAATTATCCTCGGTGCGCACTTTTGCCGTGAGATCACGATAACAGCAAGGTCTGGAGGCGGCTCTGTTGTTAGCTGGCGCTTTTTGACTTTGTCTTTTTATTGTTGCCGTGCTTGAAAAGCAAGAAAACGCATTGCATACGTTGATCAAAATGACACGTTGGATATCACGTCTAACTTGGCTCTTGCGTTTGAGAATAGTTTTCGTAATTGATTTCTTTAGCGTGGATGATACAAGAGGGATTAAAGGATCTGCTTCAGTCTCGATTAGGCCGAACCCTCATGTGCTGCACTTACCTGCATATGCGCATGGTCTTTTTGCTCCCCTCACTCGCTTCCTGCGGATGACGCATCATTATTGATCTTTCCGTCGTGAGGATTATTTAAGTTTCATTGAGTTATTACAACAGAACGCGGGAAATTTACAGCTGGTTGCATTTGGAGCAGAACTCTTGCGATTCGGCGGTAGTTTCCTGCACGACATCTCTCTAGAGTAGGTGATCCCAGAGGTATTGATTGGTGAGAAATCAGCATACTCTGTATGTTGAAGCCATTTTCAATTGCACCAACCTACGCGGATGCGTAGGTTTTTTTTTGCCTGCCATATAGTATTCTTTTCCCTACAACGATTTACGCTTCCATGGCCAAGGGAGAAGGGCATGATCTTTTCACTGCTGCGCGCGCTGTTTCGCCTGTTGTTTCGGGTTCGGGTCGAAGGGGACGTCCAGCACTTCGAACGGCAAAAATTACTGATTACGCCGAACCACGTCTCTTTCCTCGACGGCGTGCTGTTGGCGCTATTCCTGCCGATAAAACCGGTGTTTGCGGTTTACGCCAGCATCGGCGAGAGCTGGTTTATGCGCTGGCTGCGACCTTACATCGATTTTGTCTCGCTCGATCCTACCAAGCCGATGGCCATCAAGCAGCTGGTGCGGATGGTCGAACAGGGACGGCCGATCGTGGTGTTCCCTGAAGGGCGCATCACCGTGACCGGCGCGCTGATGAAAATCTACGACGGCGCGGCGTTTATCGCCGCCAAATCGGGCGCCACCGTGGTGCCGGTGCGGATCGACGGCCCCGAATTCAGCCCGTTCGGCCGTATGGCTGGGGTGTTCAAGATCCGCTGGTTCCCGCAAATCAACATTCGCATCTTGCCGCCGACCACGCTGCCGATGCCGGAGGCGCCGCGTGCGCGCGATCGCCGGGCGTTGGCGGGCGATCGGCTGATGCAGATTATGATGCGAGCGCGGATGGACACGCGCGAACCGCAGACGCTGTTCCATGCCTTGCTGGCGGCGCAGCACCGCTATGGGCGCCGAAAACCGTGTATCGAAGACATCGCTTTCAAAGAAGACAGCTACCAGACGCTGATCAAAAAATCGCTGGGTGTCAGCCGCATTCTGCAACGCTTTACCGCCGAAGGGGAACACGTCGGGCTGCTGTTGCCGAACGCCACTATCACCGCGGCGGCGATCTTCGGCGCTTCGCTGCGCAATCGCATTCCGGCGATGCTCAACTACACCGCCGGCGCCAAGGGCCTGAACAGCGCGATGACGGCCGCCGGTATCAAGACCATCGTCACCTCGCGCCAGTTTCTGGAGAAGGGCAAGCTGACCCACCTGCCGGAACAGGTGCCGCAGGCTAACTGGGTGTATCTGGAAGATCTGAAAGACACTGTCACGCTGGCGGATAAGCTGTGGATCCTGCGTCACTTACTGCAGCCGCAGCGCGCGGCGTTGCCGCAACGTCCGGAGGACGCGGCGCTGATCCTGTTCACGTCTGGATCTGAAGGCCACCCCAAGGGCGTGGTGCATTCGCACGCCAGCTTGCTGGCCAACGTAGAACAAATTCGCACCATCGCCGATTTCACGCCGCGCGACCGCTTCATGTCGTCGCTGCCGCTGTTCCACTCGTTCGGCCTGACGGTGGGGCTGCTTACGCCGCTGCTCACCGGCAGCCGCATTTTCCTCTACCCCAGCCCGCTGCACTATCGCGTGGTGCCGGAGCTGGTGTATGACCGTAACTGCACGGTGCTGTTCGGCACGGCGACCTTCCTTAACAACTATGCGCGCTTCGCGCATCCGTATGATTTTGCCCGCCTGCGCTATGTCGTGGCCGGCGCGGAGAAACTGGCGGACAGCACCAAACAGATCTATCAGGACAAATACGGCATCCGCATTCTGGAAGGCTATGGCGTGACCGAGTGCGCGCCGGTGGTCTCGATCAACGTGCCGCTGGCGACCAAGGTGGGCACCGTCGGCCGCATCATGCCGCAGATGGAGGCGCGTCTGATCGCGGTGCCGGGCATCGATAACGGCGGCCGTCTGCAGCTGAAGGGGCCGAATATCATGAAAGGTTATCTGCGGGTTGAACGCCCCGGTGAGCTGGAACCGCCGGCGGCGGAAGATGCGAACGGCGTGTTGCAGCCGGGCTGGTATGACACCGGTGATATCGTCAGCCTGGATGAGCAGGGTTACTGCACCATTCGCGGCCGCGTGAAACGCTTCGCCAAGCTGGCGGGTGAGATGGTGTCGCTCGAGAGCGTCGAACTGCTGGCGCAACGGCTGTCGCCGGAAAAGCTGCATGCCGCCACGGTCAAAAGCGACAGCAGCAAGGGGGAGGCGTTGGTGCTGTTCACCACCGATCCCGCCATTACCCGCGAGGCATTGCTGCGGGTGGCGCGCGAGCTGGGCAGCCCGGAGCTGGCGGTGCCGCGCGATATTCGCCTGTTGAAAACGCTGCCGGTGCTCGGCAGCGGCAAACCCGATTTCGTCACCCTGCGTCATATGGCCGAACAGCCGGAGAGTGCCTGATGAATCCTTCGACCGAATCCCCTTTGTTGTCACGCGGCATGATCGCGGTGATCAGCGCGCAGTTCCTCTCGGCGTTCGGCGACAATGCATTGCTGTTCGCCACGCTGGCGTTGATCAAGCAGCAGCTGTATCCGGACTGGAGCCAGCCGATCCTGCAGATGGCCTTCGTCGCCACCTATATCATTCTGGCTCCATTCGTCGGGCAGATCGCCGACAGCTTTGCCAAAGGGCGGGTGATGATGTTCGCCAACGCCCTGAAATTGGCGGGGGCGTTGGCGATCTGTTTTGGGGGGAACCCGTTCCTGGGTTACAGCCTGGTCGGCGTGGGGGCCGCCGCATATTCACCGGCCAAATACGGCATTCTGGGCGAGATCACCAGCGGCGAGAAACTGGTCAAGGCTAACGGCCTGATCGAAGCCTCGACCATCGCGGCCATTCTGACCGGTTCGGTGGCCGGCGGTATTCTGGCGGACTGGCATGTGGTCGCGGCGCTGGCGGCCTGCGCCTTGGTTTATGCGGGGGCAGTGGTCGCCAACCTGTATATTCCGCGTCTGGCGGCAGCGCGCCCGGGGGCTTCATGGCGGCCGCGGGCCATGACGAACAGTTTCTTTACCGCCTGCGTTACGCTGTGGCGCGATGGGCAGACGCGTTTCTCCTTGATTGGCACCAGCCTGTTTTGGGGGGCCGGCGTGACGCTGCGTTTTCTGTTGGTGCTGTGGGTGCCGGTGGCGCTGGGTATTGCCGATAATGCTACGCCGACGCTGCTGAACGCCATGGTGGCCGTCGGCATCGTGGTGGGCGCCGGCACCGCCGCGCGCTTCGTCACGCTGGAGACGGTGAAACGCTGTATGCCGGCCGGGATCCTGATCGGCGTCGCGGTCGCGGTATTTGCGCTGCAAACGACCATGCTCAATGCCTACGTCTTGCTGGCGATCATCGGCATGCTGGGAGGCTTCTTCGTCGTACCGCTCAATGCGTTGCTGCAGGAGCGGGGCAAACATTCGGTCGGCGCCGGCAATGCGATCGCGGTGCAAAACCTGGGTGAAAACGCCGCCATGTTGCTGATGCTGGGCCTGTATTCTTTGGTCGTGAAGCTGGGCGTGCCGGTAGTGGGCGTCGGCGTAGGGTTTGGCGTGGTGTTTGCGCTGGCGATTTGCGCGTTGTGGTGGTCGCAGCGGCGGTGAAACGGGGCGCAGCCTGGCTGCGCCCTCAGGGTATTAAGGTGCCGGAATGGTAAACCGGGTGTGGATTTCTTCGAGCGCCTGCAGCACGTCCTCATCCAGAATCACGTCGAGGCTGTCGAGGTTGATTTTCAACTGCTCCACCGAGGTGGCGCCCAACAGGGTGCTGGCGACGAACGGCTGCTGACGCACGAAGGCCAGCGCCATCTGCGAAGGGTCCAGCCCGTGTTTTTTGGCCAGCGCCACGTATTCGGCGATCGCCAGCTGGGTTTGCTGCCCTGAATAACGATTGAAGCGGGTGAACAGCGTATTGCGCGCACCGGTCGGTTTAGCGCCGTTGAGGTATTTACCGCTCAGCGTACCGAACGCCAGGCTGGAATAGGCCAGCAGTTCTACCCCTTCGTGCTGGCTGATTTCGGCCAGGCCAATCTCAAAGCTGCGGTTCAGCAGGCTGTACGGGTTTTGGATCGACACGATGCGTGGCAGCTCGTGTTTCTCCGCCAGCTGCAGATAGCGCATCACGCCCCAGGGCGTTTCGTTGGAAACCCCGATATAGCGAATTTTACCGGCGCGCACCTGCTCGGTCAGCGCCTCCAGGGTTTCCAGCAGCGTGACCGTGGCTTTGTCGTCAGTGTATTGATAGTTGAGTTTGCCAAAGCAGTTGGTGGCGCGCTGCGGCCAGTGCAATTGGTAAAGATCGAGATAATCGGTATTCAGCCGCTTGAGGCTGGCGTCCAGCGCGGCGCGGATGTTTTTGCGATCCAGCGCCTGCTGCGGGCGGATACTGCTGTCGGTGCCGCGCACCGGGCCCGAGACTTTGCTGGCCAGGACGATTTTTTCGCGATTGCCGCGCGCTTTGATCCAACTGCCGATATAGCTTTCGGTCAGGCCCTGGGTTTCCGGGCGGGGCGGTACCGGGTACAGTTCGGCGGTGTCTATCAGGTTCACGCCTGCGGCCAATGCATAGTCCAGTTGCGCATGGGCGTCGGCTTCGCTGTTCTGTTCGCCAAAGGTCATGGTGCCCAGTCCCAGCACGCTCACTTCTAAAGAACTGTGGGGAATACGGTGGTATTGCATTAACGGCCTTCCTTTCTTGTTAGCGCTGACGGGCCGTGCGGCCCGGTGAAACAGGAGCCCAATTCAGAAGACGGCGCAAAGTCCGTCGGGCGGCGATGTCGCCTTTCCTGACTATAACCAAGCGGTGAAGATGGGGGAAGCGGATTCCGTGCGGACACGAATGAGGGCTACCGCGCTCGAGCGGGCGATAGCCGGCGGGCGGTGATTAGCGTTCGATAACCTGGGAAACCTGATCGCCGTTGATCTGGCGGTGGTTGCCTTTCTCATCTTTATAACTGATGAGTCCGGTGTCTGTGTCGATCTCTGGTTTGCCTTGCGTCAGGATCATGTTGCCGTCTTTGGTCGCCATGACGTAGTCGCTGGAACATCCCGCCAAACCGGCGGCCATCACCAGCGCAGACACTGCTATTACCCACTTTTTCATCCTGCGGATCCTCGATTATGCAGAAAACAATGTTCTTTCAAGATTAGCAAACTCTTGGCCGGGGGCGTCTCAGATAAGTCTTTATCTGATAAGAAAAAGTGAAATGAGGGGGCAACGAAACGGCGGAAGCCGCCTATGGCGGCCTCCGCGTAGGGTTATTCCGGCGAACGGTTTTTCTTGCTGCGCATCAGATTGAGCGCCTCTACCGACATGGAGAAGAACATGGCGAAGTAGATGTAGCCTTTCGGCACGTGCACCTGGAAGCTTTCCAGCATCAGCGTGAAGCCCACCAGGATCAGGAACGCCAGCGCCAGCATTTTTACCGACGGATGGCGATTGACGAATTCGCCGATCGGCCGGGCGGCGAACATCATCACGCCGACGGCGATCACCACCGCCGCCATCATGATGAACAGATGGTCGGAGAGGCCCACGGCGGTAATCACCGAGTCCAGACTGAAGATGATATCCAACAGCATGATTTGCACGATCGCGCCGAAGAAGCTGTGCACCTTGGTGTGGTGCTCTTCTTCCGACCCCTCGATGGTTTCGTGGATCTCTTTGCTGGCTTTCCAGATCAGGAACAATCCCCCCAGCAGCAGGATCAAATCGCGGGCGGAAATAGAGTGATCCAGCACGGTGAACAGCGGGTGCGTCAAGCGGATCACCCAGGCTATGGAGGCCAACAGCGCCAGCCGCATAATCATGGCGGCGGCCAGCCCGAGCCGGCGAGCTTTGTTCTGTTGCGCTTTGGGCAGCTTGGCCACCACCAGCGACAGAAAAATGATGTTATCAATACCCAGTACGATCTCAAGAATGGTTAGCGTACCTAACGCTAACCAGGCATTGGGATCCATAATCCATTCGAACATTGCCCGACACACCTTAATACTAAATAAATGCAAAGTGTGAATTATACGCGTTTATCGCGGCGCTGACAGGGTTAGCTAAACCAGAGTTAAACGAAATCGCCTAGATTGAGAAATGACTTGCCAGCAGCGCGCCGGTAAAACCCTTTTTCAGATAGAAACCGCGCGGCAGCGTCATGATAGGTTGCCCCTGTTCGCCGATGGCTTCGGTGAGCGCCTTGTTGTTGGCCGCTTTGGGGCGCAGTTGCAGCACTTCGCCGTGGCGCGCGGTGATGCGTTCTACGTGACCGAGCACGATCAGATCCATCAGTTCTTCCCAATCGCGGCGCAACCTCTCTTCTTCTGCCGCGCTCGGGCTCCACAGCAGCGGCGAACCGACGCGGCGCTGGGCCAGCGGGATCTGCCGTTCGCCTTCTACCGGTATCCATAACACGCGCGCCAGCTTGTGGCGAACGTGGCTGCTGGCCCAGGTGACGCCGCTGTTGCCGGTGAGCGGGGCGACGCAGACAAACGTGGTTTCCAGCGGTTTGCCGGCGGCGTCGACAGGAATGGTTTTCAGCTCAATGCCCAGCTCGGGAAAATCCTGTTCCGGTTTGCTGCCGGCCATGGCGCCGAGATACAGCTCCAGCAGCATGCCCACCCAACCCTTATCGCGTTTCAGATCCTTGGGGATCGGCAATTGCGCACGGGCGGCCAGTTCACCAAAGCTGAAGCCGGCCAGCGCCTGAGCGCGCTCGAACAGCTGCCGTTCATTTTCCGGCGGGGGCGGCAAAGGGGATAAAAATGCCATAAATCAAGCCTGTCGAATTTGGTTGAAAAATGTACTGCAATTATACGCGGCGAGCGATAACCGCTGTCGCCTGGGGAAAAGAATAATAGTAGCATGATTTTACATGACTTTTTTTCTTTCCTTACGTGGCCGACAATACACTCACGGGGCTTGTTCACCTGAAGCCACCGACAATAAACAGGATCTTACACCTATTTATCCACAGATTTATGGGATAACCCAAATTTTTGCCGATCACTGGTTCAATTTACAGCCTTGACTCAGGCGGTTTTTTACGAATTTGTCCGTTTTGTGCGTAACTTGCCCGCATAATCTGTGGATAAAAACGGCGTTGGTGGATCTTTCGCCAGGGTAAGATCCTTACCGTGCATAGATCACATTTTTGACCTGTTCACCATTGTGTGTTGTTGGTTAATTATATGTTTTTAAAGTAAATGTGTGTTTTTCGGTATGAGGGGATATTTGAGGGTGTGAGAGTTTTACCGGCTTATCCCTCGAGTTCTGCACACACCTATCCACAGAAAAAGTGAATAAAACCGGCTTAAAAGGCTGGGGTATGTTTATAACTTTGCCTATATCTGTGAGTTATCCCAATGTTATCCGGCCCGCAGCACCGTAAAGCAGTGGTTTACCGCCTGTAGCTTGTGTGAAACAATCAGGACATCTATGCGAATTTAAGCTTATCGAGGTAGTCCGGTGATCGATGATGATGGCTACCGCCCGAATGTTGGTATCGTAATCTGTAATCGTCAGGGGCAGGTCTTATGGGCCCGCCGTTACGGTCAGCACTCCTGGCAGTTTCCCCAAGGTGGGATTAACCCTGGCGAAACTGCGGAGCAGGCGATGTACCGTGAGCTGTTCGAAGAAGTGGGGCTGAGTAAAAAGGATGTGCGCATCCTGGCTTCGACCCGCAACTGGTTGCGCTATAAATTGCCGAAACGTTTGGTGCGTTGGGACACAAAGCCGGTTTGTATCGGCCAAAAGCAAAAATGGTTTTTGTTGCAGCTACTGTGCAATGACGCTGATATCAATATGCAGCGCAGCAGCACGCCGGAGTTCGACGGTTGGCGCTGGGTGAGCTTCTGGTATCCGGTGCGCCAGGTGGTGTCGTTCAAACGCGACGTTTACCGCCGGGTGATGAAAGAATTCGCCGTGACCGTGATGCCGATGCAAGAGCAGGCGGCGCCGCGGCCGGCCCCCGCTTATCGCCGAAAGAGAGGTTAAGTTAAGCCGACTATGCTCACGCGCTTGCGAGAAATTGTAGAGAAGGTGGCCGCGGCGGCCAGTCTGACGGATGCGCTGGATCTGCTGGTCAATGAAACCTGTCTGGCGATGGACACCGAAGTGTGTTCCATCTACCTGGCGGACAACGATCGCCGCTGCTACTACCTGATGGCCACGCGCGGTCTGAAAAAGCCGCGCGGGCGCACTATCGCATTGGCGTTTGACGAGGGCGTCGTCGGGTTGGTCGGCCGCCGGGCCGAGCCTATCAACCTGGCCGATGCTCAAAGCCATCCCAGTTTCAAATATGTCCCTCAGGTGAAAGAGGATCGTTTCCGATCCTTCCTCGGGGTGCCAATCATTCACCGGCGCCAGCTGTTGGGCGTGCTGGTGGTGCAGCAGCGTGAGCTGCGCCAGTTCGACGAAAGCGAAGAGTCTTTCATGGTCACCCTGGCCACGCAGATGGCCGGGATCCTGTCACAGTCGCAGCTTAACGCCATTTTCGGCCAGTATCGCCAAACGCGCGTGCGCGCGCTGGCGGCCTCGCCCGGCGTGGCGGTGGCGGAAGGGTGGCAGGACAGCAGCCAGCCTTCGCTCGATCAGGTTTACCGCGCGTCGACGCTGGACACCGCCAGCGAGCGCGAGCGCCTGACGTTGGCGCTGGAAGAGGCCGGCGCCGAATTTCGTCGCTTCAGCAAGCGTTTTGCCGCCAGCTCGCAAAAAGAGAGCGCGGCGATCTTCGATCTTTATTCTCACCTGCTAAACGATGCCCGCCTCAAGCGCGAATTGTTCGCCGAAATTGATAACGGCTCGGTGGCGGAATGGGCGGTGAAGCAGGTGATAGAAGCCTTTGCCGAACAGTTCGCCAAACTGCAGGACACCTATATGCGCGAGCGCGGCAGCGACCTGCGCGCGCTGGGCCAGCGCCTGCTGTTCCACCTCGACGACACCACTCAGGGCGCCACCCAGTGGCCGGCGCGTTTTGTGCTGGTGGCGGATGAACTGACCGCGACATTGCTGGCCGAAGTGCCGCAGGATCGCCTGGTCGGCGTGGTGGTGCGCGACGGCGCCGCCAACTCGCATGCGGCGATTTTGGTGCGGGCGATGGGCGTGCCGACGGTGATGGGCGCCGACATCCAGCCTTCTCTGCTCAGCCAGCGGCTGCTGATCGTTGATGGGTATCGCGGCGAACTGCTGGTCGATCCTGAGCCGGTGCTGGTGCAGGAATACCAACGGCTGATCAGCGAAGAACAGGAACTGAGCAAGCTGGCGGAAGACGACGTCGAACAGCCGGCGCAGTTGAAAAGCGGCGAACGCGTTCAGGTGATGTTGAACGCCGGCCTCAGCCCGGAACATGAACAGCTGTTGGGCGGCCGGGTGGACGGCGTGGGATTGTACCGCACTGAAATTCCGTTCATGTTGCAAAGCGGTTTCCCTTCCGAAGAAGAACAGGTCGCGCAGTATCAAGGTATGTTGCAGCTTTACCCCAACAAACCGGTCACGTTGCGCACGCTAGACATCGGCGCCGACAAGCAACTGCCCTACATGCCGATCAGCGAAGAAAATCCCTGCCTGGGCTGGCGCGGCATTCGCATCACTCTGGACCAGCCGGAGATCTTTTTGATACAGGTGCGCGCCATGCTGCGCGCCAATGCCGGCACCGGCAACCTGGGCATTTTGCTGCCGATGGTCACCAGCCTGGAAGAGGTCGATGAGGCCAAGCGCCTGATTGACCGCGCCGGGCGCGAGGTGGAAGAGGTGCTTGGCTACGCGATCCCGAAACCGAAAATCGGCGTGATGCTGGAAGTACCGTCGATGATTTTCCTGATCCCGCATTTGGCCGGGCGCGTCGACTTCATCTCGGTAGGCACCAACGATTTGACCCAGTACCTGCTGGCGGTGGATCGCAACAACACGCGGGTAGCCTCGCTGTACGACAGTCTGCATCCTGCGATGCTGCAGGTGCTGAAGCTGATCGCCGAACAGGGGAAAGCGGCCGGGCTGCAGCTTAGCCTGTGCGGTGAACTGGCCGGCGATCCGATGGGCGCGCTGTTGCTGGTGGGCATGGGCTATCGCAATCTGAGCATGAACGGCCGCAGCGTGGCGCGCATCAAATACCTGCTGCGACATATCGACCTTGCCGACGCGGAAGTGTTGGCGCTCCGGGTGTTGAACACCCAAATGACCACGGAAGTGCGCCATTTGGTGGCGGCGTTTATGGAGCGACGCGGCATGGGCGGGTTGATTCGCGGCGGCAGATAATCGCCGCGCGATGTGATTTTTTTACAGAACTTTTCCCGCGCTGCCGGCCCGGACCACGCTAAGCCTATGTTATGATGCGCAACCTCAGCGCGACGCATGTTCGTCGTCTTGCAAACCGCAGCGGCCAATGCTGCCGTTTGCAAGGCGCGAGGTAATGTCCGTCGCCGTTTGGCACCTGCCGCCCCCGCATGGGGAAAAATAACAGACATGTTGTGGTGATAGATGAGCAATAGCTATCTGGCGTTTCCTAAATTTGATCCGGTCATTTTCTCCATTGGCCCGGTTTCTTTGCATTGGTACGGCCTGATGTATCTGGTCGGCTTCGTTTTTGCCATGTGGCTGGCGGTGCGCCGCGCCAACAAGCCGGGCAGCGGCTGGACCAAAGACGAAGTGGAAAACCTGCTCTACGCCGGTTTCCTGGGCGTATTCGTCGGCGGCCGCGTGGGCTATGTGCTGTTCTACAACCTGCCGTTGTTCCTGGATAACCCGCTCTATCTGTTCAAGGTCTGGGATGGCGGCATGTCGTTCCACGGCGGTTTGATGGGGGTGATTCTGGTGATGTTCTGGTTCGCTCGTCGTACCAAACGCACCTTCTTCCAGGTTTCCGATTTTATCGCGCCATTGATCCCGTTCGGTTTGGGCGCCGGCCGCCTCGGCAACTTCATCAACGGTGAACTGTGGGGCCGCGTGACTACCGACACCCCTTGGGCGATGCTTTTCCCAAGCTCGCGCAGCGAAGACGTGGCCCTCGCCGCCGCCGATCCTTCTCTGCTGCCGCTGCTGAACCAGTACGGCGTACTGCCGCGTCACCCGTCCCAGCTGTATGAACTGCTGCTGGAAGGCGTGGTGCTGTTTATCATTCTGAACCTGTTCATCCGCAAGCCGCGGCCGATGGGTGCCGTATCGGGCCTGTTCCTGATCGGTTATGGCGCATTCCGCATCATCGTCGAAGCGTTCCGCCAGCCGGATGCCCAGCTTGGCCTGTTCGACGGCGTGATCAGCATGGGGCAGATCCTGTCCATCCCGATGGTGGTGGCCGGTATTATTATGATGATTTGGGCGTACCGTCGTCGCCCGCAGCAACAACTGTCGTGAGGGACAAATGAAACAGTATCTGGATTTGATGAACAAGGTGCTCGCCGAGGGCACTCCTAAAGCCGACCGTACCGGCACTGGCACGTTGTCGATTTTCGGCCACCAGATGCGTTTCAATTTGCAGGATGGCTTTCCGTTGGTGACCACGAAAAAATGTCACCTGCGTTCGATCATTCATGAGCTGTTGTGGTTCCTGAACGGCGATACCAACACCGCCTACCTGCGTGACAACAAGGTCACCATTTGGGACGAGTGGGCCGATGAAAACGGCGATCTCGGCCCGGTGTACGGCAAGCAGTGGCGCGCCTGGGGGGCGGCGGATGGTCGTCAGATCGATCAGCTGAGCAACGTGCTCCAACAGCTGAAGCAGGATCCGGATTCGCGCCGCATCATCGTTTCCGCCTGGAACGTCGGTGAGCTGGACCAGATGGCGCTGGCGCCGTGCCACGCGTTCTTCCAGTTCTACGTGGCGGACGGCAAGCTCTCTTGCCAGCTGTACCAGCGTTCCTGCGACGTGTTCCTGGGCCTGCCGTTCAACATCGCCAGCTATGCGCTGTTGGTGCACATGATGGCGCAGCAGTGCGATCTGGAAGTGGGTGATTTCGTCTGGACTGGCGGCGATACCCACCTGTACAGCAACCACATGGAACAGACGCGGCTGCAGCTGACGCGTGAACCGCGTCCGTTGCCGAAACTGGTGATCAAACGCAAGCCGGCTTCGCTGTTCGATTACCGTTTCGAAGACTTCGAGATCGAAGGTTACGATCCGCATCCGGCCATCAAGGCGCCGGTCGCGATCTGACCTTAACCGCATCACACCAGGGGCGCAGCGATTGCGCCCCTTTTTTTATCCGCATTGCGCACTGCGCCGCATTTTATTGTCGCCACTTGTCACTACTGAGAAAACATTGCGCAGCTTGCCGCAAGGCTTGCGCATACGGCTTTACCGCTTTGTTACGGCCCTTACACTGGCCGCATGAAAGACAAGACTCTCTCGAACATTGATGACCGCCAGCGTGGCATGACGCTGATTGAACTGTTAGCGGCGATATTGATCGCCGGCATGCTTACCGGCTGGGGCGTCGGGCAATGGCGCTATCATCAGCAAGCGCTGCGGCTGGAACACACGGCCCAACAACTGCTGGCGTTTTTGCTGCGATTGCAGGCGGACGCCAACTGGCGTAACCGCACGACGCTGCTGTGGTTCAAGAGCGGCACGCCCTGGTGTCTGGGCGGTGGCGTGCCGCCGCCGGATTGTGGTTCAGCCGAAGGCCCCGTTTTTTCACCGTTTTATCGCGACGTTGCGCTGAGCGGTTATACCGACAAAGAAATCGGGTTTTACGGTTTGCGCAATACTGCGCAGGCGGGGCATATCCAGCTCAGCAATGAGGCAGGCGGCCTGCGGCTAGTGCTGTCTGCCCGAGGGCGGCTGCGTTTATGCAGCGAAGGGCTCCGGATAAGGGGGATCGCGCCATGCTGACTGTCGAACGCGGTTTTACTCTGCCGGAGGTCATGTTGGCGCTGGTGTTCGGCAGCGTGATCGCGCTTGGCGCGGCAAAAACTTACCCGCTGTTACGCCAGCAGAACGTGGCCGTTGGTCAGCACTTTCGGCTGGAGTCAACGCTGCGCCAGCTGGCGTTCGGCATTGAGAAAGATCTGCGCCGCGCCGGTTTTTGCGCCGGGCAGTGCGCAGGCCGTCCGTTGCTGATCGGCCAGGCATCGGGAGAAGCGGCGGGCAGCTGCGTTATCGTCGCTTACGACATCACCCGCAGCGGGCAATGGCCCACCTCGGGCGAGGATGCAGGCTATTTCGGTTATCGGCTGCGCAATGGCGGCTTGGAAGGGCAGCGCGGCGTAAGCCAATGCGATGGCGGCGGCTGGGAGCGGCTGCTCGATCATGACGAAGTGCGCGAAGTGCGCATTGAGCGGTTTCATGTGGCGATAGAGCGGGGCGATCACGGCGCAGCGTTGGCTCGTCTGACGCTGACGGGGCGCTCCACCAGCGATACGCGTATCAGGCGCAGTCTGAGCGGGAGCGTCGAAATGGCGGCGCTGCCATGAAGCGGCGCACCCAGCGAGGCGGTAGCACCCTGGCGGCGGTGATGTTGCTGCTGGCGCTGGGGCTGATGTTGCTCAATGCTCAGCATCGGCAATTGGATAACGCGCTGTTACTGGCCGCCGATCAGCAGCGTTACCTTCAGGCTTACAATCAGGCCGCTTCGGCGCTGAGTTGGGGGATGAGCCAGCGCTGGCCGCGCGCCGAGCTGAGTGCAGCGGCCTGGCTATGCAGGCAGCGCGTGGAATTGACGGCCTGCGCCCGGCTGTCTACCAGAGCGGGGGTGGTGACGGTACGCGGCCTTGGTGAGATGCACGGGGGGGAGCCGCTTTGGCTGTATCAATGGGGCGTGTTTGACGATGCAGAGGCTGCTGGCAAGGTGCAAGCGCAGCCAGGGGGGCGGCTGGATTTTTGCCCCGAGAAAAGGCTGGCTGACTGCGATGGCTAACGCTCGCGCAGGGCGGCTATCCCGCAACGGCTTCAGCCTACCGGAGGTATTGGTGGCAGCCTTGCTGTTCTCGGTGTCGCTGCTTGGCTTGTTACAGTATCATCAGGTGCTGTTGCAGTCGTTTCAGCGCCAGTGGCACTACCGGCAAGCCTGGGCGCTGGCGCACCAGCAGTTGGAAGCGTTCGCCGTCACCGGGCGGCTCGATGCCAAACCACCGCCGGAAGGCTGGCGACGTGAGGCGGCGCTTGACGATGCGGAGAGTGATTGCCGTCGATTGACGGTCAGGGTTCAAACGCCGCAGCGGCAGTGGGCAACGCTGAGCCGTTGGTATTGCACCCGTTTTTGAGCCGGTATGTTTTTTGTTTTAAAGGAGCGTTCATGTTCACGGTTTATCATTCCAATCAGCTGGATTTATTGAAGACGCTGACCAGCGCGCTGATAGCCAGAGATCCGTTGGCCGATCCTTTTCAACAGGAAGTGGTACTGGTGCAGAGCCCCGGGATGGCGCAATGGCTGCAGATGCAGCTGGCGGAACAGTTCGGCATCGCCGCCAATGTCGCGTTTCCGCTGCCGGCGACCTTTATTTGGGACATGTTCACCCGGGTGCTGCCGGATATCCCGAAAGAGAGCGCCTTCAGCAAGGACGCCATGACCTGGAAGCTGATGTGGTTGCTGCCAGAGATGCTGACCCAACCGGCGTTTGCGCCGCTGCAGCACTATCTGACCGATGACGGCGACAAGCGCAAAATTCATCAGCTGGCCGGCCGGGTCGCCGACCTGTTCGACCAATATTTGGTTTATCGCCCGCAGTGGCTGGAGAGTTGGCAGCGCGGTGAGCGCATCGACGGTCTGGCGGAGGCTCAGCAATGGCAGGCGCCGCTCTGGGCGCGGTTGGTAGAGTACACGCGCGAACTGGGGCAGCCGGAATGGCACCGCGCTAATCTGTACAGCCGCTTTATCCACGCGCTGGAGCAGGCAAAAACGTGCCCGCCTGGTTTGCCGCCGCGGGTGTTTATCTGCGGCATCTCGGCGTTGCCGCCGGTCTATTTGGAGGCGCTGCAGGCGCTGGGGCGGCATATCGATATCCACCTGATGTTCACCAACCCCTGTCGTTATTACTGGGGCGACATTCAGGATTACGCTTTCCTGGCCCGCTTGCAGAGCCGTAAACGCCGTCACTACCACCAGGCTCGTGAGCAGGGGCTGTTCCGCGAGCCGGATGACGCGGCGCGCCTGTTTGACGCCGAAGGCCAGCAGCAGCTCAGCAACCCGCTGTTGGCCTCCTGGGGCAAGCTGGGGCGCGATCATCTCTATCTGCTGTCGCAGATGGAAGGGGCGCAAGAGGTCGACGCCTTTGTCGATATCCCGGCGGATACCATGCTGCACGCCGTTCAGCGCGACATGCTGGAGTTGGAAGATCATGCGGTGATCGGTATTACCGCGGAAACGCTGGAAAGCAGCGTCAGCAAACGCCCGCTTGATGAGAATGACCGCTCCCTCAGCCTGCACGCCTGCCACAGCCCACAGCGGGAAGTGGAGGTGCTGCACGATCAACTGCTGACCATGCTGGCGCAGGATCCGTCGTTGACACCGCGCGACATCATCGTGATGGTAGCGGATATCGACAGCTACACGCCTTATATTCAGGCTGTGTTCGGCAACGCCCCCGCCGAGCGCTACCTGCCGTTCGCCATTTCTGACCGTAAAGCGCGGCAGGCGCATCCGGCGCTGCAGGCGTTCATTTCACTGCTCGATTTGCCGCAAAGCCGCTTTACCTCGGAACAGGTGCTGGCGCTGCTGGAGGTGCCTGCCCTGGCTACCCGTTTCGCCATCGGCGAAGAGGGGCTGCGCCTGCTGCGTCACTGGGTTGGTGAATCCGGCGTTCGCTGGGGCCTGGACGACGATAACGTGCGCGAACTGGATCTGCCCGCCACTGGCCAGCATACCTGGCGCTTCGGCATTACGCGCATGCTGCTTGGCTACGCGATGGACAGCAATGCCGGCGATTGGCAGGGCATTTTACCTTACGACGAATCGAGCGGGTTGGCCGCCGAGTTGGCGGGGCAGTTGGCAGACCTGCTGGCGCAGCTCAGCCACTGGCGGCAAGTCTTGAGCGAAGCGCGCCCGCTCGAGGCGTGGCTGCCGTTGTGCCGGCAACTGCTGGATGCCTTCTTCGCCGCGGATAGTGACACTGAAGTCGTGCTGGCGCTGATCGAACAGCAGTGGCAGCAGGCCATCAATTTTGGCCTGGCGGCGCGCTATCCCGACGAGGTGCCGTTGACCATTCTGCGTGACGATCTGGCGGCGCGCCTCGATCAGGAACGCATCAGTCAGCGCTTCCTCGCCGGGCAAATCAACTTCTGTACGCTGATGCCGATGCGTTCCATTCCGTTCAAGGTGGTGTGCCTGCTGGGCATGAACGACGGCGTGTATCCGCGCACGCTGCCGCCGCTGGGGTTCGATCTGATGGCGCAGCAGGTCAAACGTGGCGACCGTAGCCGTCGCGATGACGACCGCTATCTGTTCCTGGAAGCGATTTTGTCCGCTCAGCAGCGGCTGTATATCAGCTTCATCGGCCGTTCCATTCAGGACAACAGCCCGCGCTATCCTTCGGTGCTGGTCACCGAGCTGCTGGAGTACCTGGAGCAAAGCTATTGTCTGCCGGGAGACGAGGAACTTAGTGCAGACGACAGCGCCCGCCTAGTGGGCGAGCACTTGCTGAAGTGGCATGCGCGCATGCCGTTCGCCGCCGAGAATTTCTTGCCGGGCTCGGAGGCGCAAAGCTATGCCGCCGAGTGGCTGCCCGCCGCCGATGGTCGCGGTGCGGCGCATCCGGCGTTCAACCAGCCGCTGCCCGCCGAAGCGCTGCAGCAAATAGCGTTGGATGAGCTGCTGCGGTTTTATCGCCATCCGATTCGTGCCTTCTTCCAGCTGCGCTTGGGCGTCAGTTTTATCCTGGAAGAGACCGAGTTGCCGGACGAAGAACCCTTCACGCTGGATAACCTCAGCCGTTACCAGTTCAACAGTCAACTGCTGAATACGCTTATCGACGGCGACGATCCCGAGCGGCTATTCCAGCGGGTGCGCGCCGCCGGTGGGTTGCCCTATGGCGCCTTCGGCGAAATTTATTGGCAAAAGCAGCAGGAAGAAATGAGCGAACTGGCCGAGCAGGTGCGTGCGGAACGGGCGCAGAGCCATAGCCTGGAGCTGGATATCGATATCGCCGGCGTGCGCCTCAGTGGCTGGCTGCACCAGGTGCAGGATGACGGCCTGTTGCGCTGGCGGCCCGCTACGCTGTCGGCGGTGGACGGCATATTGTTGTGGCTGGAGCACCTGGTGTATTGCTGTGCCGGCGGCACCGGCGAGAGCCGCATGTATGGCCGCAAGAACTCCGCCTGGCGCTTTGCCGCGCTGGCGCCAGAAGAGGCGCAGGCGCAGTTGGCGGAACTGCTGGCGGGCTATCAACGCGGTCTGTGTGAGCCGCTGCTGTTGCTGAACAAGAGCGGCTGGGCGTGGCTGAGCCAGTGCTATCTGCCGGAAACGCAGCAAATCGACTGGGAGGAAGACGCGCAAATTAAGGCCCGCGCCAAATTGCTGCAGGCCTGGCAGGGCGATCAGCGCATTCCCGGAGAAGGGGAAGATCCCTACGTGCAGCGAGTATTCCGCCAATTGGATAATGAATACTTGGCGCAAATTCTGGCCGAAACAGAGCGTTATCTGCTGCCGGTGGCGCGGCATAACCTGGGGTAACAATCCCCCGGTGGTGCTGTGCAGCGGGAGGTGGTAAAAATAACGAAGGTTATATTCAACCATTGGGGTAATTCCCGGTCTGACATAACGTACAGGCATATACCCGCCGTGTTCGGACCGCCACATTGGCGAAGAACCCGGCGAGTACCGATTTGGTTATGTGGTTTTGATGCACGTCGCCAACGTCAGGGAGTGGGCGTAGCGACGTCAGAATAGGGGTTTATTTTGGATATGCGCAGACAGTTGGCCCGTATCGCCGGGCTGGTATTATTGGCTATGTGTTGGGCACCGTTGAGTTGGGCCGCGCAAGGATGGCAACCGCTGGCGGAGAAGATCAACAAGAGCGAACACGATCCGCGTCAGTACGAGGCGATCAAGTTGGCTAACGGCATGACGGTGTTGCTGGTGTCCGATGCCCAGGCGCCGAAATCGCTGGCGGCGCTGGCATTGCCGGTCGGGTCGCTCGAAGATCCGAACAGCCAACTGGGCTTGGCGCACTATCTGGAACATATGGTGCTGATGGGCTCCAAACGCTATCCAGAGCCGGAAAACCTGTCCGAATTCCTGAAAAAGCACGGCGGCAGCCATAACGCCAGCACGGCCTCTTATCGCACCGCCTTCTATCTGGAAGTGGAGAATGACGCGCTGGAGCCGGCGGTCGATCGCATGGCCGACGCCATTGCCGAGCCGCTGCTGGATCCGGGCAATGCCGATCGTGAGCGCAACGCGGTGAACGCCGAATTGACGATGGCGCGTTCGCGCGACGGCATGCGCATGGCGCAGGTCGGCGCGGAAACCCTTAACCCGGCGCACCCGAGCGCGCGCTTCTCCGGCGGCAATCTCGATACGCTGAAAGACAAGCCGGACAGCAAGTTGCATGATGAACTGACCGGCTTCTATAAACGCTACTACTCCGCCAACCTGATGATGGGCGTTTTGTACGGTAATCAGCCGCTGCCGCAGTTGGCGGATATTGCGGCGAAAACCTTTGGCCGCGTGCCGAATCACGACGCCAGCGTGCCGCCGATCACCGTGCCGGCCGTGACGCCGGAACAGCAGGGAATCATCATTCACTATGTGCCGGCGCAGCCGCGCAAGCAGCTGAAGGTCGAGTTCCGCATCGATAACAACAGCGCCGCGTTTCGCAGCAAAACCGATACCTACATCAGCTACCTGATCGGCAACCGCAGCAAAAACACCCTGTCTGACTGGTTGCAGAAGCAGGGGCTGGCGGATGCCATCAATGCCGGCGCGGATCCGATGGTCGATCGCAACGGCGGCGTCTTCGCCATCAGCGTTTCACTGACCGACAAAGGTCTGGCCAAACGCGACGAGGTCGTCGCCGCCATTTTCAACTACCTGAAAATGCTGCGCAGCGAAGGCATCAAGCAGAGTTATTTCGACGAAATCTCGCACGTTCTGAATCTGGACTTCCGTTATCCGTCGATCACGCGCGACATGGACTACATCGAATGGCTGGTGGACACGATGCTGCGTGTGCCGGTTGAGCATGCGCTGGACGCACCCTACCTGGCCGATCGTTATGATCCCAAGGCGATCGCTGAACGTCTGGATGCCATGACGCCGCAAAATGCGCGCATCTGGTTCGTCAGCCCCGATGAGCCGCACAACAAGACGGCCTATTTCGTCAACGCGCCTTACCAGGTCGACAAAATCACGCCACAGCGCTTTACGCAGTGGCAGCAGCTGGGCAGCGGCATTTCTCTGTCGTTGCCAGCGCTCAACCCGTACATTCCGGATGATTTCACCCTGACCAAACCGTCGCACGAGTTCAAAAAGCCAGAAATGGTGGTGGATAAACCCGGCCTGCGCGTGCTGTATATGCCGAGCCGTTATTTCGCCGACGAGCCGAAGGCCGACGTCACCGTCGCTTTCCGCAACGCCAAGACCATGGACTCCGCGCGCAACCAGGTGCTGTTCTCGCTGACGGATTATCTGGCCGGTCTCGCACTGGATCAACTGAGCTATCAGGCGTCGGTCGGCGGGTTGAGTTTCTCGACGTCGCCGAACAACGGCCTGATGTTTAACGCCAACGGCTTTACCCAGCGCCTGCCGCAGTTGCTGACGGCGCTGATCGAGGGCTATTCCAGCTTCACGCCGACGGAAGATCAGCTGGCGCAGGCCAAGTCCTGGTACCTGGAGCAGTTGGACGCCGCCGAGAAGGGCAAGGCGTTTGAACTGGCCATTCAGCCGGTGCAGATGGTTTCCCGCGTGCCGTATTCCGAACGTAGCGAGCGCCGTGAAGTGCTGAAGACGCTGACGCTGAAAGACGTGCTGGCTTATCGCGACAGCCTGTTGGCGGAGGCCACGCCGGAGCTGTTGGTGGTGGGCAACATGAGCAAGCAGCAGGTCGACACGTTGGCGTCGACGCTGAAACATCGTCTGGGCTGTACCGGCATCGAATGGTGGCACGGCGAAGACGTGGTGGTGGACAAGAATCAGCTGGCCAACCTGCAACAGGTGGGCAGCAGCACCGACTCGGCGCTGGCGGCGGTCTATGTGCCGACCGGCTACGACGAAGTGACCGGCATGGCCTACAGCTCGCTGCTGGGGCAGATCATTCAGCCGTGGTTCTACAGCCAGCTGCGCACCCAGGAGCAATTGGGGTATGCGGTTTTCGCCTTCCCGATGTCGGTGGGGCGCCAGTGGGGCGTGGGCTTCCTGCTGCAGAGCAACAGCAAGCAGCCGGCCTACCTGTACCAGCGCTATCAGGATTTCTACCCGAAAACCGAGAAGCGCCTGCGCGACATGAGCGAGGCCGATTTTGAGCAGTACAAACAGGCGCTCATCAATGAGCTGAAGCAGCGGCCGCAAACCCTGAGCGAAGAAGCCAGCCGGTTCGCCAACGATTTCGATCGCGGCAATTTCGCCTTCGATACCCGTCAGAAGCTGATTGCGCAGGTGCAACAGCTGACGCCGGCCAAGCTGGCGGATTATTTCCACCAGGCGGTGATCCAACCGCAGGGGCTGGCGGTGCTGTCGCAGGTGAGCGGCAGCGGGCAAGACAAGGCGGATTACGCGGCGCCTAAGGATTGGGTTACCTATCCGAACGCGTCTGCATTGCAGCAGCTCCTGCCGCGCAAAGTGGCGACGCCATGACGGAAGTTGCCCCGCAAAGGCTGGAGCCGCTGACGTTACCGTTGTTCGGCGAACGCCTGATCGAGGCGTCGGCGGGCACCGGCAAAACCTTTACCATCGGCGCGCTGTACCTGCGTTTGCTGCTGGGGTTGGGCGGTGAAGCAGCGTTTCCCCGGCCGCTGACGGTCGAAGAAATCCTGGTGGTGACCTTTACCGAGGCCGCCACCGAGGAGCTGCGCGGGCGCATCCGCGACAATATCCACGGGCTGCGCATCGCCTGCGTGCGCGGTATCAGCGCCAACCCGCTGTTTTCGGCGCTGATGGAAGAAATTGACGATTTGACCGACGCCGCCTCGCAGCTGCTGGCGGCGGAGCGGCAGATGGACGAAGCGGCGATCTACACCATTCACGGCTTTTGCCAACGAATGTTGACGCACAACGCCTTTGAGTCCGGCATGCTGTTTGAACAAACGCTGGTGCAGGACGAGCTGCCGCTGCGGCGGCAGGCCTGTGCCGATTTCTGGCGTCGCCACTGCTATCCGTTGCCACTGGGCGTGGCGCGAGCGGTCAGCCAGGAGTGGAGCGGCCCGGAAGCGTTGCTGGCCGACCTTTCCGGTTATCTGCACGGTGAAGCGCCGGCGCTGCGTCGGCCGCCGAAGGACGAAGAAACCGTCCTGATGCGCCACGAGCAGATCGTCGCGCGCATCGACGCCATCAAGGCGCAATGGCGGGCGGCGGCGGGCGATCTGGAGGCGTTAATCGCCCAGTCCGGTGTCGATAAGCGCAGTTACAGCAGTAAACACCTGCCGAACTGGCTGAACAAGGTCGGCGAATGGAGCGGGCAGGAGACTCAGGACTACCAGCTGCCGAAGGAACTGGATAAATTTCGCCAGTCGGTGCTGCTGGAGAAGACCAAGAAAGGCGAGCCGCCGCGGCATGCGCTGTTCACGGCGATCGACGAGCTGTTTGATGAACCCTTGACGCTGCGCGACCTGATCATGGCGCGCGCGCTCAGCGAGATCCGCACTTCCATTCAGCAAGAAAAGCGCCAGCGCGCCGAGCTGGGGTTTGACGACCTGCTCAGCCGGCTGGACGGCGCCTTGCAAAGCGGTGGCGGCGAACAGCTGGCACAGGCGATCCGCCAGCGTTACCCGGTGGCGATGATCGATGAATTCCAGGATACCGATCCGCAGCAATACCGCATTTTCCAAAAACTTTACGTCGGCCGGCCCGATTGCGGCCTGCTGCTGATCGGCGATCCCAAGCAGGCGATTTACGCCTTTCGCGGTGCCGACATCTTTACCTACATGCGGGCGCGCTCAGAGGTGAGCGCCCACTATACGCTGGAGACCAACTGGCGCTCGTCGCCGTCGATGGTCGCCAGCGTTAATCACCTGTTTTCTCAGGTAGAAAAGCCTTTCCTGTTCGGCCAAATCCCCTTTATCGAGGTCAGCGCGGCGGAAAAGAACCAAGGGCTGGCGTTTGACCTGCACGGCAAGCCGCAACCGGCGATGCAGTTCTGGCTGCAGCAGGGGGAAGGCGCCGGTGTAAGTGATTACCAACAGCTGATGGCGCGCCTGTGCGCCACGCAAATTCGCGACTGGCTCAGCGCCGGGCAGCAGGGGCAGGCGTGGCTGCAGGGCGGCAAGATGCCAAGGCCGGTACAAGCCTCCGATATCACGGTGCTGGTGCGCAGCCGCAATGAGGCGGCGTTGGTGCGCGATGCGCTGAGTGCGCTTTCTATTCCTTCGGTGTATCTGTCCAACCGCGATAGCGTGTTCGACACCCCGGAGGCCAAAGACCTGCTGTGGTTGTTGCAGGCGGTGTTGGCGCCGGAGCAAGAGCGCACGCTGCGCAGCGCGATGGCCACCGGGCTGATGGGGCTGGACGCGCCGACGTTGGACGGCCTGAGCCGCGATGAGCGCGCCTGGGACTCGCTGGTTAATGAATTCGACAGTTACCGCACGCTCTGGCTGCGCCGCGGCGTGTTGCCGATGCTGAGCGAGGTGATGAAAGCGCGCCAGCTGGCGGAGAACCTGCTGGCCAGCGCCGGCGGCGAGCGTCGCTTGACCGACGTGCTGCATCTGGGGGAGCTGTTGCAAGAGGCTGCGGCGCAGCTCGACAGCGAGCATGCGCTGGTGCGCTGGCTGGCGCAGCAGATCGCCCAGCCTAATCGTCAGTCCGATAATCAGCAGTTGCGGCTGGAGAGCGACCGGCATCTGGTGCAGGTGATCACGATTCACAAGTCTAAGGGGTTGGAGTTCGATCTGGTGTGGCTGCCGTTCGTCGGCAACTTCCGCCAGCAGCAACAGGCGCTGTATCACGATCGCCACAGTTTCCAGGCGTTGCTGGATCTCGACGCCAATGAAGAGAGCCAGGCCTGGGCGGAGGAGGAGCGATTAGCGGAAGACCTGCGTCTGCTGTATGTGGCGCTGACCCGCTCGGTGTACCACTGCAGCATCGGCATCGCACCGTTGTTCCAGGGCACGCGCAAGAAACAGGGCGATACCGATCTGCACCGCAGCGCATTGGGTTATCTGGTGCAGGGCGGGCAAGCCGGTGACGCCGTGTATCTGCAGGAGCGGCTGCAGCAATTAGCGGGCGGCGGTATCGCGCTGTCGCTGGTTGAACCGCCGGATGAAGAACCCTGGCACCCCCAGGCTTCGCTAACCGAGGCGTTGGAGGCGAAAAGCTTTACCCGGCGGATCCAGGATTTTTGGCGGGTGACCAGCTATACCGGTTTGCAACAGCACGGCGCGAGCCTGATGCAGGATCTGCTGCCGCGTCTGGATGTCGACGCGGCCGGTGAGCGCGGGGAAGAAAGTGAGCCAGCGCTTACACCGCATACCTTCCCGCGCGGCGCAACGCCCGGCACCTTCCTGCACAGCCTGTTTGAAACGCTGGACTTCACCCAGCCGCTCGACGAACAGTGGCTGCTGGAACAGCTACAGCAGCAAGGGTTCGCCGAACACTGGCAACCGATTCTGCTGGCGTGGATGCAGGTGCTGCTCAATACGTCGCTCGATGACAGCGGCGTGACGCTGGCGGCGCTGACGCCGCAGCATAAGCAGGCAGAGCTGCAGTTCTATTTACCGATTAATCGGCTGTTGCAGGCGAAGGAGCTCGATTCCCTGGTGAAGCGTTACGATCCGCTTTCCGCCCGCTGTCCGGCGCTGGATTTTCACCAGGTGCAGGGCATGCTGAAAGGCTTTATCGACCTGGTGTTCTGCTGGCAGGGCAAATACTACCTGCTGGACTACAAGTCCAACTGGCTAGGAGAGGACAGCAGCGCCTATACCCGGCCGGCGATGGAGCAGGCGATGGCGGAGCATCGTTACGATCTGCAATACCAGCTGTACACGCTGGCGTTGCATCGTTATCTGCGCCATCGGTTGCCGGATTATGATTACCGACGCCATTTTGGCGGGGTGATTTATCTGTTCCTGCGCGGCGTGGATGCGGCGCACCCGGGCAATGGCATTTTCACCTGTCTCCCCGAGTTTGAGTTGGTGGAGGGGATGGATCGCTTGTTCAGCGGCGAGGCTGCGGCGGCGGAGGAAGGATCATGATCGCACTGCTGGAGCAGGCGGTGGCGCTTGGCGCGCTGCGCCCGCTGGACGTGCAGTTCGCCCGAGTGGTGGCGAACGAAGACGAGCCTGATATTTTGCTGGCCGCCGCCTGCCTGAGCGCAGAGGCGGGGGCCGGTCATGTCTGCCTGATGCTGGAGCAACTGCAGGCGGACACGCTGTTTGAAGGGCGCCAACCGGCGCTGGCGTTGGCGGTGTGGGAGGCGGTCGGGCGACCGGATAGCGCGCGTTGGCAGCAGCGTTTGGCGGCCAGTGCGGCGGTCGGGGATGGCAGCGGCGCAACGCCGCTGGTACTGCGCGGGCCGCGTTTATACCTGCAGCGCATGTGGCAAAACGAAGGTGAAGTGGCGGCGTTTATCGGCGGCGAAGGTGAATCGCTGGCGGTGCCGGAGGAGGCGTTGCGCGCCATTCTCGACCGCTTGTTCGGCACGGCGAGTGACGAACCCGACTGGCAGAAGATCGCCGCCGCGGTGGCGGCTACGCGGCGTATCGCGGTGATTTCCGGCGGGCCGGGCACCGGTAAAACCACCACCGTCGCCAAGCTGCTGGCGGCGCTGGTGCAGCTGGATGAAAGTGCGCGCTTGCGAATTCAGCTGGCGGCGCCGACCGGCAAGGCGGCGGCGCGCCTGACGGAGTCGCTTGGCAGCGCCAGCCGTCAGTTGGCGTTGACCCCGGCGCAGCAGGCGTTGTTCCCGACGGAGGCGGCGACGTTGCACCGTCTGTTGGGGGCGCAACCGAACAGTCAGCGCATGCGCTATCACCGCGGCAACCGGCTGCATTTGGATGTGCTGGTGGTGGATGAGGCCTCGATGGTCGATCTGCCGATGATGGCGCGCCTGATTGCCGCGTTGCCCGATCGGGCCCGGGTTATTTTCCTTGGCGACCGCGATCAGCTGGCTTCGGTAGAGGCCGGCGCGGTGCTGGGGGATATTTGCCGTTTTGCCGAGCAGGGATACAGCGATGCGCGTGCCGCAGAGCTGAGCCGCCTGACCGGCTGTTCGATCGAAGGGCGGCAGGCCGACGCGGAAGCGGTGGTGCGCGATAGCCTGTGTCTGCTGCGCAAGAGCTATCGCTTCGATGCCCGTTCCGGCATCGGCCAGCTGGCGTTGGCGGTCAACGCCGGCGCGGGGGATCGCGCACTGGCGGCACTAAACGGCAGTTTCGGCGATGTCGCGGGCTATGCGCTGGCGACGAGCGAAGAGTATCAGGCGCTGTTGGATGCCTGCGTGGCGGGCTACCGCGACTATCTGCGGCTGACCGCCGAAGGCGCGGACGCGGCGACGGTGCTGGCGGCTTTTGGCCGTTTCCAGGTGCTGTGCGCGCTGCGTGAAGGGCCGTTCGGCGTCGCCGGCCTGAACGAGCGCATTGAGCTCGGGCTGCAGCGTGCGGGCCTGATCGACCGCAAACCGGGCGTGCTCGGCCGCTGGTACCGGGGGCGGCCGGTGATGATCGGCCGCAACGACAGCGCACTGGGGCTGTTCAATGGGGATATCGGCATTACATTGCCGGATGAGCACGGCGATCTGCGCGTGCATTTCCAACTGCCCGACGGCAGCATCAAGTCGGTACAGCCAAGCCGTTTGCCGGCGCATGAAACCGCTTATGCCATGACGGTGCACAAATCACAGGGATCGGAGTTTGACCATACGGTTCTGGTGTTGCCGAACCATTTCCTGCCGGTGCTGACGCGTGAGCTGGTCTATACCGCGATCACTCGTGCGCGTAAGCAGCTCTCACTGTACGCTACGGAGACGGTACTGCTGCGGGCTATTCGCACGCCGACCCAGCGCCGCAGCGGATTGGCTGAACGGTTGCAGGCAACGGAATAAGCGATGAACGGGCGCGGCAACGGCCGCGCCCACTGTGATTACAGATCCGCCAGCAGAATTTTGGAGCGGCGCTGGTAGTTGTACAACGCCTGTTTCTGCATCGGCAGCACGTCGACCTCCGCCGGGGTAAAGCCACGTTCCTGGAACCAGTGAATGCTACGGGTGGTCAGCACGAACAGCTTCTTCAGCCCCATCTGGCGCGCCTGGTTTTCTACCCGCTGCAGCAGCATCTCGCCGCGCGAAGAACTGCGGTAATCGGGATGTACCGCGACACAGGCCATCTCACCGATTTTTTCCTCCAGGAACGGGTACAGCGCCGCACAGGCGATGGTCAGGTTGTCGCGTTCGATAATGGTGAACTTGTCGATCTCCATCTCCAGCTGTTCACGTGAACGGCGCACCAGAATACCCTGTTGTTCGAGCGGCCGGATCAGTTCCAGGATGCCGCCGATGTCGTTGATCGTCGCCCGGCGCACCTGCTCGGCGCTTTCCATCACGATTTGGGTGCCGATGCCGTCGCGCGAGAACAGCTCTTGCACCAGCGCGCCATCCTCCTGATAGCTGATCAAGTGGCTGCGGCGCACGCCGCTGCGGCAGCCTTTCACCGCGCCGCGCAGGAAGCGCACGGTGCCGGAATGGTAATCGCCGCCTTCCTCCAGTTCTTCAAGGCGCTTTTGCGCGTCGTTGGGGAACAGTTCGGAAAGGATATTGCCTTCTGCATCGGTCACGCCCTGTGAGGAGCAGAAACCGATCATTTTTTCCGCTTTCAGTTTGATCGCCAACTGGGTGGCCACTTCTTCCGAAGTCAGGTTGAAACTCTCGCCGGTGACTGAGACCGCGACCGGACCGATCAGCACGATGGCGTTGCTGTCGAGTTGGCGATGGATCGCTTCTTCATCGATGCGGCGAATGCGGCCGCTGTGGCAATAGTCGATGCCGTCATCAATACCCAGCGGCTGAGCGATGATGAAATTGCCGCTGACCACGTTAATGTGCGCGCCCTGCAGCGGCGTGTTGTTGAGGCTCATCGACAGCCGGGCGGTGATGTCGAGCTGCAATAAACCGGCGGCCTGCTTGACCAGTTCGAGCGTATGGGCGTCGGTCACGCGGATGTGCTTGTGGTAGATCGGCTCATGGTTATGTTGCGCCAGATTGGCGTCGATCTGCGGCCGTGCGCCGTAAACCACCACCAGGCGAATGCCCAGACTATGCAGCAGCCCGATATCGTTGACGATATTGGAGAAATTCTCGTGTTCGATGGCTTCCCCGCCGAGCATGATGACAAACGTTTTGCCGCGGTGGGCGTTGATATAGGGGACTGAGTGACGGAATCCTTGCACCAGCTCTGTACTACGTTCCTTCACGGCTAAACCTCTTTTGCATATTTATACGATATTTTTGTATTTTTATTCTTTTGTGGCGCCAATGGCAAGTGGGAAATCGTCATGAAGAGTGCGCTAAGGGTGCTAAATCGTTAATAAATTGAAAAACCATAAAAAGATTTTCTGATGACAGGGCTGGAATGATTGGTTAAAGTTTTCGGCATCCCCATTCTATTGGTGTTTTTTTCATCTGTTGTAAACAGCTATTACTGCCGGAGCCGCATGCCAAACTCTAATCACAATCTGGGCCGCCGTCGTTTATTACAGGGCGTTGCCGCCAGCTGGTTGCTGAGTGTGAGTCGCACGGGCTTCGCCGCGTCATCGCACGTGATCGCCGTGCGCGTCTGGCCATCCTCGACTTATACCCGCGTCACGCTCGAATCCAACGTCGAACTGAAATACAAGCAGTTTGCCCTGACCAATCCCGATCGCGTGGTGGTGGATATCGAAGGCGTACACCTCAACAGCGTGCTGAAAGGCATTGCCGGGCAGGTGCGCGCCGACGATCCGTATCTCAAGCAGGCGCGCGTCGGCCAGTTCGATCAGAATACCGTGCGGCTGGTGCTGGAGCTCAAGCAGAGCGTCAGCCCGCATATTTTCACGCTGGCGCCGGTGCCGGAGTATCGCAACCGTCTGGTGATGGATCTCTACCCGACCAAGGGCGGCAGCGGCGGTGAGGAGTATGATCCGCTACTGGCGTTACTGGAAGATTACAACAAGGGCGATCTGGAGCGCACGCTGCCGCCGGAAGCGCCGCAGGCCGGCAAGGCGGGGCGCGATCGGCCGATCGTCATCATGCTGGATCCTGGCCACGGCGGCGAAGATCCCGGCGCGATCGGCAAGTACAAGACGCGCGAGAAAGATATCGTGCTGCAGATTGCCCGCAAGCTAAGCGCCATGATCAAGCGCGAGCCGAACATGAAAGTGTTCATGACGCGCAACGAAGATGTGTTTATCCCGCTCAAGGTGCGTGTCGCCAAGGCGCGCAAGCAGCGCGCCGATCTGTTCGTTTCGATTCACGCTGACGCCTTTACCAGCCGCGCCGCGCGCGGTTCATCGGTGTTCGCGTTGTCCACCAAGGGCGCCACCAGCTCGGCGGCCAAGTTCCTGGCGCAGACGCAGAACGCGTCGGACCAAATCGGCGGCGTTAGCAAGAGCGGCGACCGCTATCTCGACCATACCATGTTCGATCTGATCCAGACCGCGACCATCAACGACAGCCTGAAGTTCGGCAAGGAAGTGTTGAATAGGATGGGGAAAATCAACCGGTTGCACAAGAATCGCGTCGATCAGGCCGGTTTTGCGGTGTTGAAGGCGCCGGATATCCCGTCGATCCTGGTAGAGACGGCATTTATCAGCAACATCGAAGAGGAGCGCAAGCTGCGCACCAGCCATTTCCAGCAGCAGGTGGCGGAGTCGATTCTGGCGGGGATCAAGGCTTATTTCGCCAACGGCGGCGCGCTGGCGAGCCGATAAAAGCAGGGCCGGGCGAGAGTCCGGCTATTTTTGCGGATTGCAGATACAAAAAAACACCCGGAAGGGTGCTTATCTGTTGTCATCAAGAGTTGGTTGCGGAGGCCGGATTTGAACCGACGACCTTCGGGTTATGAGCCCGACGAGCTACCAGGCTGCTCCACCCCGCGTCCGTCTTGATGCTGTATTACTACGAAGCCACCGTTCATGTTATGCCGCTGGTACGACATTCGGTTGGTTGCGGGGGCCGGATTTGAACCGACGACCTTCGGGTTATGAGCCCGACGAGCTACCAGGCTGCTCCACCCCGCGTCCGTATAATACTTTGTTATCGAAGCCAAACGCAAATACCGCCAATGCGGCATCGGTTGGTTGCGGGGGCCGGATTTGAACCGACGACCTTCGGGTTATGAGCCCGACGAGCTACCAGGCTGCTCCACCCCGCGTCCGATGGATGCGCACTATACTCTCCGTGCGTTTTGTTGCAAACCCTTTTTGCATTTTATTGGCCTAAACCCGTTTTTCTGCTGGATTTGCCCGCAATTTGCCTTCTTTTTCATCACCATCCTCCGTGCGGCTTTTTTTATTTGCAGCGATTCCTTTATCAATGAGCGTTTGTTATCGTTCAGCCGGTAGATCATATCAGTTTGAGAGTGTGCGCGATGAAAGGACGTTGGGGCAAATACCTGCTGGGCGGGTTGTTGGTGGCGGTGTTGGCGGGCTGTTCGTCCAAGCCGACCGATCGGGGTCAGCAATATAAAGACGGCCGTCTGGATCAATCGCTGGAGCTGGTCAATCAGCCCAACGCCAAAGGTTCGCCGGTCAACGCCAAGGATTATTCGGATCAGTTGATGGAGATCAAGTACGCGTCGCCTTCGCTGTTTAACCGCAACAACAGCACCTATCAGGCGGTGCAAAGCTGGATGGCGTCCGGCGCCGACACGCGCATGCTGAGCCAGTACGGCCTCAGCGCTTACCAGATGGAAGGTGTCGACAATTACGGCAACGTGCAGTTTACCGGCTACTATACGCCGGTGGTGCAGGCGCGCTATACCCAACAGGGCGAGTTCCGCTATCCGCTGTACCGCATGCCGCCGAAGGGCAGAGGCCGCTTGCCGGATCGCGCGGGCATCTATTCTGGCGCGCTTGACGATCGCTATATCATCGCTTACACCAACTCGCTGATGGACAACTTCATGATGGAAGTCCAGGGCAGTGGCTATGTCGACTACGGCAACGGCCAGCCGCTGGTGTTCTTCGGCTACGGCGGTAAGAACGGCCACGCCTATCGCAGCATCGGCAAGGTGCTGATCGATCGCGGTGAAGTGGCCAAGGCGGACATGTCGATGCAGGCGATCCGTCAGTGGGCGGATACCCACAGCGCCGCAGAGGTGCGTGAGCTGCTGGAGCAGAACCCGTCGTTCGTGTTTTTCCGTCCGGAAGCTTTTGCGCCGGTGAAGGGCGCCAGTGCGGTGCCGCTGATCGCCAAAGCCTCGGTGGCCTCCGACCGTTCGCTGATCCCGGCGGGCACTACGCTGCTGGCCGAAGTGCCGCTGCTGGACAACAAGGGTAAATTCACGGGAAAATACGAGATGCGTCTGATGGTCGCACTCGACGTGGGCGGGGCCATCAAGGGCCAGCATTTTGACATGTATCAGGGCATCGGGCCGGATGCCGGCCACTCGGCGGGATACTACAACCACTATGGCCGCGTCTGGGTGCTGAAGAACAACGGTGGCGGTCAGTTGTTCAGCGCCAATCAGTCAAACGGCGGCGGTTCGTTGCTGGCCACTCGGTAAACGCATACGACGTGAAAAGATTGACCCGCAAGGGCCGGATTTTCCGGCCCTTATCATTTGCATTACGAAGGTAATTAAAGCGTTATGAGCACAGCTTATTCGGAAGCCTATCTGCAGCGTTTCGGCGGCACGGCGCGATTGTACGGCCAGCAGGCGCTGGCGGTGTTCGCGCAGGCGCACGTCTGCGTGATCGGTATCGGCGGCGTGGGTTCCTGGGCGGCTGAGGCGCTGGCGCGCACCGGCATCGGCGCCATCACCCTGATCGACATGGATGATGTCTGCGTTACCAATACCAACCGCCAGATCCACGCGTTGCGCCAGCATGTCGGGCAATCGAAAACCGAGGTGATGGCGGAGCGTATCCTGGCGATCAACCCGGAATGCCGGGTGACCTGCATCGACGATTTCATCACCCCGGACAACGTCGCCGAGCTGCTGGACCATAACTTCAGCTACGTCATCGACGCGATCGACAGCGTGCGGCCGAAGGCGGCGTTGCTGTCATACTGCCGCCGCTTCAAGATCCCGGTGGTGACCACCGGCGGCGCCGGCGGTCAGGTCGACCCGACCAAAATCGAAGTGGCCGATCTGGCCAAAACCATCCAGGATCCGCTGGCCGCCAAGCTGCGCGAGCGGTTGAAGCACGATTTCAACGTGGTGAAAAACGGTAAGGGTAAGCTGGGCATCGACTGCGTCTTCTCCAGCGAACCGCTGGTTTACCCGCAGCCGGACGGTTCGGTGTGCGCTTCGCGCAGCACGGCGGAAGGGCCAAAAAGAATGGATTGCAGCGCGGGGTTCGGTGCGGCGACCATGGTTACCGCCACCTTCGGTTTCGTCGCCGTATCGCACGCGCTGAAAAAGATGGTGGCGAAGGCGGCGCGTCAGGCGTAACGGGCGGCGATCGCCTTGACGGCGGAGCCCAAGGCCGCCAGGCCGCTGGCGCGGGTGGCGCTCAGCTGCGCGCGCAATGCCAGACGGTCGAACAGCGCCAGCGGATCCAATGCGGCGATCTGCTGCGGCGTTTTTCCTTCCACTTCGGTCAGCAGCACCGCCAGCAGGCCGCGCACGATGCGGCCCTCGCTGTCGCCATAGAAGTGCAGCGTGCCGTCTTCCAGCAATTGGTGCCCTAACCAGACACGGTTTTCACACCCGCTCAACGCCATTTCTTCACTGCGCAAGGCCTCCGGCAGCGGCGGTAGCCGTTTTGCGAGCATGATCAGCTGGCGGTAGCGGTCTTCCCACTGTTTCAGCGCGCTGAAGGTAGCGATCAAGGCTTCGGCGGTGATCTCTCGGCCAAAAGGATGGGGGGCGAGCATAGTGTCTCCGGAAATCACGTCAGTCGGCCAGCAGATCGAGGGCGTGAGTCAACGCGCTGACCAGCGTATCGACATCCTGTTGTGTATTGTAGGGGGCGAACGACGCGCGCAGCGTGCCGCTGACGCCTAATGCCGCCATCAGCGGCTGCGCGCAGTGCTGGCCGGCGCGCAGCGCAATGCCTTGCTCCGCCAGCAGCGTGACGATGTCGCTGTGGTGTACGCCGGCGATATCGAACGCCAGCAGACTGGAACCGGAACTGCGGAAGCTGCGAAAGCCCGGCAGCTGCGCCAACTGCTGTTCCGCCCGGTCAGCCAGCTCGCGGCTGTAACGTTCCGCCGCCGCCATGTCCTGTTCGCTGAGCCAGGTGAGCGCGGCGGCCAACCCCAGCACGCCGGCGATGTTTGGCGTGCCGGCTTCGAAACAGTGCGGTGGCTTTTGTGGGGTAAAACCGTCGAACGACGCCTGGGTCAGCATCTTGCCGCCGCCTTGCCAGGGGGCCATCTGCGCCAGCAGCTCGGCTTTGCCGTACAGCGCGCCGATGCCGGTCGGGCCATACAGCTTGTGGCCGGAGAAGGCGTAAAAATCGATGTCGAGCCGCTGTACGTCGGCCGGGCCGTGAACCACGCCCTGAGCGCCGTCAATCATCACGTGCGCGCCGGCGGCATGCGCCATGGCGATTGCCGGTGCCAGATCCGGGCAGCCGCCGGTGACGTTGGACATTTGCCCCAGCGCCAAAAGGCGGGTTTTGTCGTTGAGCAGGGCGGGCAGCTGCGTCAAATCCGGCAACCGATCGGCGCCGATGGGCAGTTTCACCACCCGCGCGCCGGTTTGTTCCGCCACCATCAGCCAGGGGATCAGGTTAGCGTGGTGTTCCGCTTCGCTCACCAGGATTTCATCGCCCGGCAGCAGACGCGGGCGCAGGTAGCTCTGCGCCACCAGGTTGATCGCCTCGGTGGTGCCGCGCGTCCAGACGATGTCGTCGGCCGACGGCGCATTGATCAATTTCGCCACCTGGCCGCGTGCCTGCTCGAAGCGGGCAGTCAGATCCTGCGCCGCCCGATGCTGGCTGCGGTGCACGGTGGCGGCGTCATCGCGATAAAATTGCTGCGTGGCGTCGATGACCGCCTGCGGTTTCAACGCGGTGGCGGCGCTGTCCAGATAGATACCATCCTGCGCGAGCGCGGGAAACTGTTGGCGAAAAAGGCTGGGGTTAAAAGGCGTCATACCCTGATTGTCACTGGCTTGAGTCGATGGGTGATCCTGTCCTATTTTGCCGCCGGAGACAAGCGATCCTGCCTATTAGGACTTATCGCCTGGCAAAATTGGAAAAGTTTGTTATGCTATTAAATGTGCGCTTATTAATCGCATCTATACACATAAAAGGTATTTATCAGCATTTAAAACTAAAAAGGAGTCCTCAATGAAGAAAACAGCCGCAGTTCTCTCTGCCCTGATGCTTACGTTCACCCTGGCCGCCTGTTCCAGCAACTACGTGATGCATACCAATGACGGACGCACCATTGTCGCTGACGGCAAGCCAAAAGTGGACAACGATACCGGCATGATCAGCTATAAAGACGCTAACGGCGTCGAGCAGCAGATCAACCGCGCCGATGTGAAAGAGATGGTTGAAAGCAACCAGTAACCGTCAGGCAAAAAAAAGCACCGCAAGTTTTGCGGTGCTGCATAAAATCACTATGGACAGACAGGGTAAATGTACAGGAAGTGAAAAAACAGTAGCCTAGCTACCATGTCCGGAATCGCCGGACAATTTGCAAACACAACATCACAACCACAAGCCAAAAGTTCATCGGCGTCCTCGACACCCACTCCCTTTTCGTTCCGGCCCGGGAAGTGCCGCCACTATAGGTATTTGCTGGCGCATCCTCAACGGACAAATTATAATGGCTCGGATTAAAAAAACTAATGGCAATACGCCGTTAGCGTTTACCGATGGCTTGCCACACAAAGCCGCCCGATTTTCGGCGCCGAATCATTCGGATTAATGTTACACAAAAGTAGCTAATTTAATGTCTAAACGCTTACCTCCCCTCAATGCGCTGCGCGTGTTCGATGCGGCCGCTCGCCACCTGAGTTTCACCAAGGCGGCGGAAGAGTTGTTCGTGACCCAGGCCGCGGTGAGCCACCAGATCAAGTCGCTGGAGGACTTTCTCGGACTGAAGCTGTTTCGCCGGCGCAATCGCTCGCTGCTTCTGACCGAAGAGGGCCAAAGTTACTACCTCGATATCAAGGAGATTTTCTCTTCGATCAACGAGGCGACGCGCAAGCTGCAGGCGCGTAGCGCCAAGGGGGCATTGACCGTCAGTCTGCCGCCGAGCTTCGCCATTCAGTGGCTGGTGCCACGGCTGTCCGGCTTTAACTCAGCTTATCCGGGCATCGACGTGCGCATCCAGGCGGTGGACCGCGAAGAGGACAAGCTGGCGGACGACGTCGACGTGGCGATTTTCTACGGCCGCGGCAACTGGCCGGGACTGCGCGCCGAGCGCCTGTATGCGGAATATTTGCTGCCGGTGTGTTCGCCGAGCCTGCTGACCGGCGATCATCCGCTGAAAACCGCAGAGGATCTGGCTTATCATACGTTGCTGCATGACGTTTCACGCCGCGACTGGCTGGCCTATACGCGCCAGCTGGGGTTGCAGCACATCAACGTGCAGCAGGGGCCGATCTTCAGCCACAGCGCCATGGTGGTGCAGGCGGCAGTGCACGGTCAGGGCGTGGCGCTGGTGAACAACGTGATGGCGCAAACCGAGATTGAAGCCGGTCGCCTGGTGTGCCCGTTCAACGATGTGCTGGTCAGTAAAAACGCTTTTTATCTGGTATGTCATGACAGCCAGGCAGAACTGGGTAAAATAGCCGCCTTCCGGCAGTGGATCCTGGCGCGTGCCGCCAGCGAACAAGAGAAGTTCCGCTTCCGCTACGAACAATAAGGCCGGCCGCCGCCTTGCCGCGGCCGGTGATTTTTAATGGGATAGATCACGATGAGCAGCCGTTCCATGCTGGTTTTCGCCGCTATCAGCGGCTTTGTGTTTGTCGCGTTGGGCGCATTCGGCGCGCATGTGTTAAGCGGTACGCTCGGCGCCAATGAAATGGCCTGGATCCGTACCGGGCTGGAGTATCAGGGGTTCCACACCCTGGCCATCCTGGCGCTGGCGGTCGCGATGCAGCGCCGCGTGAGCCTGTGGTTTTACTGGAGCGGAGCGCTGTTGGCGTTCGGCACCGTGTTGTTCAGCGGCAGCCTCTATTGCCTGGCGCTGTCGCACCTGAAGGTCTGGGTATATATCACGCCGGTTGGCGGCGTGTGCTTCCTGATCGGCTGGATATTGATGTTGATTGGCGCTTTGCGTCTGAGGAAAAAGGCCGAGCGCCATGAATAAGATTGCGTTGTACTGCCGCCCAGGCTTTGAAAAAGAGTGTGCGGCAGAGATCACCGACAAAGCCGCCCAGCTGGAGATTTACGGCTTTGCACGAGTAAAAGAGCACAGCGGTTACGTGCTGTTCGAATGCTATCAGCCGGACGATGCCGATCGCCTGGCGCGGGAGATTCCGTTCCGCGAACTGATTTTCGCCCGCCAGATGATCGTGGTAGGTGAGCTGCTGCGCGATCTGCCACCGGAAGATCGGGTATCGCCGATCGTTGGCATGCTGATCGGCGTGGTTGACCGCGGCGGCGAGCTGCGGGTGGAAGTGCCGGACACCAACGAAAGCAAAGAGCTGATGAAATTCTGCCGCAAATTGACGGTGCCGCTGCGCGCCGCGATGCGCGAGCAGAAGGTGCTGATGGCGCGCGAGAACCCGACTCGCCCGGTGGTGCACGTGTTCTTCATCGCGCCGGGCTGCTGCTACGTCGGTTACTCCTACAGCAACAACAACTCGCCGTTCTACATGGGCATTCCGCGTCTGCGCTTCCCAGCCGATGCGCCGAGCCGTTCGACGCTGAAGCTGGAAGAAGCGTTCCACGTGTTCATCCCCGTCGACGAGTGGGACGAACGCCTGGCCAGCGGCATGCACGCGGTCGATCTGGGCGCCTGCCCGGGCGGCTGGACCTATCAGCTGGTGAAACGCAGCATGATGGTGCATTCGGTGGATAACGGCCCGATGGCGCCGAGCCTGATGGAAACCGGCCAGGTGACGCACCACCGCGCCGACGGCTTCAAGTTCGAGCCGAACAGCAGCAAAATCTACTGGCTGGTGTGCGACATGGTGGAGAAACCGGCGAAAGTGACCAGCCTGATGATTCAGTGGCTGGTGAAAGGTTGGTGCCGCGAAGCGATCTTTAACCTCAAGCTGCCGATGAAAAAGCGCTATGAGGAAGTGTCGCAAAACCTGATGAGCATCCGCGAAGCGCTGGGCGCTGCCGGCATCAGCGTCGAAGTGCACGCCAAACAGCTGTATCACGACCGCGAAGAGATCACCGTACACGTGCGCCGCATGTGGTCGGCGGTGCCGGGTCGCCGCGACGAGCGCGATTAATCGCGTTAAACCTGATGAAGGGCGCTGCTTGCAGCGCCCTTATTGTATCGGCAGTCGCAGCTGCTGCAGGTTGCCGTCCAGCGACAGATCGGTGCGCAGCGTGGCGACTTGTTTGCTGACGTAGGCCAGCTCGCGGTGCTGCTCCAGCTTGCCGCGCCATTTCTCCGGCACCTGCTCCAGGTGCTGATAGATCCCGTCCAGACTGCCCGACTGCTGCAACAGCAGCACGGCGGTTTTCGGCCCGATGCCGGCCACGCCGGGGATCTTGCTGCTGCCGATCCCCGCTAACCCCCAGTAGTCCGGCAGTTGCTGCGGCTGCACGCCGAATTCCTGCTGCACGAAAGGCATATCCAACCAGCGTTTCTGGAAGTAATCGCGGATCTGTACGTTCGGCGCCAGCAGCTGGCAATAGCCTTTGTCGGTGGAGACGATGGTCACCTGGTGGCCGCCGCCGGCGACCTTCGCCGCCAGCGTGGCCGCCAGATCGTCTGCCTCGTTGCCGGGTGAATGCCAGCTGGCGACGCCCAGTTCGGCGAAGGCCTCACGCAACTGCGGCATCTCCTGCTGCAGGTTTTCCGGCATCGGCGAACGCCCGGCCTTGTAGTCCGGCAGAATTTGGTGACGCCAGCTATCGCTGCGATCGTCCTCGTCGAATACCGCTACCGCGTGGGTCGGGCGGCTGTGCTGGAGAAGCTGCTGCAGCGCGTGGCGGCAGGCGTTGACGCAAGGAGAGCCCTGTACGGCGTGAATGCGGCGGATGAGGTTCAGGGCGTCGACAATCAGTAGGTGTATCATCATGGGCGGCAAGGTCAGAAAAAACAGGGCGGCCGTTACGCCGCCCAGGATTGAGGATCAGGCGACGATTTCGTAGCAGGGCACATAGGCGCTGCCCGGCAGCTTCATGCGGTGCTGGGCGACAAAGCCCTGCAGCAGGCTGTCCATCTGCTTCATCATCTGCGGTTCGCCGTGCAGCTTGTACGGGCCGAACTGTTCAATGGCGTGGATGCCGTTTTCCTTCACGTTACCGGCCACGATGCCGGAGAAGGCGCGGCGCAGCGCGGCGGCCAATTGCTCCGGCGGCTGGTTCGGATACAGATTGAGGTTCGCCATGTTCTCGTGGGTCGGCTCGAACGGCAGCTGCAGATCCGGTGCGATGCGGATCGACCAGTTGAAGCTGTAGGCGTCGCCGGTGTTGCGGCGGTTTTCCTTCACCAGCGGCATGGCTTTTTTCATCTGCCGTGCCACTTCCGCCGGATCGTCGATGATGATGGTGTAGTGACGGCGCGCGGCGTCGCCCAGCGTGTTCATGATGAACTCGTCCAGCACGCGGAAGTAATCGGCGCTCTCTTTTGGCCCGGTCAGGATCAGCGGCAGCACCTGCTCGCTGTTCTCCGGGTTCATCAGGATACCCAGCAGGTACAGCAGCTCTTCGGCGGTGCCGACGCCGCCAGGGAAGATGATGATGCCGTGCGCGATGCGCACGAAGGCTTCCAGGCGTTTTTCGATGTCCGGCATGATCACCAGCTCGTTCACCAGCGGGTTAGGCGGCTCGGCGGCGATGATCGACGGTTCGGTCATGCCGATGAAGCGGCTGTTGCGGTAACGCTGCTGCGCGTGACCGACCGCCGCGCCTTTCATCGGCGCTTCCATGGCGCCCGGCCCGCAGCCGGTGCAGATGTTCAGCTCGCGCAGGCCCAGTTGGCTGCCGACCTTGCGCGCGTACAGGTATTCGTTCTCGTTGATCGAGTGGCCGCCCCAGCACACCACCATGTTGGGATCTTCATCCAGATGCAGCGTGCGTGCATTGCGCAGGATCGAGAACACCAGGTTGGTGATGTGGGCCGAGTTTTCCAGGTTCAGATGCTGGAAACGGCCGGCGCTGGCGATTTGGCCGTGCACGAACAGGATGTCGCGCAACACGGCGAACAGGTTGGCCTGCAATGAACGGATGATGCGGCCGTCGACGAACGCCTCTTCCGGCGGGTTGACCAGCTCCAGTTTCACGCCACGCTCGCGGCGCAGCACGTTGATATCGAAGGTTTCATAGCGCGACAGCAGCTGTTTGCTGTTGTCGGTTTGGCTGCCGGAGTTCAACACGGCCAGCGAACAGTTGCGGAACAGGCGGTACAGGTCGCTGCTGGCAGTGCGTTTCAGCATGTCTACTTCCAGCTGCGACAATAAATCCATAGAGCCAAGCGGGCTGATGTGTGTAATCAAGGTAACTCCTTTGCACCCGGTGCGGGGCGGTAGTAATCCATACGCAGCAAAACAGCATCTCGTTATGGTTGGCGTGCTGCGGTGCAACGGGCGTTCTGCCCGGCTGCAGCCTCGTTTTAACCTTACCGCCGTCCCTGCGCTTTTACCAACACAAACCGCTCGTTAGCTCAGTTGTTGAGCAATGTTTCGCACTTATTGGCGCGCCAGGCGGCCGTGCTCGGGAGTGAACGCGACGTTGCTGCGCCACGGGTTGATGTCCAGCCCGCCGCGACGGGTGTAGCGAGCGTAAACCGTCAGGCTCTGCGGCCGGCAGTAGCGCATCAAATCATTGAAGATGCGCTCGACGCACTGTTCGTGGAATTCGTTGTGGTGGCGGAAGGAGACCAGGTAGCGCAGGAGCGCTTCGCGATCGATCTTGGCGCCGCGATAGCTTATCTGCACCGAGCCCCAGTCCGGTTGATGGGTGATCAGGCAGTTGGACTTCAGCAGGTGGCTGACCAATTGCTCTTCCACTACCTCTTCACCGGCGGCGTTTAACAGGTAGTCGGCGTTGAACTCATAATTGTCGATGCGGATATCCTGCTGGTCGATGCAGTCGCCGGCCAGACGGGCGATCGGCAAGCCTTCCAACTGCTCGACGCTGAACAGGGTGACGCTGACTTCGCCCTGGGCGCAGGCGGACAGATCGCGTTGCAGGGTGCTGCGCACCGTTTCCCCATCGGCGAACGGCGTTTGGTTGAAGCTGTTGAGATACAGCTTGAAGCTTTTCGATTCGATCAGGTTCAGGCTGTCGGCGTTGAGGCTGATCTCGCCGACCGCCACCTGCGGCAGCCCGTTGGCGTTCAGCCAGGAGAGTTCGTACAGCGTCCAGATGTCCGCGCCGTGGAAGGGCAGGTTGTCGGGATACAACCCCAGCGGCTCGCGGTTCATGCTGCGCGGCACCGCCTGCAGCAGCGTGGCGTCGTAGCGATCGCGGTAGGCGGTGGGTTTGCCCAGCGTCAGCCCTGACAGGGCCTGGTGGTCTTGATATGAGGACATCTGCTGTCACCTCGGTCAGAGATAGGTACAATGGCCGTCAGTTTAACGTATGCGAGAAAGAATATGGACCATGATGTATCGCACGCTCTGCGTGAATTCACTCAACGCTATGTCGAGTTGTGGCAGCAAGAGCGCGGCCACGCGCCGGCCAGCGAGGCGCTGTACGGCGTGCCGTCGCCCTGCATCGTGGAGAATCGCGAGGACGACGTGCTGTGGTTGCCGCAGCCTTTCGAACCGGCGGCGACGCTGGAAAAGGTAGAGACCGCGCTGGAGCTGCGTTTGCAGCCGGATGCGCATCGCTTCTACACGCAGCAATACGCCGGCGACATGAGCGCGCAGTTCGGCGAGCATCGCCTGAGCCTGCTGCAGGTCTGGAGCGAAGAGGATTTTATCCGCCTGCAGGAAAACCTCATCGGCCATTTAGTGACGCAAAAGCGCCTCAAATTGTCGCCGACCCTCTTCCTGGCGACCACCGAATCCGAGATGACGATGGTGTCGCTGTGCAACGTCAGCGGCAACGTGGTACTGGAGCAGTTCGGCAGCGATAAGCGCACCTTGTTGGCGGCGACGCTCGGGAATTTCCTCGATGCGCTGCGCCCGGTGTTGGACTGAATCGCGACGGATTCGCCGTCGCCCGTGTGAGAGATCTCTCACACGGGCTGTGAGATATCGCTCTTAATTTTTCCCACCTTTTTCCAGGCTATGAGATTATTGTTATCCAGATCAATTGGTTAGAATTTCTTTAGGATAACTCTTAGTCTTAATTTAGTGTGAGACACCTCCCAAACCCTTGTGATTCCGGGGAATTTAAGCGATCTTATCGTTACCGGAACGGAACCGGCGGAGCAGGAAAGCATCAGGATGATGCAGCTTCAGGAAGAAGAAAGGGATGCGCTCAGGCAGAGCGAAGGATGGCGTCAGGAGATGCCCAGGATGTTTCAGGATAGAAACCAGGGACACCTCCAGGACGGAGATTGAGAGCCGACACAGGACTGTCGGCGGGTCAGGAAGGCTGAGGAACCGCGTCAGGACGATGCTGCAGGATGATGCAAGGATCACTTGGTCAGGATGGCCGCAGGAAAAGTTTTCAAGGATTGAGCAGGGAGCACACTGTGTAGCGGGATAGCTATAAAACGAACCGGGGGCACTGTTAACGCAGTGCCCCCAACTTTTTGTTCTCTCCCGCCGTGCGTGCTCCTCTGCTTAATCCATCGCCAGCGTTAACCAATCGCGCCCAGCGTATCGCCTGCGCCCTGTTTTTTCGGCAGCAGGAACAGCGTGGCGTAGATATCCAGCAGGTAAATCGCCGCCAGCAGGCTGATGGCGGCGGTAAACGACACCTGCGTCACCAGCGCACCGATCACCAATGGCCCCAGGCCGCCGACGCCGCGCCCCAGATTGAACAGGATGTTTTGCGCGGTGGCGCGCGCCTGTACCGGGTAGGTATCGGAAATCAATGCGCCGTAGCCGCCGATCATGCCGTTGACGAACATGCCCATCACGGCGCCGGCGAACAGCATCAGCATCGGATCGCTCAACTGGGCGTAGCCGATCACCATCACTACCGCGCCTACCTGATACAACACGAAAATCTTCCAGCGGGCGAAGCGATCGGCCAGCATGCCAAACAGCCAGATACCGAACGTCATGCCGACCACCGTCACCGCCGTCCACAGGCCGGACTTGGTGAGTGAGAAGCCGAAGTTTTTCGCCAGGTAAGTCGGCATCCAGATCATCAGCCCGTAGTAACCGAAGTTCTGCACCGAACAGAGAATGAAGATGCCGATGCTGGCCTTGCTGGTAGCGCGATCCTTAAACAGCAGGCGCAAACGCTGCAGGAAGGAGAGCGGCTGCCCGGCGTCTTTCTGCCGCACGAACGCCTCCGGCTCGCCCAGCGTGCGGCGGATCAGGAATGACGCCAGCGCCGGCAGCAGACCGACCAGGAACATACCGCGCCAGCCGATGTGTTCCAGCAGCAGCGGCGTCAGGAAGGCGGCTGCCAGCACGCCCAATTGCCAGCCCATGCCGACGTAAGCCGAAGCGCGGTTGCGTTTCTCCGCCGGCCAGGCTTCGGCGATCAGCGCCATGCCGATGCCGAATTCGCCGCCCAGCCCGATGCCTGCCAGGGTGCGATAGGCCAGCAGATCCCAATACCCTTGCGCCACGGCGCACAGGCCGGTGAACAGGGAAAACATCAGAATGGTGATGGTCAGCACCCGGATTCGGCCGAAACGATCGCTAAGGTGGCCGAAGATCACGCCGCCCAGCACCGCGCCGATCAGCGTCCAGGTGACCAGCGAACCGGCGGCCGATGAGGTTAATCCTAATTCGATGCTGATGGCCGGCAGCATAAAGCCGAGGATCAGCAGGTCAAACCCGTCCATGGCATAACCGGTGACCGAGGCCAGCATGGCTTTACCGGGCGTCGCGTGGTTTTTTTTCTCTGTTATTACGGACATGAATCTTTATCTGTGTGGTGTATTCGATGGGCCTATTGTGCCGCGTGGCGGCGATCGCCACCAGATAAAAACGGCAGCCGGTCTCGGGCGCGCCAAATTTGGGCTATAAAAATGCTATGCTTTGCCGCCTTTCAGCCAGCGAGCTGAATACCATAATGAAAAGAGATCGGGAATGCAGATGAGTATACATAACCAGGTGCGCCGCAGTTTGCAGGCGATTGAACAATCCATGCGCGATCTGGCGCTGTGGCAGGCCGCGCCGCCTGAGCATGAGGCTTTTTCCAGCACCGAGCCGTTCTGTATCGACAGCATGTCGGCCGAAGCCTGGCTGCAGTGGGTGTTTCTGCCGCGCATGTATGCGCTGCTGGATGCCCAAGCGCCGCTGCCGACGCGCTTCGCCATCACGCCTTATTTCGAAGAGGCGCTGAAAGATCGTGAGCCGAGCAGCCTGCCGCTGCTGGTGCTGCTGCAACAGCTGGATTTGATGTTAAACAAAGAGCCGTAATTCACCGGCGGCGCGCAGATTTTTGCCGTCCGGCAGTGTAGAGTACTCGCGCGGATGCCGGGCAGGAGAGCCGACGGTGTCTTTCGGCTCGGTTGAACCGCGACGGTTGACCGGGGGCTGCATTAGGATGATGAGGTGCTGCAATAATGGATTTATTAAGGTTTATCCTGCGTTTGCCTTTTACCCTGGTTAAGGGCGTTTGTCGCCTGCTGGGTGGGGCGTTGTCGCTGTTGGGACGGTTGCTGAGACCGCTGGTCGGCAACCTCAGCTGGCGCGCGCCGGCCTGGTGGGCTGCGCTGCCGCGCGGTTTTTTGCGGCTCGAAAGCGGCGTGGATAAACACCCGAAAGCGATCGGTCTGGGCCTGCTGCTGCTGGCGGGGGCCGCGGGCGGCGCGTTTTACGGTTGGCACTGGTGGCAAAATCGGCCCCAGCCCATCGAGCCGGCGCCGTTGGTGGTTCAGGAGATCAGCGCCGAGGTGGCCAACCCCGAGCCGATAGATTACGCCGCCGCCCGGCAGGCGCCGCAAACGGTGAGCCTGACCTTCAGCGGCTCGGTCGCGCCGATCGCCGTGGTGGGTAAAACCGTGAGCGCCGGTATCACCCTCAAACCGACGGCGGAAGGGCAGTGGGCGTGGAGCAATGAATCAACGCTGGTGTTCTCGCCGAAAAAACCGCTGCCGATGGGAGCGAAATATGAGGTGGCCCTGGAGCCCGCCACCTTGCTGGCGCCGCAGGTCAAGCTCGCCAAAACCCGCTATGCCTTCACCGTGCCCGCGTTCGATTACCGTCTGGGGCAGGCCGAGTATTACCGCGATCCACAGAATGCGCAGAAACGCAGCGCGATTTTCAATCTGCAGTTCAACGCGCCGGTCGACGTCGCCAGCTTTGAAAAACAGATTTCGCTGGTATTGAAGGAAGGCAGCACGTCCTCCGAGAAAAAGCTGAACTTCTCTCTGGTCTATGACGAGAAAAAACTGAACGCCTGGGTGCATTCCGAGCCGCTTCAGGCGCTGGATCAGGGCGGCGCGGTGCATCTGACCGTCGGTAAGGGCGTTAAATCGACGGCGGCCGGCAACGCGGTCGAAGAGGCGAAAAGCAACTGGGTCAAGGTACCCACCCTCTACAGCCTGGCGCTGAGTGACGCCAGCGCTCAGGTCGTGGACACCGACGGCGGCCAAGGGCAGCGTGCGCTGGTGGTCGGTTTCAGCGATGCGGTGAAGGATAAAGAGTTGGTGCGGGCCACCAAAGCCTGGCTGCTGCCGCAGCACGATCCGAGCGATGCCGAGGCCGCCAACGATGCCGAAGACTTCTATCAATGGACGGTCGACAGCGTCGGCAAAAACGTGCTGGCGCAGGCGACGCCACTGCCGTTGACGCTTAACGAGGCGGAAGAGGCCTATCAACCGCAGTTCAGCTTCCGTTTCGACGCTCCGGCGCACCGCTTTGTGTTGCTCGAGATAGACAACCAGCTGGTCTCTGTCGGCGGTTACAAGATGCCGAAGAAGGTTTATCGGGTGGTCGAAGTGCCGGAGTTCCCGAAATCGCTGCAGTTCATGTCGCAGGGCTCGCTGCTGTCGGTTAACGGCGACAAGCAGATCAGCGTGGCGGCGCGTAACGTGGCGGGCCTGCGGCTGGACATCAAACGGGTGATCCCGAGCCAGCTGCAGCACATTGTCTCCTTCAAAAGTCGGGACTACTCGTCCACGGAATTCAACCGTCTCAACGACGAATATTTCACCGAGCATTTCAAATACCAAACGGCGCTCAACAACGAGCGGCCGGGGGAAGTGAACTATCAGGGCATCGATCTCTCCCGTTATCTCTCCACCAACGCCAGCTCCCATCGCGGGGTATTCCTGCTGACGCTGTCCGAATGGCAGCCGAACCGAAAACCGGCGGCGGAAGAGGCGGGCACCGAGCAGGATCAGGAACAAGATGAAAGCGAAGGGGAAGAGCAGCCCGACGTCGGCGATTCGCGCTTTGTGGTGGTGACCGATCTGGGCATCGTCGCCAAGAGCTCGCAGGATAAGACGCGCGATGTCTTTGTGCAGTCGATCCAAAGCGGCGCACCGGTCAGCGGCGCCACCGTGTCGGTAGTGGCCAAAAACGGCGTGACGCTGCTCAGCCAAACCACCGGTGCCGACGGCCACGTGCGTTTCCCGGCGCTCGATGTATACACCAACGAGCGCCAGCCGGTGATGTTCCTGGTGGAAAAGGAAGGGGATGTCTCCTTCCTGCCGACCGGTAGCTATAACGATCGCGGGCTGGACTTCTCGCGCTTCGACGTCGCCGGTGAACAAACGCCGACCGATCCGCGCACCCTCAGCAGTTATCTATTCTCCGATCGCGGCGTTTATCGGCCGGGGGATACTTTCAATATTGGCCTGATCACCCGCGCCGCCGACTGGGGCGTTGGCCTGGCCGGCGTGCCGGTGCGTGCCGAAATTCGCGATCCGCGCGACAAGCTGATGTCCACCGTACCGCTGACGCTGGGCGCCAGCGGTTTCAACGAGCTGAGCTATACCACCGATGAAAACTCACCGACCGGCGAGTGGAACGTCTATCTGTATCTGATCGGCAAAAACAACGATACCTCCACGCTGCTCGGCCATACCGCGGTCAATGTGAAGGAGTTCGAACCGGATCAGCTGAAAGTGAAGCTGGCGTTGACGCCGGACCGCCAGCAAGGCTGGGTAAAACCGTCTGAGCTGAAGGCCAGCATCGACGTGCAGAACCTGTTCGGCACCCCGGCGCAAGATCGCCGCGTGACCACCAGGCTGACGCTGCGGCCGATGTATCCGAGCTTCGATCGCTTCCCGGATTATGCGTTCTACGAAAACCGGCAAAACAGCGACGGGTTCGAAACCGAGCTGGAAGATCGCACCACCGATGAGCATGGCGCGGCCGATATTCCGCTCGATCTGAAATCCTACGCCGACGCGACCTATCAGCTGCAGCTGTTGTCGGAGGCGTTCGTCGCCGGCGGCGGGCGTTCGGTGGCGGCTACCGCCCGTACGCTGGTTTCGCCTTACGATTATCTGATTGGGGTGAAGGCCGACGGCGATCTGGGCTACATCAATCGCGACGCGGAGCGGCATCTGAATGTGATCGCCATCGATCCGGCCCTGAAACAGATCGCCATGCCGAATCTGAAGCAGGTGCTGATCGAACAGAAATACATTTCGGTGCTGACCAAACAGGATTCGGGCGTTTACAAATACCAGTCGAAGATGAAGGAAGTGCAGCTGTCGGAACAGCCGCTGGCGCTGAGTGAGCAGGGCGCGGATCTGCGGCTGACGACTGATAAGCCGGGCGACTTCGTGCTGGTGATTGAAGATGCGCAGGGCAAGACGCTCAACCGCGTCGCCTACAGCGTGGCCGGCAACGCCAACCTGAGCCGTTCGCTGGATCGCAACGCCGAACTGAAGCTGAAACTGAACCAGGCGGAATACCAGCCGGGCGAGGAGATCGAGGTGGCGATTAACGCGCCTTATACCGGCAGCGGTTTGATCACCATCGAGAAGGACAAAGTTTACGCCTGGCAGTGGTTCCACAGCGATACCACCAGCTCGGTGCAGACGATCCGCGTGCCGGCCGGCATGGAGGGCAACGGCTACATCAACGTGCAGTTCGTGCGCGACATCAACTCCAGCGAGATCTTCATGAGCCCGCTGAGCTACGGCGTGATGCCGTTCAAGATCAGCACCAAGGCGCGCCAAAACAGCCTCGAGGTGACGGCGCCGGCGGTCATCAAGCCGGGTGAAAACCTGACGATGACGGTCAAGACCGATGCGCCGCAGCAGGTGGCGCTGTTCGCCGTCGATGAGGGCATTCTGCAGGTGGCGCGTTACCGCCTGAAGGATCCGCTGGAGTTCTTCTTCAGCAAGCGCGAACTGAACGTGAGCAGCTCGCAGATCCTGGATCTGATCCTGCCGGAGTTCAGCAAGCTGATGGCGCTGACCGCGGCGCCGGGCGGCGATGCGGGCGAAGGGTTGGATCTCAACCTCAACCCGTTCAAACGCAAGCGTGACAAGCCGGTGGCCTACTGGTCCGGCATTACCGAAGTCAGCGGCGAGAAGCAGTTCGTCTACCCGGTGCCGGACTACTTCAACGGCAAGATCCGCGTCATGGCGATTTCGGTGACGCCGGAGAAAATCGGCAAGGCGCAAACCGCCGCCACGGTGCGTGACAGCTTCATCATGACGCCGAACGTGCCGGCGATGGTGGCGCCGGGCGATGAGTTCGACGTCAGCGTGGGCATCAGCAACAACCTCGAAGGGCTGAACGGCCAGTCGGCAGCCATCAACGTCCTGCTGACGCCGCCGCCGCAATTGGAGGTGGTGGGCAACGCGACGCAAAGCCTGACGCTGGCGGAAAAACGCGAGGGCGTGATCGCTTTCCGCCTGCGCGCCAAAGCCGTTTTGGGCGATGCGCCGCTGGTGTTCGACGCCCGTTACGGCGACCAGGCCAGCCGCCGCACCGTCAGCACCTCGGTGCGGCCGGCGGCGCCGTACCGCACCCAGTCGGTGATGGGGCGCATGAGTGGCAGCAGCCAGAACGTCGATGGCCTGCGCCAGATGTTCGATGCTTTCGCGCAGCGCCGGGCTGCGGTGTCGAATTCACCGCTGGTGCTGACCAATGGGCTGGCGCAATACCTGGCGGATTACCCATATTACTGTTCCGAGCAGATCGTCAGCCGTTCCATTCCGCTGATGCTGCAGAGCCGTCACCCAGAGATGAAAAGCAGCCTGAGCCAGGCGGAAGTCAGCAAGCAGCTGCGCAATCTGCTTGGCGTGCTGCGCGCCCGCCAGAACGACAGCGGGGCGATCGGCGCCTGGCGTTCATCGCCGGATGCCGATCCTTTCGTCACGCCTTATGTGGTGCAATATCTGCTCGAAGCCAAAGCGGCGGGCTACGCCCTGCCGGAAGGCATGCTGGATGAAGCCAACGGCGCGTTGCGCGAGCTGGCGGCCAGCGGGTTCGACGATCTGTATCTGCTGCGCCTGCGCAGCTGGGCGGTTTACCTGCTGACGCTGCAGGGCGAAGTGACCACCAACTCGCTGGCGGCGGTGCAGGATACGCTGCAAAAACGCTATGGCGAGGAGTGGAAAACCGACCTGAGCGCGCTGTATCTGGCCTCTTCCTATCGCCTGTTGAAGATGGACGACGAAGCCGCCGCGCTGTTGCAACCGAGCTGGCAGCAACTGAGCAAAGCCTATGACAGCGCCTGGTGGACGCAGAACTATTTCGATCCGCTGGTGCTGGATGCGACGCGGCTGTATTTGATTACCCGTCACTTCCCTGAGAAGGTGGCGTCGATTCCGCCGCAGGTGCTGGAGAATATGGTCAAGGCACTGAAAGAAGAGCGTTACACCACGTACTCCTCTGCAATGAGCATCCTGGCGCTGGAAAGCTATTCGACTGAGGTGGCGGCGCAATCCGCCAATGCGGACGCGTTAGGCATCGTGCAGGTGGGCAAAAGCGGCGGCGAGCCGCAGCGCATCAGTGAGCTGCAGGGGCTGTTCGTTCAGGGGCAGTTCAACGCCGATGCCACCGCCGTGCGCTTCACCAACGGCGGCAATGCGCCGGCCTGGTATGTGGTGACGCAGGCCGGTTACGATCTGAATGCGCCGCAAAAAGCGCTGTCGCGCGGCATTGAGATTGTCCGCGATTACACCGACGAGCAAGGCAAAGCGGTGACGCAGGTGACGCTGGGGCAGAAGATCAATGTCCATCTGAAGGTGCGCGCCAACTCGAAAGAGGGGCAGAGCAACCTGGCGATCGTCGATCTGCTGCCGGGCGGGTTCGAAGTGGTGCAGCAGACGCCGCCGGAACCGGCCGATACCGGCGAGGAGAGCGACGATCGCGGCGGCTGGCAGTCGCCGCTGGCCGCCACCGGCTCCACCTGGGCGCCGGATTACAGCGATATCCGTGAGGATCGGGTGATTATCTACGGCAGCGCCGGCACCGAGGTGCAGGAGTTCGTCTATCAGATCAAGGCCACCAATACCGGCAGCTTTATTGTTCCACCGGCCTACGGCGAAGCCATGTACGACCGTGAAGTGCAGGCCATGTCGGCCGGCGGCGGTAAGCTGGTGGTGGTGCCGGCGGGCAACGACTAGGCCATATCCGGCGCCAGGCCAGCGTCTGGCGCCGGAATGCTGAGAACGTATGAAGATCCTGACCGGGCGCGTGCTGCAAAACGGCTTGATGGCGGTGTTTTTACTGGCGCTGCTGTTGGCCGCGATTCGGCTGTGGCCGCATCCGCCCCTGTGGCAGGGGCTGCCGCAGTCTTCCGTTTATTATGACAGGCACGGCGCGCTGCTGCGCATCACGCTGGCCAACGACGATCGCTACCGTCTATGGACCCCGCTGGAGCAGGTGTCCCCGCTGGCGGTGCGCGGGCTGCTGCTGCACGAGGATCGCTGGTTCTACTACAACCCCGGCTTTAACCCCGTCAGCCTGATGCGCGGCTTCTGGCGCAGCTATGTCGCCGGCGGCAAAATGCAGGGCGGATCGACCATCAGCATGCAGCTGGCGCGGATGCGCTGGCATCTCAATACCCGCACGTCGGGCGGCAAGCTGCTGCAGGTGCTGCGCGCGGTGCAGCTGGAACTGAGCTACTCCAAGCGCGATATCCTGGAAGCCTATTTGAATTACGCGCCCTACGGTCGCAACATTGAAAGCATCGGCGCCGCCAGCCTGATCTACTTCGCCAAGTCGCCGAAGGCGTTGACCCTGCCGGAGGCGCTGACGCTGGCGGTGCTGCCGCAGTCGCCCAGCTACCGTCTGGAGCCAAAAACCGGCGTGCTCGGTGCCGCATTGACGCAGGCGCGCAACCGTCTGTTCCAGCGCTGGCAGCAGGTTTACCCGACCGACGCCAGCCAGCAAACGCTGTTCCGCCTGCCGCTGGCGCTGCGGCAGCCTGAACAAGTGCCTTATATTGCGCCGCACTTTATCGAACAGCTACGCCTGCAGACGCAGCAACTGGTGCAGCGCGATACCCGCGTAGACACGACGCTGGACGCCGGGTTGCAGCGGCTGGTCGAGCGGCAGGTTAACGCCTTTATCGCCCGCAACCGCAGCCGCGGCATTCAAAACGCCGCGGTGCTGCTGGTGGACAGCCGCGATATGGGGGTGCGCGCGCTGGTAGGATCGGCGGACTATTACAATCGGCCGATCCAGGGGCAGGTGAACGGCACCAACGCCAAACGTTCGCCGGGCTCGACGCTGAAGCCGTTCATCTACGCGCTGGGCATGGAGCAAGGCGTGTTGCATCCGATGACTATCCTGAAAGACGTGCCTTCGTCGTTCGGCGCCTATGCGCCGGAAAACTTCGACCGGCGCTTTCTCGGCCCGGTGACCGCCACCGACGCGCTGAACTTCAGCCGTAACATCCCGGCGGTATATGTCGCCTCGCAGCTGCGCCAGCCGACTTTTTATCAGTTCTTACGCCTGACCGGCGTCGCCAATATGGCCAATGAGAGCCACTACGGGCTGTCGCTGGTATTGGGCGGCGGTGAGGTGACGGCGCAGGAATTGGCGAAGCTGTATGCGCTGCTGGCGAACCGCGGCGAGCTGCGGCCGCTTCGCATGCGATTGAACGAGGCCGAATCGACGCCGGTGCGGCTGCTGAGTGAGGAGGCCAGTTTCATCACGCTGGATATGCTGCGCCAGCACCGGCGGCCGGGCGATACGCTGGCACAGCGTTCTTCTTCGCTGCCGGCGTATTGGAAGACCGGGACTTCATGGGGCTTTCGCGACGCCTGGAGCGTCGGAATCTTCGGCCCTTACGTGCTGGTGGTGTGGGAAGGCAACTTCGACGGGCGCGGCAACAATGCGTTGGTCGGCGCCGAGGCGGCCGCGCCGCTGTTTTTCAATATCATCGACAGCGTCAACGCCAGCTACCCTGGCCTGCGGGAACCGAAACATCCGTTCCCCCAACGGCTGCGGCGGGTGGAGATTTGTCTCGCCAGCGGCGATCTGCCGACGCCGTGGTGCCAGCAAAAGGGCAAGACCTGGTTCATTCCCGGCAAGTCGCCGATCAAGGTGGACAGCGTCTATCGGCCTGTGGTGCTGGATATTCACAGCGGCGAGGTCGTTTGCCCGCCGTATGACGCGGCGCAGACTCGTACCGAAATCTTTGAATTCTGGCCTTCCGATTTGGCCAACGTGTTCGCCCAGGCCGGGCTGCCGAAACGGACGCCGCCGGTTAACCGCTGCAAGGATAACGGCATCGCCGTCGGCGGCAACGCACCGCGCATCACTTCGCCGCTGAAAAATACCACCTATACCCTGCGCCAGTCGCAGCAGGGGCGGGACAAAATCGCCTTCAATGCGGTGACGGATGCCGACAGCAAGACGGTGTACTGGTTTGTCGACGATATCTATCTCGGTAGCAGCGCCAGCAAAAAGCCGATCGACTGGCGGCCGATCAACAACGGGCGTTATCGCATTCGGGCGGTGGACGATCGCGGCCGCGCCGATACGCGCCTGGTGACCATCGAATGGGTAAACTAGCGCTGAGCCGCACGCCTGTTATACTCGCGCCCGAAACGGCTATTGACCTGGGAAAGCGATGTGATTGAGATTTTGTATCAGGATGAACACCTGGTGGCGGTGAACAAACCGTCGGGCTGGTTGGTACACCGCAGTTGGCTGGATCGTCATGAAACACGTTTTATGATGCAAACGGTGCGCGATCAGCTCGGGCAGCACGTCTTTACCGTGCACCGTCTCGATCGCCCGACCTCCGGCGTGCTGCTGATGGCGCTTTCCAGCGAGGTGGCGCGCCTGCTGTCGCAGCAGTTCGAGCAGCATCAGGTGCAGAAAACCTACCATGCGGTGGTGCGCGGTTACGTGCAGGAGGGGGCGACCCTCGACTACCCGCTGACGGCGGAGCTGGACAAAATCGCCGATAAACATGCCGATGCCGACAAGGGGCCGCAGCCGGCCGTTACGCACTACCGGCCGTTGGTGCAGGTAGAGATGCCGGTGGCCGTCGGCCGCTACGACAGCGCACGTTACAGTCTGGTGGAACTGCAGCCGGAAACCGGCCGCAAACACCAATTGCGGCGCCACATGGCGCATCTTCGCCATCCGATCATCGGTGACAGCAAGCACGGCGATTTGCGGCAGAACCGTGGGATGGCGCAGCATTTCGGCTGCCCGCGCCTGATGCTGCACGCCAGCCATCTGCAGCTGACGCACCCGGTGAGCGGCGAGCCGCTGCAGGTGACGGCGCGCTGGGACGAAGACTGGCAAGGGGTGATGGCGCAGTTCGGCTGGGCGGGGGTATTCCCTGAACTTGCCGGGGTTGAGTTTAGCGCGGCTAACGGTCAGGATAGCTGACAATTTTTAAAGGTAATGAAGGGAGTAGGAGCCATGGCTCAGGTTGGTATCTTCGTGGGAACGGTCTACGGCAATTCGCTGTTGGTGGCGGAAGAGGCGCAAAACATCCTCAGCGAGCAGGGCCATGAGGTCAAACTGTTCGAAGAGGGCACGCTGGAGGCCTGGCAGTTTTATCGTCAGCATTACGCGCTGGTGATCACCTCCACTACCGGGCAGGGCGATTTGCCGGACAGCATCGCGCCGCTGTTCCACGCCATTCGCGATCAGGTTGGCTATCAGCCGGAACTGCGCTACGGGCTGATTGCCCTCGGCGACAGCAGCTATGACCACTTCTGTGGCGCGGGGCGCACGTTTGATGCGTTGCTGCAGGAGCAGGGCGCCACCCGCGTTGGTGAAGTGCTGGAAATCGATGCGATGGAACAGCCGGAGCCGGAAGTGGCCGCCTGCCCGTGGGTCGAGCAGTGGGGCACGCTGCTGCAGTCATAACGTAAAAAGGCGCCGTAAAAGGGCGCCTTAACGATGATGCGGGTCAACCGATCCGCATTACTTGCCGCGGGTGAGTTTTTCCAGATCGGCTTCGATCTCGGCAATCTTGTGCGACACCACGCCCTCGAGATGGCGCAGGTCGTCGAGGATTTTACGCTTAAGATCCACTTCCACCTGATCGCGCTGGCACAGCTGATCCAGTTCGTCGATCACGTAACGCAGGTTCGGGTTGATCTCGTGAATTTCCTTGTAGCCCTGGCCGGCGTTGTCCGCCACCACGGTTTTACGCTGGCGCGGATACTTGAACTTCACGCTCTTGGCGAAGAACTCGCCCTTGTCCTTGCGGAAATAGATCTTGAGGATGTCGTTGTTGGCCTCTTGACGCAGGCTATAGCGATCGACGTCTTCCGGTTGATTGATGCCCAAACTCTTCAAGTTATCGTACATACTGCGCCCTCTTTAGATGTGATCGTTATATTCCACGACTGCGATTATGGCGGAAAGCGAGATCTGCGACTGTGACTGCCAGCGAAACGCAGACAAAAAAATAGCGGGTGAATCACCCGCTATTTCAATTTAGTCGATAGTACGCAATAACTCATTAATGCCGACTTTACCGCGCGTTTTGGCGTCGACTTTCTTGACGATCACCGCGCAGTACAGGCTGTAAGAACCGTCTTTCGACGGCAGGTTACCGGAAACCACCACCGAACCCGCCGGCACGCGGCCGTAATGGATTTCGCCGGTCTCGCGGTCATAGATGCGGGTGCTCTGGCCGAGGTAGACGCCCATCGAAATCACCGAGCCTTCTTCCACGATCACGCCTTCCACCACTTCGGAGCGTGCGCCGATGAAGCAGTTGTCTTCGATGATGGTCGGGTTGGCCTGCAGCGGCTCCAGCACGCCGCCGATGCCGACGCCGCCGGACAGGTGAACGTTCTTGCCGATCTGCGCGCAAGAACCGACGGTGGCCCAGGTGTCGACCATGGTGCCTTCGTCGACGTAGGCGCCGATGTTAACGTAAGACGGCATCAGCACGGTGTTGCGAGCGATGAACGCGCCCTGGCGCACGGTGGCCGGCGGCACGACGCGGAAACCTTCCTTCTGGAAGCGCGCTTCGTCGTAGTCGGCGAATTTCATCGGCACCTTGTCGTAGTAGCGGGTTTCCGCGCCGTCCATTACCTTGTTGTCGTTGATGCGGAAAGAGAGCAGCACGGCTTTCTTCAGCCACTGATGGGTGACCCATTGACCGTCGATCTTCTCGGCAACGCGCAGGGCGCCGCTGTCCAACAGGCCGATCACCTGGTTTACCGCTTCGCGCGTTACGGTGTCTACGTTCGCCGGGGTAATGTCCGCACGGCGTTCGAAGGCGCTTTCAATAACGTTCTGTAATTGCTGCATGCTGTTCTCTTTCCTGATGTTGTCGGTAAAAAGTTACTTGTATCACATTTTATCGTTCGGGGTGAGGGCCTCTGTCAACCGTTGCTCCAACTTTCTGCGCGTTTCTTGGTCGAGCGCGCGCCGCTCGCCGTCGGCCAGAATAAACAAATCCTCGACCCGCTCGCCGATGGTGGAAATGCGCGCGCCGTGCAGCGACAGCCCCAGATCGGCGAACACTTCGCCCACCCGCGCCAGCAGGCCGGGTTGGTCGAGCGCCGTCAGCTCCAGGTAGCTGCGGCGATCGGTGTGGGTCGGCAGGAAGGTGACCTCGGTCGGCACGCTGAAGTGGCGCAGCTTGGAAGAGGGGCGGCGCACACGCGGCGGCTGATACTCTCGTTGGGTGATGGCCTGTAGCAGCGCCTGACGGATCGCCGCGTGGCGATCCTGCGCCAGCGGGCTGCCGTCCGGTTCCAGCACGATAAAGGTGTCCATCGCCATACCGTCGCGGTTAGTGAAGATCTGTGCGTCGTGCACGCTCAGGTTGCGGCGATCCATCTCCCCGGCGACGGCGGCGAACAGATAAGGACGATCCGGGCTCCAGATGAAGATCTCGGTGCCGCCGCGCGTCGCCTGGCGGCTGACCAGCACCAGCGGCTGGGTGGAGTCGTGGGCAAGCAGATGGCGGGCGTGCCAGGCCAGCTGATTCGGCGAGTGGCGCAGGAAATAGTCGGCGCGGCAGCGGCTCCAGATGCGGTGCAGCGCCTCTTCGTCGATGTTGTCCATGCGCAGCAGCGCCAGCGCCTGCAGCCGATGGTGGCGCACGCGTTCGCGCAGATCCGGGCTGTTTTGCATGCCGCGGCGCAGCTGTTTCTCGGTGGCGAAATACAGCTCGCGCAACAGGCTCTGCTTCCAGCTGTTCCACAGGGTTTCGTTGGTGGCGCAGATATCCGCCACCGTCAGGCATACCAGGTAGCGCAGGCGAGTTTCGCTCTGCACTTCGCTGCTGAACTGCTGGATCACCGTCGGATCCTGGATATCGCGGCGCTGCGCGGTGACCGACATCAGCAGGTGGCAGCGCACCAGCCAGGCCACCAGTTGGGTTTCTCGCGAGTTGAGACCGTGCAGCTCGGCGAACTCGGCCACGTCCTCCGCGCCGAGGATCGAGTGATCGCCGCCGCGCCCTTTGGCGATATCGTGGAACAAGGCCGCCAGCATCAGCAGTTCCGGGTGCGGCAGGCGCGGATACAGCTCCACGCACAGCGGATGGCGCGGCCGGGTTTGCGCATCGGCGAAGCTCTCCAGCTTCTGCAGCACCCGGATAGTGTGCTCGTCGACGGTATAGGCGTGGAACAGATCGAACTGCATCTGCCCGACGATCTTGCCCCACTGCGGCATATAAGCCCATAGCACACTGTGACGGTGCATCGGCACCAGCGCGCGCGACACCGCGCCGGGGTGGCGCAGGATGGCCATAAACAGATCGCGCGCTTCCGGGATGGTGCACAGCGGCTGTTTCAGGTGACGGCGCGCGTGGCGCAGCTGGCGCACGGTGGTGGAGTAAATGCCTTTGATCTCGCGGTTGCGCACCATCAGGTAGAACATGCGCATGATGGCTTGCGGCTCGCGGATGAACAGCGTTTCGTCACGCAGATCGATCAGATCGCCGCGCAGCTGGAAATCGTCGTTCAGCGGACGCGGTTTCTCGGTGGCGTCCAGCGCCAGGATGGCCTCGTCGAACAGCTGCAGCAGCATGTGGTTCAGCTCGCTGACGCGCCGCGTCATGCGGTAGAAGTCTTTCATCATGCGCTCGACCGGCTCGTTGCCTTCACCTTCATAGCGCAGCAGCTGCGCCACGTTGAGCTGACGATCGAACAGCAGACGGTTGTCGTAACGCGGCAGCACCAGATGCAGCGCAAAGCGGATGCGCCACAGGAAGCTCTGACATTCGTTCAGTTCGTTGCGCTCGGCCTGGGTGAGGAAACCGAAACCGACCATTTCGTCCAGCGAGGTGGCACCGAAGTGGCGGCGCGCCACCCACAGCAGCGTGTGGATATCGCGCAGGCCGCCGGGGCTGCTTTTGATATCCGGTTCCAGGTTATAGCTGGTGCCATGGTAGCGCTGGTGGCGTTCCTGCTGCTCGTTGATCTTGGCGTGGAAAAACTGCGGCGAAGGCCAGAAGCCGTCGCTGAAGATGTGTTTTTGCATTTGCAGGAACAGCGCGACGTCGCCGCAGATCATGCGCGATTCGATCAGGTTGGTGGCCACGGTCAGATCCGCCAGCCCTTCCAGCAGACACTCTTCCAGGGTGCGCACGCTGTGGCCCACCTCCAGCTTGAGATCCCACAGCAGGGTGATGAATTCGCCGACCCGCTGCGACTGCTGTTCCGTCAGCCGGCGCTGGCTGAGCACCAATACGTCGATGTCCGACAGCGGATGCAGCTCGCCGCGGCCGTAGCCGCCGACCGCCACCAGTGCGGTTTCCGGGATATCTTCGAAGCCGTAGAAGGTCCACAGCCGGCGCAGCAGGCGATCGATGAAGTCGCTGCGCGCCGCCACTAGGCTTTCGGCGCTGGAGCCGGCGTCGAACGCCGCCGCCAGCCACAGCTGAAACTGCTCCAGCCGCTGTTTCAGCACCAGGCAGGTGAGGTCGTCGTCGCCGTAGGCGCTGGGAGAGACGGGTGGCATCGGCACGGCCGGGGCCGCCTGTTGAAGAAGATTGTCAGACATAGTGCGCAGCCCATAAAAAAGGCCGGCATAAGCCGGCCTGGTGATATTCTGCACGCGGCGTTCGTCGCGGTGCTTACATCTCGTGCGTAATGATGTTGGGGATGGTGTCATCCTTGCGCAACGTCATTATTTCGCAGCCGTTATCAGTGACCACAATAGTATGCTCATACTGCGCCGACAAGCTGCGATCTTTGGTTTTTACCGTCCAGCCGTCTTTCATGGTGCGGATGCGGTAGTCGCCGGCGTTGACCATCGGTTCGATGGTGAAAGCCATGCCTGCCTGTAGCACCACGCCGCCGTCGTCCGCGTCATAGTGCAGCACCTGCGGCTCTTCGTGGAACACTTCGCCGATGCCGTGGCCGCAGTACTCGCGCACCACGGAGAACTTCTCGGCTTCGACGAATTGCTGAATAGCCTTGCCCAGGGTGCGCAGACGGATGCCCGGTTTGACCATCTTCAGCGCCAGATACAGGCTTTCCTGAGTGACGCGGCACAGGCGCTCGCCCAGAATGGTCGGTTTGCCGACGATGAACATCTTAGAGGTGTCGCCATGGAAACCGTCTTTAATCACGGTCACGTCGATATTGACGATGTCGCCGTCTTTTAGCGTTTTGTCGTCGCTCGGGATGCCGTGGCACACCACTTCGTTCACCGATATACACACGGATTTCGGGAAGCCGTGATAGCCGAGGCAGGCGGAAATGGCCTGCTGCTCGTTGGTGATGTACTCGTGACAGATACGGTCCAGCTCGCCGGTGGTCACGCCAGGTTTGACGTGCGGCTCGATGATCTCCAGCACTTCGGCGGCCAGGCGGCCGGCCACGCGCATTTTTTGGATGTCATCAGGTGTTTTAATTGAGATTGCCATGAAATTTGTCCGCAGGTGTCGTTATCGTCGACAATAAGAAGCAGTGACTTATGGTATCAGCCCGGCCGGAGGCTGCCAAATTTCATTTCCCGACGCCCGGCGAAAAGCAACAAAAGTTGGTGTCGGCAGCGGGTTTATGGTATAAAGCGCGCCGGCGATCCGCGACTTGGTTCTTGTGACCTGGCAGGAATTGGCCGAAAATACTTTAACTGCACTCATTTTGTGTAAATAACACACACGTATCGGCACATCCGCCGGGGTGCCCTGAGGTGACTTGTCGCCGCCAGGGTCGGCGTTATGGGATACGTGGAGGCATAACCCCAATTAATCTATAGAGGTTTAATCATGGCAACTGTTTCCATGCGCGACATGCTCAAGGCTGGTGTTCACTTTGGTCACCAGACTCGTTACTGGAACCCGAAAATGAAGCCTTTCATCTTCGGCGCTCGTAACAAGGTTCACATCATCAACCTGGAGCAGACCGTACCAATGTTCAACGCCGCTCTGGCTGAACTGAGCAAGATCTCTTCCCGTAAAGGCAAGATCCTGTTCGTTGGTACCAAACGCGCAGCAAGCGAAGCGGTAAAAGACGCTGCGAACAGCTGTGACCAGTTCTTCGTGAACCACCGCTGGTTGGGTGGCATGCTGACTAACTGGAAAACCGTTCGTCAGTCCATCAAACGTTTGAAAGATCTGGAAATCCAGTCTCAAGACGGCACCCTGGACAAGCTGACCAAGAAAGAAGCGCTGATGCGCACTCGTGAACTGGCCAAGCTGGAAAACTCCCTGGGCGGTATCAAGGATATGGGCGGTCTGCCAGACGCACTGTTCGTTATCGATGCCGATCACGAGCACATCGCGATCAAAGAAGCCAACAACCTGGGTATCCCGGTATTCTCTATCGTTGATACCAACTCCAACCCAGACGGCGTTGACTTCATCATCCCTGGTAACGACGACGCAATCCGTGCAGTAAACCTGTACCTGACTGCTGTTGCTGCCGCTGTGCGTGAAGGTCGTTCTCAAGATCTGGCCGTTCAGGCGGAAGAAGGCTTCGTAGAAGCTGAATAATAAGGCAAGCTCGTCACTGAGCCCTTATTAACCAGGTATTGACATATGTTGGTTAGGGGGGCCTGTAAAGGCCCCCTTTGCTTATCTGAATGAGAACTGTCTCCACGCGAGATAACCGAGGAAAAATAAATGGCTGATATTACCGCTGCCCTGGTAAAAGAACTGCGCGAGCGTACCGGCGCTGGCATGATGGATTGCAAGAAGGCGCTGGTTGAATCCAACGGCGACATCGAACTGGCAATCGAAAACATGCGTAAGTCCGGTGCGATCAAAGCCGCTAAAAAAGCAGGCAACGTAGCTGCTGACGGCGTGATCAAAACCAAGATCGAAGGCAACTACGGCATCATTCTGGAAGTTAACTGCCAGACTGACTTCGTCGCGAAAGACGCCGGTTTCCAGGCGTTCGCCGACAAAGTGCTGGATGCCGCTATGGCCGGCAAAATCACTGACGTTGACGTGCTGAAAGCACAGTTCGAAGAAGAGCGCGTAGCGCTGGTGGCAAAAATCGGTGAAAACATCAACATTCGCCGCGTTGCTTCCCTGGAAGGCGACGTGCTGGGCAGCTACCTGCACGGCGCGCGTATCGGCGTTCTGGTTGCGGCTAAAGGCGCTGACGACGAGCTGGTCAAGCAAATCGCAATGCACATTGCGGCGAGCAAGCCAGAGTTCGTGAAGCCAGAAGACGTGTCTGCTGAAGTGGTAGAAAAAGAGTACCAGGTTCAGCTGGACATCGCCATGCAGTCAGGCAAGCCGAAAGAAATCGCAGAGAAAATGGTTGAAGGCCGCATGAAGAAATTCACCGGTGAAGTTTCTCTGACCGGTCAGCCTTTCGTTATGGATCCGAGCAAATCTGTTGCTCAGGTGCTGAAAGAGCACAACGCTGACGTGACCAACTTCATTCGCTTCGAAGTGGGCGAAGGCATCGAGAAAGTCGAAACCGACTTCGCTGCTGAAGTTGCCGCGATGAGCAAACAGTCTTAATGACTGTCGATGGAACCGCCGTCTGGCGGTTCCATACTATCCAGCCAGAATTACACCGGTGGCAGGCCCTGCAGCGTGATACTCACCTCAGGCGCGTTTCATCGGCTGAAATCCCCAATACTAATACTGCTTCTTAGGACAGAACACCATGGCAACCAATGCAAAACCCGTATATCAGCGTATTCTGCTTAAACTGAGTGGCGAAGCCCTGCAAGGTGCAGAAGGTTTTGGTATCGACGCCAGCGTTTTGGATCGCATGGCTCAGGAAGTGAAAGAGCTGGTCGAACTGGGAATTCAGGTCGGTGTAGTTATTGGCGGCGGGAACTTGTTCCGCGGCGCGGGCCTGGCGCAAGCCGGCATGAACCGCGTAGTGGGCGACCACATGGGAATGCTGGCTACCGTGATGAACGGCCTGGCTATGCGTGATGCACTGCACCGTGCCTATGTGAACGCCCGCCTGATGTCGGCGATCCCGCTGAACGGCGTGTGTGATAATTACAGCTGGGCAGAGGCGATCAGCCTGCTGCGCAACAACCGCGTGGTGATCTTCTCCGCCGGTACCGGCAACCCGTTCTTCACCACCGATTCCGCCGCTTGCCTGCGCGGTATCGAGATCGAAGCCGACGTGGTGCTGAAAGCCACCAAAGTGGATGGCGTATACTCCGCCGATCCGGTGAAAAACCCGGATGCGACGCTGTATGAACAATTAACCTATCAGGACGTGCTGGAGCGCGAGCTGAAAGTGATGGATCTGGCGGCGTTTACGCTGGCCCGCGATCACGGTCTGCCGATCCGCGTGTTCAACATGAACAAGCCTGGCGCACTGCGCCGCGTGGTGATGGGTGAGAACGAAGGTACGCTGATCAGCAAATAAGGCTGTTCGCCCCCCTTTTTCGGAGCGCGTGACGCCAGGCGCCGCGCGCTCTTCGAGTACGATTACGGGCTATACTTGAGTATCGCCTGCCAAGTAACCAGCTTCCAAGGGTTTGCAACGTGACTAATGAAATCAGAAAAGATGCTGATTCACGCATGGAAAAAAGCGTAGAAGCATTCAAAAACCAAATCAGCAAGATCCGCACCGGCCGCGCTTCTCCAAGCATTCTGGACGGCATCATGGTGGAATACTACGGCGCCGCTACGCCGCTGCGTCAGCTGGCCAACGTAACCGTAGAAGACTCCCGCACGCTGAAAATCAACGTGTTCGACCGCAGCCTGAGCCAGGCCGTTGAGAAAGCGATCATGAGCTCTGATCTGGGCCTCAACCCGTCTTCCGCCGGTTCTGACATTCGCGTTCCGCTGCCTCCGCTGACCGAAGAGCGTCGTAAGGATCTGATCAAGATCGTGCGCGGCGAAGCCGAGCAGGGTCGCGTAGCGGTGCGTAACGTGCGTCGTGACGCCAACGACAAGGTCAAGGCGCTGCTGAAAGACAAAGAGATCAGCGAAGACGAAGAACGTCGCTCACAAGACGAGATTCAGAAAATGACCGACGCTTACATCAAGCTGGTCGACGCCGCGCTGGCGGAGAAAGAAAAAGAGCTGATGGATTTCTAATCAGCATCGCGCAGAAAGAAAGCGTCGCCTGGGCGGCGCTTTGTTTTTTGTGGCGCAGATCCCGTTTCATCGTACTGAAAGATCATGGACAAGCGGTGTCCAAGGTTCCACACTGGAACACCTCCGATCTCATCAGACAGTTATTCAGAGTGAACTCATGAAGCAACTGACCATTCTTGGCTCGACCGGCTCGGTAGGGACCAGTACCCTGGCCGTGGTCAGGGCGAATCCCGACCGTTTTGCGATCAAAGCGCTGGTGGCCGGCCGTAACGTCGCGGTCATGGCGCAGCAATGCATGGAATTCCGGCCCGCCTTCGCCGCGATGGCGGATGAAAACGCTGCGCGCGAGCTGCGCGCTGTCCTGGCGGAAAACGGTGTCGTTACCGAAGTCTTGGCCGGAGAACAAGCGGCCTGCGAGCTGGCAGCGTTGGATGACGTCGATCAAGTGACGGCGGCCATCGTCGGCGCTGCGGGGCTGTTGCCGACGCTGGCGGCGATCCGCGCCGGCAAACAGGTACTGCTGGCCAACAAAGAATCGCTGGTCACCTGCGGCCGTCTGTTTATGGACGCGGTGCGGCAAAGCCAGGCGCAACTGCTGCCGCTCGACAGCGAGCACAACGCAATTTTTCAGAGTTTGCCTGAGAACATTCAGCGTCAGTTGGGATACTCTTCACTGGACAGTCATGGTGTTTCGCGCATCGTGCTTACCGGTTCCGGCGGCCCGTTCCGCACCACGCCGTTGGAACAGTTCGCCGCGATGACGCCGGATCAAGCCTGCGCCCACCCGAACTGGTCGATGGGCCGCAAGATCTCGGTGGATTCCGCCACCATGATGAACAAAGGTCTGGAATACATTGAGGCCCGCTGGCTGTTTAACGCCTCGGCCGAGCAAATGGAAGTGATCCTGCACCCGCAGTCGGTGATTCACTCGATGGTGCGCTATGCCGACGGCAGCGTGCTGGCGCAGTTGGGGACGCCGGATATGCGCACGCCGATCGCCCACGCGATGGCGTATCCGCAGCGCGTGAACTCCGGCGTGGAAGCGCTGGACTTCTGCCGCATCGGTTCGCTGACCTTCGCCGAACCGGAACGCGAACGTTATCCTTGCCTGTACTTGGCGATCGAGGCGTTCGAGGCCGGTCAGGCGGCGACCACCGCGCTGAACGCGGCCAACGAAATCGCCGTGGCGGCATTTTTGCAGCAGCAGATCCGCTTTACCGACATTGCCGCGGTCAACCGCCAGGTGGTGGAACGTCTCGCGCTGCAGGAACCGACCTGCATCGACGCGGTCTTAGACATTGACCGTCAGGCGCGCGCCGCTGCCGAGGAGCGCGTTCGCGCGTTGTGCGGCTGATCACGGCGATTATCCGATTTTGCTCGTAATTCGCGCGTGCCGCAGCGGGGCCGTTTGTTCATGCCCCGCTGAGGTGGTATAGTCTGCGCCACCTGTCAGCGGTTATACCGTTGAATTATGGCCCGATTGGCGCTCTGTGCGCCAATGGCGGCCCGGCTGTGCCGGGTATCGCGAGGGCAGGCTGAAAGCCGTGTCGGGCACACGGCTTTTTTTGCGCGTAAGGGCCTGATGTTCCGGAAAGGCAGTTATATTTCTACTGAGGAAATAAGTACGAGTTATGTCGTCCGCAAACCAACAAGAGGCTAATCCATCTTCCCAGGGGCCGCGCCATGTCGCCATTATCATGGACGGTAACGGACGCTGGGCCAAACGTCAGGGCAAGTTACGTGTCTTCGGTCATAAAGCAGGGGTGAAATCGGTTCGCCGCGCGGTCAGTTTTGCCGCCAGCCACCATTTAGATGCACTCACGCTTTATGCCTTCAGCAGCGAAAACTGGAACCGTCCGGTGCAGGAAGTCTCCGCCCTGATGGAGCTTTTTGTCCGCGCTCTGGATAGTGAAGTAAAAAGCCTGCATAAACATAACGTCAGGCTGCGGGTGATCGGCGATATCAGCCGATTCAGCGCGCGTTTGCAGGAGCGGATCCGCCGCTCTGAAGCACTGACGGAAAATAACGATGGCCTGACGCTCAATATCGCTGCCAACTACGGTGGCCGTTGGGATATCATTCAGGGAGTAAGGGAACTGGCCGAACAGGTACGGGTAGGGGAGTTGCACCCGGATCAGATCAGCGAGGAATTATTGAGCGAGCGGGTTTGCATGAGCGACCTGGCGCCGGTGGATCTGGTTATCCGCACCGGTGGCGAGCATCGCATCAGTAACTTCCTGCTGTGGCAAATCGCCTATGCTGAACTTTACTTTACTGATGTGCTCTGGCCTGATTTCGATGAACTTGTCTTTGAAGGTGCGCTGAATGCATTTGCACAACGTGAGCGCCGCTTCGGGGGAACAACACCTATCGGCGCCGATGCGTCCTAGGGAGAACTTTTGCTGAAGTATCGCCTCATAACTGCTCTGATTTTAATCCCGATCGTTATCGCGGCGCTGTTCCTGTTGCCGCCGCTGGCCTTTGCTCTGGTAACGCTCGTCGTGTGCATGTTAGCAGCCTGGGAGTGGGGCCAATTGGCCGGTTTTACCTCCCGTTCGCAGCGCATCTGGTTGGCGATACTGTGCGGTTTTCTGCTGGCGTTGATGATGCTCAGCGTCCCCGCTTACCATCAATCCGTGCCGCAGATAAGCGGCTCGCTGTGGCTGTCGCTGGCCTGGTGGCTGGCGGCGTTGCTGCTGGTGTTGTTCTATCCCGGCTCGGCCTCTATCTGGCGCAATTCGCGCCCGCTGCGCCTGCTGTTCGGCTTGCTGACCATCGTGCCGTTCTTTTGGGGCATGCTGGCGCTGCGCCAGTTCGGCTACGAGCAAAATCCGTTTACCGGCGCCTGGTGGCTGCTGTACGTGATGCTGCTGGTGTGGGGCGCGGATTCCGGCGCCTACATGTTCGGCAAGCTGTTCGGCAAGCATAAACTGGCGCCGAAGGTCTCGCCGGGTAAAACCTGGGAAGGGTTGATCGGCGGGCTGCTGACGTCGGCGGTCATTTCCTGGCTGTTCGGCCGCTACGCGCCACTGAACGTGGTGCCGACCACGCTGCTGGCCTGTTCGGTGATCGCCGCGCTGGCTTCGGTGCTGGGCGATTTGACCGAAAGCATGTTCAAACGCGAAGCGGGCATCAAGGACAGCGGGCATTTGATTCCCGGTCATGGCGGCATACTGGATCGTATCGACAGCCTGACCGCGGCGGTGCCGGTGTTTGCCTGCCTGATGCTGTTGGTGTTTTAATCCGTCGATGACGGAAAGTGAGGGATGATGGTCAGCGTGCTTTGGAACCTGGTGGCGTTTCTGATTGCGCTCGGTATCTTGATTACCGTGCATGAGTTCGGACACTTTTGGGTTGCCCGTCGTTGCGGCGTGCGCGTTGAACGCTTTTCCATCGGCTTCGGCCGGGCGCTGTGGCGCCGTACCGATCGCCAGGGCACCGAGTACGTCATCGCTCTGATCCCGCTTGGCGGTTACGTGAAGATGCTGGACGAGCGCGTGGAGTCGGTGGCGCCGGAAATGCGCCATCAGGCCTTTAACAACAAAACCGTCTGGCAGCGTGCGGCCATCATCAGCGCCGGCCCCATCGCCAACTTCCTGTTTGCTATCCTTGCCTATTGGCTGGTGTTCATCATCGGCGTGCCGAGTTTCCGCCCGGTGATCGGCGAAATCGCGCCGCAATCCATCGCCGCCAAGGCCGAAATTTCGTCTGGCATGGAACTAAAGTCGGTTGACGGCATCGAAACGCCTGATTGGGAATCAGTTCGTCTGGCGCTGGTGGCGAAGATTGGCGATGCGCAAACCGAAGTCGGCGTCGCGCCGTTCGGCTCTTCGCAGGTGGTGACCAAAACCCTGGATTTGCGCCAGTGGAACTTTGAACCGGACAAGCAGGATCCCGTTGTCGCGCTGGGCATTATGCCGCGCGGCCCGCAGATCGAATCCGTGTTGGCGGAAGTGCAGCCTAACTCGGCGGCGCAAAAGGCGGGTTTACAAGCGGGGGACAGGATCGTTAAAGTCGATGGTCAGCCGTTGGGTCGTTGGCAGACGCTGGTGAAGCGTATCCACGATGGCCCGGGGCAGCCGCTGGCTTTGGAGATTGAAAGAAACGGCGCCCCCTTGTCTTTGACGCTGATACCGGATACAAAGCCGGTGGGAAAAGACAAATCGGTGGGGTTTGCAGGCATCATTCCAAAGGTGCTGCCGCTGCCGGAAGAGTATAAGACGATTCGCCAGTATGGACCGTTCCCGGCGCTGTATCAGGCCGGCGACAAGACCTGGCAGCTGATGCGGCTGACGGTCAACATGCTGGGCAAATTAATAACCGGTGATGTAAAGCTGAACAACCTGAGTGGCCCGATCTCGATTGCACAGGGAGCTGGGGCGTCAGCCGGAGTCGGATTCGTGTATTATCTGATGTTCCTGGCGTTGATTAGCGTCAACCTGGGGATCATCAACCTGTTCCCATTACCGGTGTTAGATGGTGGGCATCTCCTCTTCCTGGCGATAGAAAAGCTGAAGGGTGGGCCGGTTTCCGAGCGAGTACAGGACTACAGCTACCGCATAGGTTCGATCGTGCTGGTGTTGTTGATGGGTCTTGCACTTTTCAATGATTTTTCCCGCCTCTAGGGGCGGGGATAGGTTAGGAAGAACGCATAACAACGATGGCGATGAAAAAGTTGCTCATAGCGTCGCTGCTGTTTGGCAGCGCCACCGTATACGGTGCAGACGGGTTCGTAGTGAAAGACATTCATTTCGAAGGCCTGCAGCGAGTTGCCGTCGGTGCGGCGTTACTCAACATGCCGGTTCGCGTCGGCGATACCGTCACTGACGATGACATCAGTAATACCATTCGTGCCTTGTTTGCCACCGGCAACTTCGAGGACGTGCGCGTACTGCGCGATGGTAATACCTTGATCGTGCAGGTGAAGGAACGTCCTACCATCGCCAGCATCACTTTCTCCGGCAACAAGTCGGTGAAAGATGACATGCTCAAGCAGAACCTGGAAGCCTCCGGCGTCCGGGTGGGCGAGGCGCTCGACCGCACCACGATCTCCAGCATTGAAAAAGGGCTGGAAGACTTCTACTACAGCGTCGGTAAATACAGCGCCTCGGTGAAAGCCGTAGTCACGCCGTTGCCGCGCAACCGTGTCGACCTGAAACTGGTGTTCACGGAAGGGGTCTCCGCCAAGATTCAACAAATCAACATCGTCGGCAACCATGCTTTCACCAACGACGAACTGATCTCACGCTTCCAACTGCGTGACGAAGTGCCGTGGTGGAACCTGGTCGGCGACCGCAAATACCAGAAGCAGAAACTGGCGGGCGATCTCGAAACCCTGCGCAGCTTCTATCTGGATCGCGGCTATGCCCGCTTCAACATCGATTCTACCCAGGTGAGCCTGACGCCGGATAAAAAAGGCATCTACATCACCATCAACATCACCGAAGGCGAGCAGTACAAGCTTTCCGATGTTGTCGTGAACGGCAACCTGGCCGGCCACTCGGCGGAAGTCGCTCAGCTCACCAAAATTGAGCCAGGCGAGCTGTACAACGGCAGCAAGGTGACCAAAATGGAAGACAACATCAAAACGATGTTGGGCCGTTATGGTTACGCCTACCCGCGCGTCGGCACTCAGCCTGAGATCAACGACGCGGATAAAACCGTCAAGCTGCACGTCAACGTTGACGCGGGCAACCGCTTCTACGTGCGTCGCATCAAGTTCGAAGGTAACGACACCAGCAAGGATTCCGTACTGCGTCGCGAAATGCGCCAGATGGAAGGCGCCTGGCTCGGCAACGAGCAGGTCGAGCAGGGTAAAGAGCGTCTGAACCGTCTGGGCTATTTCGAAACGGTTGACGTGGAAACCCAGCGCGTGCCGGGCACCGCCGATCAGGTCGACGTGACCTATAAGGTGAAAGAACGCAACACTGGTACCTTTAACTTCGGCGTCGGTTACGGCACCGAGAGCGGCGTCAGCTTCCAGGCCGGCGTGCAGCAGGATAACTGGTTGGGTACCGGCTACTCGGTCGGCATCAGCGGCACCAAGAACGACTACCAGACCTATACCGAACTGTCGGTCACCAACCCGTACTTCACCGTTGACGGTGTGAGCCTGGGCGGCCGCATCTTCTACAACGACTTTAAGGCGGATGACGCGGATCTGTCGGACTATACCAACAAGAGTTACGGTATCGACGGCACGCTGGGCTTCCCGATCAACGAAAACAACTCGTTGCGCACCGGCCTGGGCTACGTCCACAACGGTCTGTCGAACATGCAGCCGCAGATCGCCATGTGGCGTTACCTCGACTCGATGGGCGTGGATGCGAACAAGACCGACCGCGCCAGCTACTCGACGGACGACTTTACGCTGAACCTGGGCTGGACCTATAACAACCTGGACCGCGGCTACTTCCCGACCTCGGGTAACCGTACCACGTTGAACGGCAAGGTCACCATTCCGGGCTCGGACAACGAATACTACAAGGTGACGCTGGACAGCGTACAGTACGTGCCGATCAACGACGACCGCACCTGGGTGCTGTTGGGTCGCGGCCGTCTGGGTTACGCGGATGGGCTGGGCGGCAAGGAAATGCCGTTCTATGAGAACTTCTATGCCGGTGGTTCGAGCACCGTGCGCGGCTTCCAGTCCAACACCATTGGTCCGAAGGCGGTGTACTACAACTCCAACTCGTACCAGTGTCAGTTCAACGCCGGCAGCACGACCGATCGTCAGAGCATCTGTAGCTCGGATGACGCGGTAGGCGGTAACGCCATGGCGGTCGCCAGCCTGGAGCTGATCACCCCGACGCCGTTCATCAGCGAGAAATACGCCAACTCGGTGCGGACGTCGCTGTTCATCGATGCCGGTACCGTGTGGGACACCAAGTGGAAGAATACCAACGAAACGCTGATGTACGGCGTGCCGGACTACAGCAAAGCCAGTAATATTCGTTCTTCCGCCGGTATCGCGCTGCAGTGGATGTCGCCACTGGGGCCGTTGGTGTTCTCTTACGCCAACCCGATCAAGAAATACGAAGGCGACAAGTCCGAACAGTTCCAGTTTAACATCGGTAAGACCTGGTAACGGGTCTCGCCTCTGGGCATAACAGTTATTAAGAATCGCAATGGCCAGGCGCCCGCCGGCAGAGGGAGATGATTCTCATTGTTTGGTGGGACAAGTCTGGCAAATTGTGTACTTCAGTGTCATATGACACAAATGGGTGATGGTAAGGAGTTTATAGTGAAAAAGTGGTTGTGTGCCGCAGGCCTCGGTTTAGCAATGGCTGCTTCAGCTGGCGTTCAGGCAGCAGATAAGATCGCTGTCGTTAACGTCTCCAGCATTTTCCAACAGCTGCCGGCCCGCGAAACGGTCGCTAAACAGCTGGAAAACGAGTTTAAAGGCCGTGCAAGCGAACTCCAGAACATGGAACGTAGCCTGCAGACCAAAATGCAGCGTCTGCAGCGTGACGGCGCTACCATGAAAGCCAGCGATCGCAGCAAGTTGGAAAAAGACGTGATGGCGCAGCGCGAGCAGTTCTCTCAGAAAGCGCAGGCTTTCGAGCAGGACAACCGTCGTCGCCAGATGGAAGAGCGTAACAAGATCCTGAGCCGCATTCAGGACGCGGTGAAATCTGTCGCCAGCAAAGGCGGTTATGACGTGGTGATCGACGCCAACGCCGTTGCCTATGCAGACTCTTCCAAAGATATCACTGCTGACGTGCTGAAACAGGTTAAATAACACATGCTTTCAATTCGACTGGCTGATTTAGCGCAGCAGTTGGATGCACAATTGCACGGTGATGGCGATCTCGTCATCACCGGCATTGCTTCTATGCATTCGGCACAGCCTGGCCAAATCACGTTTTTGTCAAACAGCCGCTATCAAGAGCAGCTGTCTTCCTGCCAGGCAAGCGCCGTGGTGCTTACCGAAGCGGATTTACCACACTGCCGTGCTGCGGCGCTGGTGGTTAAGAACCCTTACCTGACCTATGCGCGCATGGCGCAGCTGATGGACACCACGCCGTCGCCGGCCCAGGATATCGCGCCAAGCGCGGTGATCTCACCTGAAGCGCAGCTGGGGCAGAATGTCGCCATTGGGGCGAACGCGGTGATCGAGTCGGGTGCGGTGCTTGGCGATAACGTGGTTATCGGCCCGGGCTGCTTCATCGGCAAACACGCACGCATCGGCGCGGGAACGCGTCTGTGGGCGAACGTCACGATTTATCATGCGGTCGAAATCGGCCAGCGTTGCCTGATCCAGTCGGGCACCGTGATCGGCGCAGACGGTTTCGGCTATGCGAATGAGCGCGGCGAGTGGATCAAAATCCCTCAGTTGGGCACGGTGATTATCGGCGATCGCGTCGAAATCGGCGCTTGCACCACCATTGACCGCGGCGCTTTGGATAACACCCAAATCGGGAATGGTGTTATCATCGACAACCAATGCCAGATTGCACATAACGTCGTGATTGGCGACAATACCGCCGTCGCCGGCGGTGTGATCATGGCCGGCAGCCTGAAAATCGGCCGCTACTGCCAGATTGGCGGTGCCAGCGTGATCAACGGTCACATGGAAATTGCCGACAAGGTGGTTGTCACCGGAATGGGAATGGTTATGCGACCAATCACCGAACCTGGGGTATACTCTTCGGGCATTCCGTTGCAGCCTAACAAGGTTTGGCGTAAAACCGCTGCGTTGGTGATGAATATCGATGAGATCAGCAAACGCTTGAAAGCTGTCGAACGTAAAGTCGGAAAAGACTAATCATTGCCGCCCGCCCTAGCGGGTACAAAACGAAACGCGTTGGTCGTGAGACCAAAAGCGCAAAGAGATGTTAATTTGCGGCCTGCATGATGATCTCCTTTTGGGGTCAGCGCAGGCCGTGTTGTTGATGCCATCAGTTTTTAGAGACAGGAAGAGTATTTTGACTACTGACACTCATACTCTGGATATTGCAGAAATTTTGGATCTGCTTCCTCACCGTTACCCGTTCTTGCTGGTCGACCGCGTCCTCGAGTTTGAAGAGCACAAATATCTGCGTGCGGTGAAGAACGTATCGGTGAACGAACCGTTTTTCCAGGGCCACTTCCCTGGCAAACCGATTTTCCCAGGCGTATTGATCCTGGAAGCCATGGCGCAGGCCACCGGTATCCTGGCGTTTAAAAGCGTCGGCAAACTGGAGCCGGGCGAGCTGTATTACTTCGCCGGTATCGACGAAGCACGCTTCAAGCGCCCTGTGGTGCCAGGCGATCAGATGGTCATGGAAGTCACCTTCGAGAAAACTCGCCGCGGTCTGACTCGCTTCAAAGGCGTGGCGACCGTTGACGGTAAAATTGTCTGCGAAGCAACCATGATGTGTGCCCGCAGCCGGGAGGCTTAATCCGTGATTGACCAAACCGCCTTTATCCATCCTAGCGCGATAGTCGAAGAGGGCGCCGTGATCGGCGCCAACGTGCATATCGGCCCTTTCTGCTACGTCGGCTCCCAGGTGGAAATCGGCGCCGGCACGGTGCTGAAATCCCACGTGGTGGTGAACGGTATTACCAAGATTGGCTGCGATAACCAGATTTATCAGTTCGCTTCCATCGGTGAAGTGAACCAGGATCTGAAATACGCAGGCGAACCGACGCGCGTTGAAGTGGGCGATCGCAACCGCATCCGCGAAAGCGTCACCATTCACCGCGGCACTGCGCAGGGCACCGGCCTGACCAAAGTGGGCAACGATAACCTGCTGATGGTCAATGTGCACGTTGCCCACGACTGTGTGGTCGGCAATTCTTGCGTGTTGGCCAACAATGCCACGCTGGCGGGGCATGTGGAAATCGACGATCACGCCATTATCGGCGGCATGACGGCGATCCACCAGTTCTGCATTATCGGTGCGCATGTGATGGTAGGCGGTTGTTCCGGTGTCGCTCAGGACGTGCCTCCATTCGTCATCGCTCAGGGCAACCACGCTACGCCATTTGGCGTCAACGCGGTCGGCCTGAAGCGCCGCGGTTTTGATAAGGATGAAATGCAGGCGATCCGCAACGCCTACAAAATCCTGTATCGCAGTGAAAAAACGCTGGATGAAGCGAAGGCGGAAATCGAAGCCCTGGCCAAAGAGCAGCCGGTGGTGCAGCAGTACCTCGATTTCTTCACCCGTTCCACCCGCGGCATCATTCGCTGAGCTATGTCGAATCGTCCATTGACTATCGGACTGGTCGCCGGAGAAACCTCCGGTGACATTCTCGGCGCCGGTTTGATCCGCGCGCTCAAGGCGCAGATCCCCGACGCGCGTTTCGTTGGCGTCGCCGGTCCGCTAATGCAGGCCGAAGGCTGCGAAGCCTGGTACGAAATGGAAGAGCTGGCGGTCATGGGCGTGGTGGAAGTGCTCGAGCGCTTGCCACGCCTCTTGAAGATCCGCAAGGATCTCACTCGCCGCTTCGGTGAGCTGCGGCCGGACGTGTTTGTCGGCATCGACGCGCCGGACTTCAACATCACGCTGGAAGGCCGCCTCAAGCAGCGCGGCATTCGCACCATCCACTACGTCAGCCCGTCCGTGTGGGCCTGGCGGCAAAAGCGCGTTTTCAAAATTGGCAAAGCCACCGATTTGGTGCTGGCCTTTCTCCCTTTCGAAAAAGCGTTTTACGATCGTTTCAACGTCCCTTGCCGGTTTATCGGCCACACCATGGCGGACGCCATGCCGCTGCAGCCCGATCGGTTGGCGGCGCGCGCTCAGCTTGGCATCGCTCCGCAGGCGCGCTGTTTGGCTTTGCTGCCGGGCAGCCGCGGCGCCGAAGTCGAGATGCTGAGCGCCGACTTCCTCAAAACCGCGCAGCTGCTGCGCACGCGTTATCCCGAGCTGGAAGTGGTGGTGCCGCTGGTTAACGCCAAACGGCGCGAGCAGTTTGAGCGCATCAAGGCCGAGGTTGCGCCGGATCTGACGGTACATCTGCTGAACGGCCAGGGGCGCGAGGCGATGATCGCTAGCGACGCGGCGCTGCTGGCGTCCGGCACGGCGGCGCTGGAGTGCATGCTGGCCAAGTGCCCGATGGTGGTGGGCTATCGCATGAAGCCGTTCACTTTCTGGCTGGCGCAGAAGCTGGTGAAAACGCCTTACGTTTCGCTGCCGAATCTGTTGGCGGGGCGCGAGATTGTCACCGAGCTGCTGCAGCATGACTGCGTGCCGGACAAACTGGCCGCCGCCGTGATGCCACTGTTGGAAGAGAGCCCGGAAACCGACGCGCTGAAACAAACTTTCCTTACCTTGCACCAAAGCATTCGTTGCGGTGCGGACGAACAGGCCGCTCAGGCTGTGTTGGAGCTGGCGAAAGCATGATTGAACCCTTTATCTATCCCGCTGCCACGCTGATTGCCGGTGTGGACGAAGTGGGCCGCGGCCCGTTGGTCGGCGCGGTGGTCACCGCTGCCGTGATCCTCGATCCGGCGCAGCCGATCGTCGGTCTGGCGGACTCCAAGAAACTCAGTGAAAAACGCCGCCTGGCGCTGTATGACGAAATCGTCGCCAAGGCGCTCTCCTGGAGCCTGGGGCGCGCCGAACCGGCGGAAATCGACCAGCTGAATATTTTGCACGCCACCATGTTGGCGATGCAGCGCGCGGTGGCCGGGTTGCATATCGCGCCGGACATGGTTTTAATCGACGGTAACCGTTGCCCGAACCTGCCGATGCGTTCGCAGGCGGTGGTGAAGGGCGACAGCCGTGTGGCGGAGATCAGCGCGGCGTCCATTCTGGCGAAGGTCACGCGCGATCGCGAAATGGCCGAGCTGGACAGCGAGTTCCCGGACTACGGTTTCGCGCAGCATAAAGGCTACCCGACCGCCCTCCACCTGGAGCGGCTGGCTGCGTTGGGCGCCACCGAGCATCATCGCCGCAGCTTCGCGCCGGTGAAAAGAGCGCTGGCGCTGTAGTCTGCGGGCCTGACCGGGCTCGACGATAGCATTAACCCGGGCTCAGCCTGCTGAGCCCCTTCAATCAGGTATCTGGAGATGGCCGAACCTCGTTTTATTCACCTGCGCGTCCACAGTGACTACTCCATGATTGATGGATTGGCCAAGACGGCGCCGCTGGTGAAAAGAGCCGCCGCGTTAGCCATGCCTGCTCTGGCAATCACTGATTTCACCAACCTGTGCGGGCTGGTGAAGTTCTACGGCAGCGCGCACGGCGCCGGGATCAAACCGATCATCGGCGCGGATTTCCATGTGCAAAGCGATGAGCTGGGCGACGAACTGGCTCAGCTGACGGTGCTGGCCAGCAACAACGAAGGCTACCAGAACCTGACGCTGCTGATTTCCCGCGCCTATCAGCGTGGCTACGGCGCCGCCGGCCCGACCATTGATCGCGACTGGCTGATTGAACATCGCGAAGGGCTGATCCTGCTTTCCGGCGCGCGTCAGGGCGACGTCGGCAAGTTCCTGCTGCGCGGTAACCAGGCGCAGGTGGATCAATGCCTGGACTTCTACCAACAGTATTTCCCGGACTGTTACTACCTGGAACTGATCCGCACCGGCCGCCCGGACGAAGAGAACTATCTGCATGCGGCGGTGGCATTGGCCACCGAGCGCGGCTTGCCGGTGGTGGCCACCAACGACGTGCGCTTCCTGGTGGAGGACGATTTTGACGCTCATGAAATTCGCGTCGCCATTCACGACGGATTTACGCTGGACGATCCCAAGCGGCCGCGCAACTACAGCCCGCAGCAATACATGCGCAGCGAAGACGAGATGTGCGAGCTGTTCGCCGACATCCCGGAAGCGCTGCTGAACAGCGTCGAGATCGCCAAGCGCTGTAACGTCACCATTCGCCTCGGCGAATACTTCCTGCCGCAGTTCCCAACCGGCGATATGAGCACCGAGGACTTCCTGGTGCTCAAATCGAAAGAGGGCCTGGAAGAGCGTCTCGAGTTCCTGTTCCCCGATCCTGAAGTGCGCGCGCAGCGCCGCCCGGAATACGACGAGCGTCTGGACGTTGAGCTGAAGGTGATCAACCAGATGGGGTTCCCCGGCTACTTCCTGATCGTGATGGAGTTTATCCAGTGGTCGAAGGACAACAACGTGCCGGTAGGCCCAGGGCGCGGCTCCGGCGCCGGTTCTCTGGTGGCCTATGCGTTGAAAATCACCGACCTCGATCCGCTGGAATTCGACCTGCTGTTCGAACGCTTCCTGAACCCGGAACGTGTTTCGATGCCCGACTTCGACGTCGACTTCTGCATGGAGAAGCGCGACCAGGTGATCGAGCACGTGGCGGAGATGTACGGCCGCGAAGCGGTATCGCAGATCATCACCTTCGGGACCATGGCGGCGAAAGCGGTTATCCGCGACGTAGGTCGGGTGCTGGGGCACCCGTACGGCTTCGTCGATCGCATCTCCAAACTGGTGCCGCCGGATCCGGGCATGACGCTGGAGAAAGCCTTCGCCGCCGAACCGCAGCTGCCGGAGATTTACGAGGCCGACGAAGAGGTCAAGGCGCTGATCGACATGGCGCGCAAGTTGGAAGGGGTAACGCGCAACGCCGGTAAACACGCCGGGGGCGTGGTGATCGCGCCGACCAAGATCACCGACTTCGCGCCGCTGTACTGCGATGCCGAAGGGCACCATCCGGTGACCCAGTTCGACAAGAACGACGTGGAATACGCCGGGCTGGTGAAATTCGACTTCCTCGGCCTGCGTACTCTGACCATCATCGACTGGGCGCTGGAAATGATCAACGCCCGGCGCGCCAAGACCGGGCTGGAACCGATCGACATCGCCGCCATTCCGCTCGACGACAAGAAAAGCTTCGACATGCTGCAGCGCTCGGAAACCACGGCGGTGTTCCAGCTTGAATCGCGCGGCATGAAAGATTTGATCAAACGCCTGAAGCCCGACTGCTTCGAAGACATGATCGCACTGGTGGCGCTGTTCCGTCCGGGGCCGCTGCAGTCGGGGATGGTGGATAACTTCATCGACCGCAAGCACGGCCGCGAAGAGATCTCCTACCCGGACATTCAGTGGCAGCACGAGTCGCTCAAGCCGGTGCTGGAACCGACCTACGGCATCATCCTGTATCAGGAACAGGTGATGCAGATTGCCCAGGTGTTGGCCGGCTACACCTTGGGTGGCGCGGACATGCTGCGTCGTGCGATGGGTAAAAAGAACCCGGTCGAAATGGCCAAGCAGCGCGGCGGCTTTGAAGACGGCGCGAAATCGCGCGGCATCGACGGTGAACTGTCGGTGAAAATCTTCGACCTGGTGGAGAAATTCGCCGGTTACGGCTTCAACAAATCGCACTCCGCCGCCTATGCGCTGGTGTCGTATCAGACGCTGTGGCTGAAGGCGCACTACCCGGCCGAGTTTATGGCGGCAGTCATGACCGCCGATATGGACAACACCGACAAAGTGGTTGGGCTGGTGGACGAATGTTGGCGCATGGGGCTGAAGATCCTGCCGCCGGACATCAACAGTGGCCTGTATCACTTCCACGTCAACGACGATGGCGAGATCGTTTATGGCATCGGCGCGATCAAGGGCGTGGGGGAAGGGCCGATCGAGGCCATTATCGAGGCGCGCAACAGCGGCGAACAAGGTTACTTCAAAGACCTGTTCGACCTGTGCGCGCGCTCTGACATCAAGAAACTGAACCGCCGCATTCTGGAAAAACTGATCATGTCCGGGGCGTTCGATCGCCTTGGGCCGCACCGCGCCGCGCTGATGAATTCGCTCGGCGACGCGTTGAAAGCGGCGGATCAGCATGCGAAAGCCGAAGCTATTGGCCAGGTGGATATGTTTGGCGTACTGGCGGAAGCGCCGGAGCAGGTGGAGCAATCCTACGCCAATATTGCGCCCTGGCCAGAGCAGGTGGTGCTGGACGGTGAGCGGGAGACGCTGGGGCTCTACCTGACTGGCCACCCGATCACCCAGTACCTGAAGGAAATCGAACGTTACGCCGGTGGCCAGCGTTTGAAAGACATGCACCCGACGGATCGGGGCAAAATGACTACCGCCGTCGGGTTGGTGGTCGCCGCGCGGGTCATGGTGACCAAGCGCGGCAACCGTATCGGCATTTGCACGCTGGATGACCGTTCGGGTCGTCTGGAAGTGATGCTATTCACCGAAGCGCTAGAAAAATACCAGCATTTGTTGGAAAAAGACCGTATCCTTATCGCCAGTGGACAGGTCAGCTTTGATGACTTTAGCGGCGGGCTTAAAATGATGGCCCGCGAGGTAATGGACATCAGTGAAGCCCGGGAAAAATACGCTCGCGGGCTTGCTATCTCGCTGACTGACAGGCAAATTGATGACCAGCTTTTGAACCGTCTCCGTCAGTCGTTGGAACCCCATCGCTCGGGGACGATTCCAGTGCATCTCTACTATCAACGGGAAGATGCACGAGCCAAGCTGCGTTTTGGCGCAACCTGGCGCGTGACGCCCACCGACCGCTTGTTGATCGATTTGCGGACGTTGGTAGGCAATGAGCAGGTGGACTTGGAATTTGACTAAAATAGGAATGCTATGAGTCTGAATTTTCTTGATTTTGAACAGCCGATTGCAGAGCTGGAAGCGAAAATTGACTCGCTGACTGCAGTCAGCCGTCAAGACGAAAAATTAGATATTAATCTGGACGAAGAGGTTCAGCGCCTGCGTGAAAAGAGCGTTGAGCTGACGCGCAAGATTTTTGCCGATCTTGGGGCTTGGCAGATTGCCCAATTGGCACGCCACCCGCGCCGTCCTTATACCCTGGATTATATCAAACATATCTTTACCGACTTCGAAGAGTTGGCGGGCGATCGCGCTTACGCTGACGACAAAGCGATCGTCGGTGGCATTGCGCGCCTGGATGGCCGCCCGGTGATGATCATCGGGCACCAGAAAGGCCGTGAAACCAAAGAGAAGATCCGCCGCAACTTCGGCATGCCGGCGCCGGAAGGTTACCGTAAGGCGCTGCGCCTGATGGAAATGGCCGCACGCTTCAAGATGCCGCTCATCACCTTTATCGATACTCCGGGCGCTTATCCGGGCGTGGGTGCGGAAGAACGCGGCCAGTCAGAAGCCATCGCGCGCAACCTGCGTGAGATGTCGCGTCTGAACATCCCGGTCATCTGCACCGTCATCGGCGAAGGTGGCTCCGGCGGCGCGCTGGCGATCGGCGTGGGCGATAAGGTGAACATGCTGCAGTACAGCACCTACTCGGTGATTTCGCCGGAAGGCTGTGCCTCCATCCTGTGGAAGAGTGCCGACAAGGCGCCGCTGGCCGCAGAAGCGATGGGCATTACCGCACCGCGTCTGAAAGAGTTGAAGCTGATCGATTCGGTGATCCCGGAGCCGCTGGGTTCCGCGCACCGCGACGTGCCGGCGATGGCTGCCGCGCTGAAAGCGCAGCTGCTGGCCGATCTGAAAGATCTGGATGGTCTGAACGACGAAGAGTTGCTCAACCGTCGCTACCAGCGTCTGATGAACTACGGCTACTGCTGAGTTCTGTTCTTCGCTGCAAGAAACCGCCTCCGGGCGGTTTTTTTTTGGCTACACACCGCCGGATTTTCGTGGTGTTATAGAGACTTGGCCGTTAACTGACAGGAGCTGCCGATGAATATCATCGCCATCATGGGCCCGACGGGCGTCTACTACAAAGATGAGCCGATCCGCGAGCTCCACGCGGCGCTGGCCACCATGGGATTCCAACTGGTGTACCCCAAAAACAGCGGTGACCTGCTGAAGCTGATCGAAGCCAATGCCCGCATCTGTGGGGTGATCTTCGACTGGGACGACTACAGCCTGGAGCTGTGCAGCGAGATCAACGAGCTGAACGAATACCTACCGCTGTACGCCTTTATCAATACCCACTCCACCTTCGACGTCAGCCTGCATGAAATGCGCATGGTGCTCTATTTCTTCGAGTATGGCCTGAATGCGGCGGACGATATCGCGCAGCGCATCCAGCAGTACACCGCAGAATATATTGATACCATTACGCCGCCGCTGACCAAGGCGCTGTTCAACTACGTGCGCGAAGGGAAGTACACCTTCTGCACGCCGGGCCACATGGCCGGTACCGCGTTCCAAAAAAGCCCGGTGGGCTGCCTGTTCTATGACTTTTTCGGCGCCAATACCCTGAAGGCCGACATTTCGATTTCGGTCACCGAGCTCGGCTCGCTGTTGGATCACACCGGGCCGCACCTCGAGGCCGAAGAGTATATTGCGCGTACTTTCAACGCCGAGCAGAGCTATTTGGTTACCAACGGCACCTCCACCGCCAACAAGATCGTCGGCATGTATTCGGCGCCGGCGGGCAGCACGGTGCTGATCGACCGCAACTGCCACAAATCGCTGTGCCACTTGCTGATGATGAGCGATATCGTTCCGATCTATCTGCGCCCGCTGCGCAACGCCTACGGCATCCTTGGCGGCATTCCGCAGCGCGAGTTCACCCGCGCCAGCATCGCCGCTCGGGTGCAGGAGACCCCGAACGCCACCTGGCCGGTGCATGCGGTGATCACCAATTCCACCTATGACGGCTTGCTGTATAACACCGACTACATCAAGCAGACGCTGGCAGTGCCGTCGATCCACTTCGACTCCGCCTGGGTGCCTTACACCAACTTCCATCCGATTTACGACGGCAAGAGCGGCATGAGCGGCGATCGGGTGCCCGGAAAGGTCATCTACGAAACCCAGTCTACACATAAACTGCTGGCGGCCTTCTCTCAGGCCTCGATGATTCATATCAAGGGCGACTACGACGAGAGCACCTTCAATGAAGCCTACATGATGCACACCACCACCTCGCCGCACTATGGCATTGTGGCATCGATGGAGACCGCCGCCGCCATGCTGCGCGGCAACCCGGGGCGCCGCTTGATCAATCGATCGGTGGAGCGCGCGCTGCATTTTCGCCGTGAAGTGCAGCGGCTGCGCGAGGAGAGCGACAGTTGGTTCTTTGACATTTGGCAGCCGGAGGAGATCGATGAGGCGCAGTGTTGGCCATTGGATCCTGACGATAACTGGCACGGCTTCGGCCAGACCGATCGCGATCATATGTACCTCGATCCGATCAAGGTGACGATCCTGACGCCGGGCATGAACGAGCTGGGTGCGCTGGAGGAAGAGGGGATCCCGGCGGCGCTGGTGGCGAAGTATCTCGACGAGCGCGGCATCGTGGTGGAGAAGACCGGGCCGTACAACCTGCTGTTCCTGTTCAGTATCGGCATCGACAAAACCAAGGCGATGAGCCTGTTGCGCGGCCTGACTGATTTCAAGCGCGCCTACGATCTCAACCTGCGGGTGAAGAATATGCTGCCGGATCTGTACGCCGAGGATCCGGATTTTTATCGCCATATGCGTATCCAGGATCTGGCTGCCGGCATTCATCGGCTGATCCGCCAACACGATCTGCCGCGCCTGATGCAGCGGGCGTTCGACGTGCTGCCTGAAATGAAGCTGACGCCGCACCAGATGTTCCAGGAGCAGGTGCGCGGCAATGTGGAAACCTGCGAGCTGGATCAGTTGGTGGGCAAGGTGGCGGCCAATATGATCCTGCCTTATCCGCCGGGCGTGCCGCTGGTGATGCCGGGAGAAATGATCACCGAAGAGAGCCGGGCGGTGCTCGATTTCCTGCTGATGCTGTGCTCTATCGGTGAGCGCTATCCCGGTTTTGAAACCGACATCCACGGCGCCAAACTGACGGAGGACGGGCGCTATCTGGTGAAGGTGTTGAAAGCGCCAGCATAATCGTTTAGGCGAATTCTCGGCAGATCAGGTTCACGCTGTCGAGCGGCAGCGGTTCCTGTGTCAGGCCGCAAAACGGTTGGCCATTGCGCTGCTGGTGATAGCGGCAGCGGTGGCATTCGCCGAACAGCGCCGCATTTTCCTGCCGCTGCAGTTGGCGCAGCAGCTGGGTTAACAGCGCCTGCAACTGTTCGCCGTCCTGCTGCATGGCGTCTTGCGCCTGCTGCAGATAGGCAGGAGGAAACAGAGTCTCCATTAAACTTCGCGATTTTTCTGTCAGCCGCAGCCGCACGCTGCGGCGATCCTTTGCGTCCGCCGTGCGGGCGATCATGCCGTTCAGCTCCAGCTTTTTCAGCGATTGGGACACCGTTCCCTTGGTCAGGCCAAGGTATTCCGCCACGGCCATCGGCGTGTTGGAGTAATGATTACAGCGTGCCAGATAGTAGAGCGCGCTCAGCTGCACCGGCGGCAGGCTTTCCAATTCTTCGTGGCTGCGCAGCCAGCTGCGTTGCAGGCTATTCAGGCGTTCAAGCAGATCAAACAGTTTTAGCATCGTATCCTCATCAGGCTGCGTAAATAGTATCGATTAAAAACTATATTGACAAGTCATTGGTGCTGGCATACTGTTCACATTGTTTCGATTCGAAACAATATGGGTAAGTAAACGTGCCCGAAACCGTCAATACCAAGGAGAATGAGGATGACTAAGGCCGTGTTTTATCATGCCGGCTGCCCGGTATGCGTGAGTGCCGAACAGCAGCTGTTGGGACTGTTGAGCGATAACGTGCAGGTGGAAGTGGTGCACCTGGGGGAACGCCCAACGCGCGTGGCGGAAGCTGAGCGCCTCGGCGTGCAGAGTGTACCGGCGCTGGTGGTCGATGGGCAGGTGCTGCACATCAACTTCGGCGCGGCGTTGGCGGATCTGAAGGCCTGAGACGCCGTGTGCTGAATCATGCCCCGCGGCAATCCGCGGGGTTTTTGCCGTTGACGTCATCGCCGCCGCCGGATACCGTGCCCCATCAGAATGAACAGGAGAGGGTTTCTATGCTGGGATTACGTCAGGTGCATCACATTGCGATCATTGGCGCGAACTACGCTGCCAGTAAGCATTTCTATTGCGATATTCTCGGTTTTACCCTGCTGAGTGAAGTTTACCGCGAGGAGCGCGACTCCTGGAAAGCGGATCTCGCGCTCAACGGACAATACACTATCGAACTGTTTTCTTTCCCTTCGCCGCCGGCCCGCGTCAGCCGCCCGGAGGCCTGCGGCCTGCGCCATCTGGCGTTCAGCGTTGACGACATCGATCGGGCCATCGCCCATCTGCAGGCGGCCGGCGTTGCCTGCGAACCGGTGCGCGTCGATCCCTACACCCAATCCCGCTTTACCTTTTTCAGCGATCCTGATGGTTTACCGTTAGAATTATACGAGAGTTAACGGCTTAATCGCCTCCCGGCGGCCACAGCCGGGGGCGGTTATGCTATGATCGCGCCCTTGCCCTACATGCCTACAGAGTTATTTCCGCCATGCAAGAGCCTGCTTTTCGCGTCGGGGAGTGGCTGGTTACCCCTGCCGACAACACCATCAGCCGAGACGGCCGCCAGAAAACGCTGGAACCGCGCCTGATCGACATGCTGTGCTATTTCGCCCGGCACCCCGATGTGGTGCTGAGCCGCGACGAGCTGATCGACAACGTCTGGAAGCGCAATATCGTCACCAACCACGTGGTGACCCAATGTATTTCAGAGCTGCGCAAATACCTGAAAGACGGCGACAGCGACAGCCCGGAATACATTATCACCGTGCCCAAGCGTGGGTATAAGCTGGCGACGTCGGTGATATGGTGTGAAGAGGGCGAGACGCAACCTGCTCCCGCACAGGCGCCGCAGATCGCGGTGATCATGCATGAGCCGGAAGACGGCAGCGATGACGACGACGAGACGCCGTACGTGCCGCCGAGCCGGCCCCGAACGCCGGTCGCCGCGCCTGGCGAAAAGAAGCCGCGCTTTTATCTCCGCTCGACGTTCTGGGTGTGGCTGGCGTTTCTGGCGGCGCTCAGCGTCTGCGTGGCGTTTGTCGGCATCGCCACGCTGTCGCAGCGCGTGCCGGTTTCGACCATGCCGGTGCTGCTCAACCCGCGCGATATCGATATCCGCATCCAGGGCGGCGAGAGCTGCAGCAACTGGATGCCGCAGCTCTCTTATGTGGTGGGCGTCAGCGAGCTGATCACCGATTCGCTCAACACCTACTCGACCTTCCTGGTGCACGACCAAACCAATTACAACTATTCCGGCCCCAGCAACTCGGGCAAGTCGCTGTATATCGAGTTCGTCAATCAGCGCCACTACCGCGCCCAGCAGTGTTTCCTGTCCGTGCGGCTGGTGGATAACGCCGACAGCTCAATCATGTTGGACAAGCGTTACTTCATTACCGCCGATAACCAGCTGAAGATCCAAAGCGATTTCCTCGCCAGCCTGTCCACGGCGCTGAAGCAGCCCTGGCCGCCGCAGTTGGAGCAGCGTCTGGCGCAGCTGCTGCCCGACAACGGGCCGCTGCTGCAGCGCTTCTACCAGGCACATCAATTGTTGATCCACGGTGATGCCGATTCGTTGACTCGCGCCAGCGCTCAGCTGAGCGAGCTGATTAAAAGCGCGCCGAATTTCCACTACCTGCTGGCGGAAAAGGCGCTGGTGGATGTGCTACGCAATTCTTACCAACCGTTCGACAGCCAGGCCTTGGCACAATTGCGCGCCGATATCAGCCATCTGACGACGATCCCCGAATTGAAAAACACGCCGATCATGCAGCAAGTTCTGGCGGTCGATGCGTTGGCGCAGGGGCGCATTGACGAGGCGCACCGGGCGATCGATCTGGGGATTGAGTTGCAAATGTCGTGGCTGAATTATGTGTTGCTGGGCAAAGTGTATGAAATGCAGGGGCAGAATCATTTGGCGGCGGATTCTTATATTACCGCGTTCAATTTGCGCCCCGGTGAGGATACCTTGCATTGGATCACCAATGGCGTATTCCAGACGTCATTGACCAACGTGGTGCCTTATTTAAATAACTACCAGCACCAATAATTAATCGATACTACGCCGCCATTATTCTCCGGGAATGCTGTCGGCGTTATTTATTGGTGAAGACATGTTGCGCCATTGTGTTATTTTGCTGCGTAATATTGTTCCTTTTCTGTCGTTTGTTATTCATTATTAACCTGGGCATCATTCTGTTTTTAAACGATGTTTATCTTTTCTTTAGCAAACCTTTTTATCTTGATGTGTTAATCAAAAACCTCAGGTTATCATTTGTATGATCATGAGCGTAATCTCACTTTATCTTTAGGACTTTATTCCCCCCGATGGTTAGCATCCTGACTATCAAGCCGGCTCATTAAAATCTTTTATTTATGGGTGTGGCTTATAAGAAACGTAAATCAGGAGAAACTGACCATGGCTTCACCCAAGAAAATAGGGCTTATTGCCTGCACCGGCGTCGTCGCCGGCAATATGATGGGGAGCGGGATTGCCTTATTGCCCGCCAACCTGGCGAGTCTCGGATCCATCGCCATTTGGGGGTGGGTGATCTCGATTATCGGGGCGATGTCGCTGGCCTATGTGTATGCCCGTCTCGCCACCAAAAACCCGCAGCAGGGCGGCCCTATCGCCTACGCCGGTGAAATTTCCCCGGCCTTCGGTTTCCAGACCGGCGTGCTTTATTACCATGCCAACTGGATCGGTAACCTGGCCATCGGCATTACCGCCGTTTCTTATCTCTCCACCTTCTTCCCGGCGCTGAACAACCCGATACCTGCCGGTATCGCCTGTATCGCCATCGTGTGGGTCTTCACCTTCGTCAACATGCTGGGCGGAACCTGGGTCAGCCGTTTGACTACCCTGGGCCTGGTATTGGTGCTGATCCCGGTGATCGTGACCGCCACCCTCGGCTGGCACTGGTTTGACGCCGCCACCTACCAGGCTAACTGGAATACCTCCGGCACCACCGACAGCCATGCGGTCATCAAAAGTATTCTGCTGTGTCTGTGGGCGTTCATCGGCGTGGAATCCGCAGCGGTCAGCACCGGCATGGTGAAAAACCCGAAACGTACCGTGCCGCTGGCGACCATGCTCGGCACCGGCCTGGCGGGCATCATCTACATCGCCGCCACCCAGGTGATCAGCGGCATGTTCCCGGCGTCTGAAATGGCCGCCAGCGGCGCGCCGTTCGCCATCAGCGCCTCGGCGATTATGGGCAACTGGGCCGCACCGATGGTTTCCGCCTTCACCGCCTTCGCCTGCCTGACCTCACTCGGTTCGTGGATGATGCTGGTCGGCCAGGCCGGGGTGCGCGCCGCCAATGACGGCAACTTCCCGAAAGTGTACGGCGAGCTGGATAAAAACGGCATTCCGAAAAAAGGCCTGCTGCTGGCCGGCTGCAAAATGACCGCGCTGATGGTGCTGATCACCCTGATGAGCTCCGCAGGCGGCAAGGCTTCCGACCTGTTCGGCGAGCTGACCGGCATCGCGGTGCTGCTGACCATGCTGCCTTACTTCTATTCCTGCGTAGATCTGATCCGCTTCGAAGGGGTCAATGTGCGCAACCTGCTGAGCCTGATCGCTTCGGTGTGCGGCTGCGGCTTCTGCTTCATCGCGCTGATGGGCGCCAACTCATTCGAACTGTCCGGCACCTTTATCATCAGCCTGATTATCCTGATGTTCTACGCCCGGAAAATGAATACCCGCCAGGCTGCCAACGCAGCGGCGGTCGATGAAAACACCACGGCCAAAGCGCACTGATTCGCGTCCGCTGACCGACTGAATTTACCCAGCCCCTTTCTTTCCGACCTGTCAGCCGCGACGGGAAGGGGCTTGCTTTGCCAGGAGAAATGCATATGAACGTTATCGCCATCATGAATCACATGGGTGTCTACTTCAAAGAAGAGCCTATCCGTGAACTGCATCAGGCGCTGGAAAGTCTGGATTTCCGCATCGTTTACCCTAACGATCGCGAAGACCTGCTGAAACTGATCGAGAACAACGCCCGCCTGTGCGGGGTGATCTTCGACTGGGACAAATACAACCTGGAGCTGTGCGAAGAGATCAGTCAGCTGAACGAGTACATGCCGCTGTACGCGTTCGCCAACACCTATTCCACGCTGGACGTCAGCCTGAACGATCTGCGCATGCAGGTGCGCTTCTTCGAATATGCGCTCGGCGCGGCAACCGACATCGCCGCCAAGATCAAACAGAACACCGACGAGTATATCGACACCATCCTGCCGCCGTTGACCAAGGCGCTGTTTAAATACGTGCGCGAAGGCAAATACACTTTCTGTACGCCGGGCCACATGGGCGGCACCGCGTTCCAGAAGAGCCCGGTGGGCAGCCTGTTCTACGATTTCTTCGGCCCGAACACCATGAAGTCGGATATTTCGATTTCGGTGTCCGAACTGGGGTCGCTGCTGGATCACTCCGGCCCGCACAAAGAGGCGGAGGAGTACATTTCCCGCGTGTTCAACGCCGAACGCAGCTACATGGTCACCAACGGCACCTCCACCGCCAACAAGATCGTCGGCATGTATTCGGCACCGGCGGGCAGCACGGTGCTGATTGACCGTAACTGCCACAAGTCGCTGACTCACCTGATGATGATGAGCGACATCACGCCGATCTACTTCCGCCCGACCCGCAACGCCTACGGCATCCTCGGCGGCATTCCGCAGAGCGAGTTCCAGCGCGCCACCATCGCCAAGCGCGTGAAGGAGACCCCGAACGCCACCTGGCCGGTGCACGCGGTGATCACCAACTCCACCTATGACGGGCTGTTGTACAACACCGACTTTATCAAGAACACCCTGGACGTGAAGTCGATCCACTTCGATTCCGCCTGGGTGCCTTACACCAACTTCCACCCGATCTATAAAGGCAAGTGCGGCATGAGCGGCGGCCGCGTGGAGGGCAAGGTGATCTACGAAACCCAGTCCACCCACAAACTGCTGGCGGCCTTCTCGCAGGCTTCGATGATTCATGTGAAGGGCGATATCAACGAAGAAACCTTCAACGAAGCCTACATGATGCACACCACCACTTCGCCGCACTACGGCATCGTGGCGTCGACCGAAACCGCCGCGGCGATGATGAAAGGCAACGCCGGCAAGCGCCTGATCAACGGCTCTATCGAGCGCGCGATCAAGTTCCGCAAAGAGATCAAACGCCTGAAAGTCGAATCCGACGGCTGGTTCTTCGACGTCTGGCAGCCGGAGCATATCGATGAGCCGGAATGCTGGCCGCTGCGCTCCGACAGCGCCTGGCACGGTTTCAAGAACATCGACAACGAACACATGTATCTGGACCCGATCAAGGTCACCATTCTGACGCCGGGGATGAGCAAGGAAGGCGAGATGCAGCCGTTCGGTATCCCGGCCAGCATCGTGGCGAAATACCTCGACGAACGCGGCATCATCGTCGAGAAAACCGGGCCGTACAACCTGCTGTTCCTGTTCAGCATTGGCATCGACAAAACCAAGGCGCTCAGCCTGCTGCGCGCGATGACCGACTTCAAACGCTCGTTCGATCTGAACCTGCGGGTGAAAAACATGCTGCCTTCGCTGTATCACGAAGCGCCTGATTTCTATGAAAACATGCGCATTCAGGATCTGGCGCAGAACATTCACCGCTTAGTGGAGCAGCACAACCTGCCGGACCTGATGTACCGCGCGTTCGAAGTGCTGCCAACCATGGTGATGAATCCGTACCAGGCGTTCCAGAAAGAGCTGCACGGCGAAGTGGAAGAGGTCTATCTGGAAGAGATGGTCGGCAAGGTCAACGCCAATATGATCCTCCCATACCCACCGGGCGTGCCGCTGGTGATGCCGGGCGAAATGCTGACCGAAGAGAGCCGGCCGGTGCTGGAGTTCCTGCAGATGCTGTGCGAAATCGGCGCGCATTATCCGGGCTTTGAAACCGACATTCACGGCGCCTATCGTCAGGCGGACGGACGTTATCGGGTGAAAGTGCTGAAGGCGAAATAACCGCAGCCAATAAGAGGGGAGGCGCTCGCGCTTCCCCTTTGCCGTTCACCGACTGATGGGAGACCACCATGAAAACACCCTCACAGCCGCGCGCAATCTACTATGTCGTAGCGATACAAATTTGGGAATATTTCAGCTTTTACGGCATGCGTGCGTTACTGATCCTCTATCTGACCCACCAACTCGGCTATACCGACAGCCACGCCATCGATCTCTACAGCGCTTACGCTTCGTTAGTTTACGTCACTCCTATTCTTGGCGGCTGGTTCGCCGACCGCCTGCTGGGCAATCGCGTCGCGGTGATCGCCGGCGCGGCCCTGATGACCCTGGGGCATATCGTGCTTGGCCTGAGCGCGGTCTCCGCCCAGTCGCTCTATCTGGCGCTGGCCATCATCATCTGCGGCTACGGCCTGTTCAAATCCAATATCAGCTGCCTGCTGGGCGAGCTGTATCCGGCGCAGGACTCGCGCCGCGAAGGGGGCTTCTCGCTGCTGTACGCCGCCGGCAACGTCGGATCTATTCTGGCGCCGATCGCCTGCGGGTTGGCGGCCGAACGCTATGGTTGGCACGTCGGCTTTGCGTTGGCCGGGATCGGCATGTTCGCCGGTCTGGTGATTTTTCTGCTGGGCGGACGCCATTTCCGCCACACGCGCGGCGTGAATGCACCGCTGATGCGCGCCAGGAGTCTGGGCTTGCCGCACTGGGGATGGCTGCTGGCGGCGCTGCTGGCGTCGCCGCTGTTCTTCACGCTGCTGTTTGAACGTGGCTGGGCCGGCTATTTGCTCGGGTTGGTGTGCGTGGCGGCGGTGGTGCTGGTGGCGCGCATTATGCTGCGCGCGGACGCCGGCCAGCGCAGGGGGCTGTGGCAGATCGTTGTGCTGATGCTGCTAGGCACGCTGTTCTGGGCCTTTGCCCAGCAGGGCGGCAGCTCCATCAGCCTGTTTATCGATCATTTCGTTGACCGGCGCTGGTTCGGCTGGACGGTGCCGACCGCCTTGTTCCAGTCGGTTAACGCCTGTGCGGTGATGCTGGGCGGCGTGGCGCTGGCCTGGCTGGCGAGTGGCGATGGCGACCGCACGCTGCGCATCTGGTGCAAGTTCGCCTTCGGTCTGCTGTTGATCGGCGTCGGCTTTACGCTGATGGCGCTCAATACGCGGCTGCACGGGCCGGGATCGATGGGGCTGATGATCGCCGGTTTGGCGGTGATGGGCTTTGCCGAACTGTTTATCGATCCGGTGGCGATGGCGCAGATCACCCGGCTGAATATCCCCGGCGCCACCGGCGTGTTGACCGGCATCTATATGTTGGCGACCGGTTCGATCGCCAACTATCTGGCGGGCATCATCGCCAATCAGACCGCCGAAGATCACATAGAGGGGGCGGCGATGCAGGCGTATGGCCGCATTTTCGCCCAGATCGGCTGGGGAGCGGCCGGATGTGCGCTGGCGGTGATCGCGGTGCTGGGCGGCTGGTGGCTGCTGACGCGACGCCAGGCCCGGACGGTTAATGCTTGATTGATGGCGGTAGGCGGGGTTAACGTGCAGCTATGTAGAAGTGACAAAGCCTACCGATGGATACTGATCAATTAACGACGCAGGTGGCGGACCAGCTGGGCGCGCAGCAGCGGCTGCTGGTGGCGTTCAGCGGCGGCCTGGATTCCAGCGTGCTGCTGCATCTGCTGGCGGCGTTGCGCCGCCAACGTCCGGCGCTGCAGCTGCGTGCGCTGCACGTGCATCATGGCCTGAGCGCCTTTGCCGACCGTTGGGTTGAGCATTGCCGCAGCCGGTGTGCCGACTGGCAGATCCCGTTGACGGTGACGCATGTGCAGGTGGACGCCCGCCAGGGCGGCATCGAAGCGGCGGCGCGTGCGGCGCGCTATGCCGCTTTCAGCGCCGCCCTCACGGAGGGCGAAGCGCTGCTCACCGCCCAACACCTCGACGATCAAAGCGAAACCTTCCTGCTGGCGCTCAAGCGCGGCAGCGGGCCGGCGGGGCTGTCGGCGATGGCGGCGCGCGCGACGCTGGGCGAGCACCTGCTGTTGCGGCCGCTGTTGGGCTGTTCGCGTCAGACGCTGGAAAGCTACGCGCAACGCCACGCCTTAACCTGGATAGATGACGACAGCAATCAGGACACGCGCTTCGATCGCAATTTCCTGCGGTTGCAGGTGTTGCCGCAGCTCAACCAGCGCTGGCCGCACTTCGCCTCGGCGGTAGCGCGCAGCGCCGGCCTGTGCGCCGAGCAGGAGCAACTGCTGGACGAACTGTTGGCAGAACAGCTGCAAAGCCTGTTGGCGGCGGATCGCTCATTGGCGATTGACGGCCTGACCGACTGTTCGCCGGTGCGGCGCTTCGCCTTGCTGCGGCGCTGGATCGCATTGTTTAACGTCACCATGCCGGCGCGTGAGCAGCTTCAGCGTCTGTGGGATGAGGTGGCGCTCAGCCGGGAAGATGCCGAACCGCAGCTGCAGCTCGGCGCCTATCAGATCCGCCGTTTCCGCGGCCGATTGCACCTGTTGCCGCCGCTGGCGGCGCTGCGCGATGTGCATCTGCCCTGGCAGCCTGACCAGCCGCTGACGTTGCCGGACGGGCTGGGGCAGTTGGTTGCCGGTGAGGGCGATCTGGCGCTGCGTGCACCGCAGCCATCGCAGCAGATTAGCATTCGTTTCGGCGGCTTACAGGGCGCGGTGCGCATCGTGGGGCGCGTCCATTCGCGGCCGATAAAAAAACTGTGGCAGGAGCTGGGTATTCCTCCCTGGCAGCGTGAACGCATCCCGTTGATTTATTATGATGAGCAGCTGATCGCCGCGCTGGGCGTATTCGTCTGTGAGGCGGGGCAGGTGCCGGAAGGCGAACGCCCGTGGCGGCTGCGCTGGGAAAAAAATCATAATCGTGAGGAGCAATGATGAAGTTTGTGGAAATCGCGCTGTTGGCTGCCGGCCTGTTCAGCCTGCCGGCGTTGGCGGCGGGAGATGCGGCGGCCGGCCAGGCCAAAGCCGCCGCCTGTGCGGCCTGCCACGGCGCGCAGGGCAAGGTGACGGTGCCGATGTACCCGAATCTGGCCGGGCAGAATGCCATGTACCTGCAGCACGCATTGCAGGCGTACAAGAAAGGGGAACGCAACGGCGGCCAGGCCGAGGTGATGAAGGCCTACGTGTCGGGGCTGTCGGATGACGATATCGCCGATCTGGCGGCCTATTACGCCAGCCTGAAGCCCTAAATGACGAGGGCAGCCGTTGGGCTGCCCTGTTGGGATGGGGTTACCGCTGCTCAGTCCGACAGGCTGACGACCACGGTACCGATTTCCGGATGACTGAAACTGCTGATATGGTCCAGACGCAGGTCGCGCTGCTGGCCGTTCTGTTCGATGGTCAGATACTCAACGCGTTTCTTTTGCAGCAGGTCGATCGCCTTGGCCTCGATCACTTCTCCGTCGCGTAACTCCAGCTTCAGAATAAGTTTATGCTGACAGGCGAGTTCCAGGTTGTCGTAGTCATCGCAATTGATGGGTTGGTACTCATCATTCATCAACATAGTCGCTCACCAATAAGTTAGCGGCGGCAAAGGCCGCCTGTTCCCTAACGGAGGACGGTAGCGCATGGTTCGCTGCGACATCGTCCAATGCCTTTAACGCACAAGCCAGCGCATCAGGCACGTAGCCAAGATCTCCACTGCCAATCTCGGCGTAAGTACGGCGTACTAACTCACAGTATTGTTGCACAGTTTCCTCCCTTAAGAACCTCTGCATCATCAAGACTACTATCGCGATGAGGCGCAGGCTCTCGGAGTTTTATCCTATCCTAGACGACTATAGCACAGCTGTTATGGAGTTATCAGCACCCCGGCACGCCTTTCGCACTGCCGCAGCCTGGCCGCGCTGGCGGGGTTTGGCCCTGATCAAGTACACTGTCGCCGGATAATAACGAGGTCACCCATGGCGCTGAAAGCAACCATTTATAAAGCCGCGGTCAATATTGCTGATATGGATCGTCACTTCTACCACGACGCCACGCTGACGCTGGCGCAACACCCGTCCGAAAATGAGCAGCGCATGATGCTGCGCCTGTTGGCCTGGATCTGTCATGCCGACGAGCGGTTGGTGTTCACCAAAGGGCTGAGCGCCGACGACGAGCCGGAGATCTGGCAGCGCAACGACCACAACGGGCTGGAAATGTGGATCGAGATGGGATTACCCGACGAAAAACGCATCCGCAAGGCCTGCAACCAGTCGCCGCGCGTGGTGTTGTACGCCTACGGCGAGCGCGCTGCGCACGTGTGGTGGCAGGGAATGCAGGGTAAGGTGGCCGGCTACAAGAACCTGAGCGTGCGTTTCCTTGACGACGAGCAGTTGGCGCGCCTGACGGCATTGGCCAGCCGCACCATGACGCTGCAGGCAACGCTGCAGGAGGGAACTATTTGGCTGTCCGATGCTCAGAATAGTCTGGAAATCCAGTTTGCCGAGTGGCAGCAGGCACAGGTGTAACCGGTGCTGGAACTGTCAAGAAACGTAGCCATACCGGATAATGAACTGGAATTGACGGCGATCCGCGCGCAGGGCGCGGGCGGCCAGCACGTGAACAAAACCTCAACGGCGATCCATTTGCGCTTTGACATCCGGGCATCCAGCCTGCCAGAGTATTATAAGGAAAGGCTGCTGGCGCTGAATCATCATCTCATTACCGCTGATGGCGTAGTGATTATCAAGGCGCAAGAGTATCGCAGTCAGGAATTGAATCGCGAAGCGGCGTTGGCCAGGTTGGTCGCGCTGATTCAGCAGGCGATGGTGGTGGAAAAAACGCGCAAGGCGACCAAGCCGACGAAAGGGGCGAAACTGCGTCGCCTGGAAGGCAAGACGCGTAAAGGCGCCACCAAGGCGCTGCGTGGCAAGGTTCGCACTTAGGAATACATGAACACAGTAGGAGAATAACTGTGAAGAAAATTACGGTAGCCCTGTTCTTGGCGGCAGGCGCACTCTCGTTGTTGGGATGCAACAATCATTATCAGCCGAAGGAACAACCGCTGCAGGCGATGCCGCAGAGTTATCAAGGATTGTTGCCTTGCGCCGATTGCGGCGGGCTGGATACGGCGCTGTTCCTGGATGAGGACGGCACCTTTGTTCTGCAGGAAACCTATCGCGGCACCAAAGACGGCGATCAGACCTTTGCCGACTACGGCAAATGGGCGCGCACTGCGGATAAGCTGGTGCTGACCGACAGCACCGGTGAAAAACGCTACTTCCGCCCGGTGGGCAAGAGCCTGGAGATGCTGGATCGCAGCGGCGCGCCGATCGCCTCCAAGCTGAATTACCGCCTGGAGCCAATTGAAAAACCGTTGCCTAAAACCCCTATGGTGATGAAAGGCAGTTACACCTATATGGCGGATGCGGCAGTCTTCAAGGACTGCGCTACCGGCATCACGTTCCCGGTGGATAACAACATCGCGCTGGAGCAAGGTTACGCCAAAGCCAACAAAAATGCCGGCGAGCCGGTGTTCCTGACCTTCAATGCGCACTTCAGCGTGCAGCCATCGATGGAAGAAGGGCAGATAGAGAAGGCGGTGGTACCGGACGGCAAAATCGCGTTCGATCGCAGCAAGAACTGCAGCAGCAAGTAAGCGTTTTCGGATATAAAAAAACCCGCCTAGGCGGGTTTTTTATTTTCTGGCGTTCGTCGCTCAGCGTTTGATCTGGCCCAGCAGGAAATCAACGATTTCGCCGGTTTTGATCATTTGCTTCTCGCCGACGCGGCGGTTCTTGTACTCGATCTCTTCGTTGTCGAGGTTACGGTCACCGATAACGATAGAGTGCGGCACGCCGATCAGTTCCATGTCCGCGAACATCACGCCCGGACGCTCTTTGCGGTCATCGAGGATCACGTCGATGCCGAGGGAGCGCAGGGTGTTGTACAGCTCTTCGGCGAGCGCCTGCACGCGGAACGACTTGTGCATGTTCATCGGCAGAATAGCGACCTGGAACGGCGCGATGGCGTCCGGCCAGATGATGCCGCGTTCGTCGTGGTTTTGCTCAATGGCGGCTGCCACGACGCGCGTGACCCCGATGCCGTAGCAACCCATGGTCAGCACCTGGTTGCGGCCGTCTTCACCCTGTACGGTCGCTTTCATCGCTTCCGAATACTTGGTGCCGAGCTGGAAGATATGGCCCACTTCGATGCCGCGTTTGATCAGCAGCGTGCCCTGACCGTCCGGGCTGGCGTCACCTTCCACCACGTTACGGATGTCGGCCACCTGCGGCAGCGGCAGATCGCGCTCCCAGTTGATGCCGAAGTAGTGTTTGCCGTCAACGTTGGCGCCGGCGCCAAAGTCGCTCATCGCCGCTACGCTGCGGTCGGCTACCACTGGCATCGGTAGGTTGACCGGGCCGAGTGAACCCGGGCCAGCGCCGACGATGGCGCGGATCTCTTCTTCGGTGGCGAAGGTCAGCGGCGCGGCAACCTGCGCCAGCTTCTCGGCCTTGATTTCGTTCAGCTCGTGATCGCCGCGCACCAGCAGGGCGACCAGTTTATGGCCGCTCTCTTCAGTGGCGCGTACCATCAGCGTCTTCACGGTTTTTTCCACTGGCAGCGCGAATTGCTCGACCAGCTCGGCGATGGTTTTTGCGTTCGGGGTATCTACCAGGCGCAGCGCTTCGCTGGCCGCCGCGCGCGGAGCCGCCGGCGCGACCGCTTCCGCCAGCTCGATGTTGGCGGCGAAGTCGGAACCGGTGGAGAACACGATATCGTCTTCACCGCTGTCTGCCAGCACCTGGAATTCGTGCGACGCACTGCCGCCGATCGAGCCGGTATCGGCCTGCACCGGGCGGAAATCCAGGCCCATGCGGCTGAAGATTTTGCTGTACGCTTCGTACATCGCGTCGTAAGTCTCCTGCAGAGACTCCTGCGAGGTATGGAAGGAGTAGGCATCCTTCATCAGGAACTCACGGGAACGCATCACGCCGAAACGTGGGCGCACTTCATCACGGAACTTGGTCTGGATCTGGAAGAAGTTCAGCGGCAGCTGCTTGTACGAGCTGATCTCGTTGCGGATCAGATCGGTAATCACTTCTTCATGCGTCGGGCCCAGCACGAAAGGACGGTCACCGCGGTCGACGAAGCGCAGCAGCTCGGGGCCGTATTGCTCCCAACGGCCGCTTTCCTGCCACAGGTCGGCAGGCTGAACCACCGGCATGGACACTTCGATCGCATTAGCATTGTTCATTTCTTCGCGAACGATGTTTTCAACCTTCTTCAGAACGCGCAGGCCGGTCGGCAGCCAGGTGTAAAGACCGGAGGCCAGCTTGCGGATCATCCCGGCGCGCAGCATCAGCTGGTGGCTGATCACTTCGGCGTCGGCAGGTGTCTCCTTCAGAGTGGAGAGCAGATATTGGCTAGTACGCATGGTGTTTTGGTTCCGTTAGAACTGCAAATTGCATCGGGCTGCCAGAGTGGCGGCCAAAAAGTGATTTAGTTTACCAGCGCGAGCGGGTCGCCAAAAGAGAGGCGGCGGAATTTTAACGCGGGTCGAGCGACAGCACTTCGGTGTGGCCGTCTACGACGCGCCAGCGCACGTTGAAATCCAGCAGCCAGACGGCGTAATCCCGTTCGACGTCCTCTCCTTTACGATAGGCGGGACGGGGGTCCTGTGCCAGCACCTGGCTGATAAAACGCCTTAATTGCGGGTAGCGCGCCTGATGTTGCTGCAGCTGCTGTTCCGCCTGCGGCGCGAAACGCACCGGCATATCGCCGGCGGGCGCGGCCTGGGCAAAGCCGGCGCGGGCCTGCGGTTGGCTCTCGGCGAACGGCAGATAAGGCTTGATGTCCACCACCGGGGTACCGTCGACCAGATCGAGGCTGCCCAGTTCCAGCGCCACTTCCCCGTTTTTCACCCGTACGCCTTTGAGCTCAATGAGCGACATGCCGAGCGGGTTGGGGCGGAAGGTGGAGCGGGTGGCGAACACGCCCATGCGGGCATTGCCGCCTAAACGCGGTGGGCGTACCGTCGGGCGCCAGCCGCCTTCCATGGTTTGATGGAAAATGAACATCACCCACAGATGGCTGAAATCGCTGAGACCGCGAACCGCTTCCGCCTGGTTGTAGGGCGGTAGCAACAGCAGTTCGCCGCCACCGTCTTCGACCAGCCCAGGTTGGCGGGGCACGGCGAATTTCTCTTTATACGGCGAGCGGATCACGCCGATCTGCTCGAAAACGAATTCGGTCATTTGGACGAGACGTTAAGCGCCGAGCCCTGGCAGACGGCCTGCTGATAACAACCGGCGACGCCGCTGACAATCTGGCAGTCGTGCAGCAGCACGGCGTTGGCCTTCATGTAAGACGCGCGGATTTGCATGCGTTTACGGGCGGTAGCCAGATTCGGTGGGGAGTCTTGTACGGTGGTTTGGCACGATTCGCCGGACACTTCACCCAGATCGCGGAACGGTTTACCCACGAGTTCTTCTGCACTTTTATACAGTTTTACCGGAGCGGGGCGGGCGGCCGGCGTGGTCTTGGCCGGGGCGGTCGTGGTCGGCTTGCTGGTGCTGTTTGTTGAGGATGGCGCGATACGTTGCGATGAACATCCGGCCAGCGCGAGCGCTAACAAACAGAGAGGTAAAACACGCATTGAGATTCCTCTGCCTTAATGAAAGTGGCGCTATTGAAGCAATCTATGGCGGAAATAACAAGACGGGCCTTGGCCCGTCTTGCAATTATAGGAATAAAATTGGTGAATAAGCGCTTACCAGCCTTTCACCGCACCGCCGTTGAAGATTTTGTTGGCGGCGGCGTCAACTTCGTCAGACTGATAGGCCTGCACGAATTTCTTCACGTTTTCCGCATCTTTGTTATCTTCGCGCGCAACCAGCAGGTTGACGTAAGGCGAGTCTTTATCTTCCACGAACAGACCGTCTTTCGCCGGCGTCAGGCCGATCTGGCTGGCGTAGGTGGTATTGATCACCGCCAGCGCGATCTGCTGATCGTCCAGAGAACGTGGCAGCTGAGGCGCTTCCAGCTCAACCAGCTTCAGGTTTTTCGGATTCTCGGTCACGTCCAGCACGGTCGGCAGCAGGCCAACGCCGTCTTTCAGTTTGATCAGGCCGACTTTCTGCAGCAGCAGCAGCGAGCGGCCCAGGTTGGTCGGATCGTTCGGCAGTGCGATCTGAGAACCCTCTTTCAGTTCGTCCAGCGATTTGATTTTCTTGGAGTAACCGGCGATCGGGTAAACAAAGGTGCTGCCGACCGGCACCAGTTTGTAGCCGCGATCTTTGATCTGCTGATCCAGATAAGGCTTGTGCTGGAAGGCGTTCAGGTCGATATCGCCTTTGCTCAGCGCTTCGTTTGGCAGCACGTAATCGTTGAAGGTGACCAGCTCGACGTCCAGACCGTATTTCTCTTTCGCCACTTTCTGCGCCACTTCAGCCACTTGCTGCTCTGCGCCGACGATCACGCCGACCTTGATGTGGTTTGGATTCTTTTCATCCTGGCCACAGCCCGCCAGAGCCAGAGTGCCGATCAGTGCGCCAATTGTCGCGATGGATTTAAATGTTAACGACATATCCCTTCCTCATTAGACTCGCATTAATATGCTGTGAAACTATTTATGGGTAACGGCTTTGACGATGCGATCGCCGCAGAATTGGATCAGATAAACCAAAACTACCAGTAATACTAATACGGTATTCATAACTGTGGCGTTATAACCGATATAACCGTATTGGTAACCGATTTGGCCCAGACCGCCGGCACCGACCGCGCCGCCCATGGCGGAGTAACCCACCAGGGTGATCAGGGTGATGGTCGCGGCGTTGACCAGGCCCGGTAGGGCTTCCGGCAGCAACACTTTCTTAATGATCTGCATCGGCGTGGCGCCCATGGCGCGCGCCGCTTCCACCAGACCGGACGGGATCTCCAGCAGGGCGTTTTCCACCATGCGCGCGATGAACGGCGCGGCGCCCACGGTCAACGGCACGATGGCCGCCTGAAGACCGATCGAGGTACCGACGATCATGCGGGTAAAAGGAATCATCCAAACCAACAGGATAATGAACGGGATGGAACGGAAGATGTTCACCAGCCCGGACAGGATCTTATACAGCGAATTGTTGGCGATGATCTGCCCCGGGCGGGTCACATACAGCAGCACGCCTACCGGCAGGCCGAGCACGAAACCGAAGAAGCCGGAGACAAAGGTCATCATGACGGTTTCCCACACGCCACGCGCCATCAACCACATCATTGCCTCAGACATAACCCAGAACCTCTACTTTTACCTGATTTTCTTGCAGGAACTTAATCGTCGCCAGCGCGTCTTCGTCGCTGCCGTGCAGCTCCGCCAGCATCACGCCGAATTTCACGCCGCCGGCATAATCCATCTGGGCGCTGATAATGTTGTTGTTCACGTTGAAGCGGCGAGCGGCTTCAGACAGCAGCGGCGCATCGACCGACTGGCCGGTGAATTCCAGGCGCAGCAGCGGCTGACGGTCGCCCTGGCGCTCCGGCGACAGGCGCGCGGCGTAGTCGTCCGGAATATCCAGATGCAGCGTGGACTGAATGAACTGTTGGGCCAGCGGGGTTTTCGGGTGTGAGAACACTTCGCTGACGCTGTCTTTTTCGATCAGCTGCCCCTGGCTGATGACCGCGACCTGGTCGCAGATGCGTTTCACCACGTCCATTTCATGGGTGATGAGCAGAATGGTCAGGCCCAGACGGCGGTTGATGTCTTTCAGCAGTTCCAGGATGGAACGGGTGGTGGCCGGATCCAGCGCGCTGGTGGCCTCGTCGCACAGCAGCACTTTAGGGTTGCTGGCCAGCGCGCGCGCGATCGCCACACGCTGTTTCTGGCCGCCAGACAGGTTGGCCGGGTAGGCGTCGTGCTTGTCCGCCAGGCCGACCAGCTCCAGCAGTTCGGTCACACGCTTTTTGATCTCGGTGCGCGGCGTATTGTCCAGTTCCAGCGGCAGCGCCACGTTGCCGAACACCGTGCGGGACGAAAGCAGGTTGAAGTGCTGGAAGATCATGCCGATTTGGCGGCGCGCGCGCGTCAGTTCGCTTTCCGACAGCGAAGTCAGATCCTGACCATCGACCAGCACCTGGCCGGACGTTGGGCGCTCCAGCATGTTGGCGCAGCGAATCAGCGTGCTTTTACCGGCGCCGGAGGAACCGATGACGCCATAGATTTGCCCTGCAGGGACGTGAAGGGTCACGTCAGAGAGCGCGGTAATGGTGCGCGAACCCTGCTGGAACACTTTAGTGATGTTAGAAAGTTTAATCATATTCTTCTTATTTTAGCGTGGTTGCCCGTGGCTAGATAAAAGTAAACCTCGGCGTGGAACCAAGGTATGGATCAGATGTTAAGGCGTCTAGACGTCTAAGTCAACGGCCAGCGACGTTCTCCGGCGTTCTCAGTGCGGGGTAAAACATGCGATACTGTCAGCGTATTCAGCCCCTCAGGAGCAAAGCGGTGACACAAAGCGTTCCAGCAATTTTTCTCGATCGTGACGGTACGATTAATGTTGACCATGGTTATGTCCATGAAATCGACAATTTCCACTTTATTGACGGCGTGATTGACGCCTGTCGCGAACTTAAAAAGATGGGCTTCGCGTTGGTGATGGTGACCAACCAGTCCGGCATTGCGCGCGGCAAGTTCAGCGAAGACCAGTTTATGTACCTGACCGAGTGGATGGACTGGTCGCTGGCCGATCGCGATGTCGACTTCGACGGCATCTATTTCTGCCCGCATCATCCGGAGGCGGCAGTAGAGGAGTATCGTCAGGTGTGCGACTGCCGTAAACCGCAGCCGGGCATGCTGTTGCAAGCACAGCAGGAATTGAACATCGATATGGCCGCTTCTTATATGGTGGGGGATAAACCGGAAGACATGCAGGCGGCGATCGCGGCCGGCGTCGGCACCAAGGTGCTGGTGCGTACCGGCAAGCCGGTGACGGAGCAGGGCGAAAAGCTGGCCGATTGGGTGCTAAATAGCCTGGCGGACCTGCCTGCAGCCATCAAAAAGCGGGTTTAATAGGCGTTACGAATGAATAGTGAGCGGTCAGATAAAAAATGCATATTAACGCTTGTCATTCTGAACCAGCTCCCTATAATGCGCCTCCATCGACACGGAACATGTGAACAACTTCACAGAGTATCCGGGGGTCGCAGAGAAAAAATCCTGAAAATTAGGGTTGACTCTGAAAGAGGAAAGCGTAATATACGCCACCTCGAGTTAGCAAGCGAAAGCGCCTAACTCACTGCTCTTTAACAATTTATCAGACAATCTGTGTGGGCACTCCACAAGACGATATCCAGCATCTTCGGATGCAAAAAAATATCAAGTCTTGAAGAGTGACTAACTGAAGTAAAATTCATGCAGTAA
>NZ_MSTL01000021.1:0-279225 GCF_002752475.1 Serratia sp. OLAL2 | reverse complement strand
GCCTGGCGGCAATAGCGCGGTGGTCCCACCTGACCCCATGCCGAACTCAGAAGTGAAACGCCGTAGCGCCGATGGTAGTGTGGGGTCTCCCCATGCGAGAGTAGGACACTGCCAGGCATCAAATAAAGCCGAAAGCCCTGAACTGACGTTCAGGGCTTTTTGCTGTGCGTAAAATGGAAAATCCCCGTTGTAATCCGCTTCAGCTTTCATCGTACTGTTTAATATTCATCACAAAACCAACGCATTGTTTCTCTGAATATCAGATATTCTTCGTCCGCTATTAAGTTTGGCTGTTAACTTATAAATAACAATAAAGTAACACCTGGCGGCAGGACGCCGAATTTCATCATTGCTATGGCTCGGAGAAAACATCATGACAGAAACAACCTCGGCTCTTGGGGATGAGCACGGCACCGAACAGGGAGCGCTGGATAACAAGAAACGCATTTTCGCTATCGTCGGGGCTTCGTCAGGCAATCTGGTGGAGTGGTTTGATTTTTACGTCTACTCCTTCTGCTCAATCTACTTTGCTGCCTCATTTTTTCCGGCGGGCAACAGTACGACACAGCTGCTGCAAACCGCCGGGGTATTCGCCGCCGGCTTCTTCATGCGACCTATCGGCGGTTGGTTATTCGGCTACATCGCTGACAAGCATGGCCGGAAAAACTCGATGCTGATTTCGGTCTGCATGATGTGCGCCGGATCGCTGGTGATCGCCTGCCTGCCGACTTATGAATCAATCGGCAGCTGGGCGCCGGCGCTGCTGCTGATTGCCCGCCTGTTCCAGGGGTTGTCGGTAGGGGGGGAGTATGGCACCAGCGCCACCTACATGAGCGAGGTGGCAATCAAGGGGCGGCGTGGCTTCTACTCCTCGTTCCAGTACGTGACGCTGATCGGCGGGCAACTGTTGGCGCTGCTGGTTTTGGTGATCTTGCAGCAAATATTGTCCGGCGAAGAGCTGAAAGCCTGGGGATGGCGTATTCCGTTTGCCTTGGGGGCGGTGTTGGCGGTGGTGGCGCTGTACCTGCGCCGCTCGCTGAATGAAACCTCCGATGCGAAGACGCGTAACCACAAAGATGCCGGTTCGCTGACGGGGCTGTGGAAGAACCGCAAGGCGTTCCTGATGGTGCTGGGCTTTACCGCCGCCGGTTCGCTGACCTTCTACACCTTCACCACCTACATGCAAAAATACCTGGTGAACACCGCTGGTATGGACGCCAAGCTGGCCAGCGCCATCATGACCGTGGCGCTGTTCGTCTTTATGCTGCTGCAGCCGGCGGTAGGCGCGTTTTCGGACAAAATCGGCCGTCGCAGCTCGATGCTGATCTTCTCAGCCTTCGCCACGGTGTTGACGGTGCCGATCCTGTTTGCCTTGAAAGAGGTGACCAACCCCTTTATGGCGTTCGGTCTGATCGTGTTGGCGCTGTTCGTTGTCAGCTTTTACACCGCGATCAGCGGGCTGCTTAAAGCCGAGATGTTCCCGCCGGAGGTACGCGCGTTAGGGGTAGGCTTGTCTTATGCGGTGGCGAATGCCCTGTTCGGTGGTTCGGCGGAATATGTCGCGTTGTCGCTTAAATCGTTTGGCGTGGAGAACGCTTTCTTCTGGTACGTTTCCGGCATGTGCCTGCTGGCGTTGCTGGTCTCGCTCCGGTTGCATCGCAAAGGCAAGGAGATACAGCTGTAATAAAAACCCCGGCCTTGGCCGGGGTCAGAGTCCATCTTACAGGATACGGCTAATCAGCCGATCGATGCGGATACGCCGCAGACGGCGAATCAGCTTACGCACCTTGATCGGGTACTGCTGAATGCTTTGCAGCTCCTGATAGTGGCCGACCACGGTGGTGTGAGTGCGGATGCATTCCAGCTCTTTTTGCCGCTGCTCGCGCATTTCCTGCTTGGGATCGTGGATCAGAATGGCGTTTTCCAGATCCAGCCGCCAGGCGCGCGGGTTGAGGTTATTGCCGGTAATCAGCTGCCACTCTTCGTCTACCCACATGCCTTTCAGGTGATAGCTGTTATCGCCATCCTTCCACAGACGCACGATCAGCTGTCCGGTGTCGATATAACGCTGCAAGCGGCTCAGAAAGCGGCGCAGGTTGATCTCGTACAGGTAGGGCAGCGCGCCGATGATTTTGAACGGCTGGTCCTCCGGAATATAGAAGTCGTTGGCGGTCTTGTCGCCGACGATGATCTCCACCTGTTTGCCCTGGCGCAGCAGATAAATGATGTTGCGCACCAGCAGCGCCGGCAGGTTGAAATAGGGAGTACACAGCGTCAGTTTCTGGTCGGCGCACGACATCAGGTGATGAATGGTTTTATTCAGCACGCTTTGCTTGCCAAGCCCAACCAGCGGCGTCACCGCCAGCTCATCGTTGCCGGCCTTGCCGCGGAAGTGGTAACCCGCGCGGCGCAGGGCGAAACGGAACAGACGGGTCTCGTTTTTGATCTCCGGGCTTTTCGGCCGATCGCTGCGATCGAGGCGTTGTACGGCGCCGGCGGTGAGCAGATGCTGCTTGATGTAATCGATCAGGGTATCGGCCAACACCTCATTGGTGATCAGCTGGTAGCGATCGTAACGGTATTTCTCATGCTGATGCAGATAAACGTCGTTGATGCTGGCGCCGCTGTAGATCACGGTATCGTCGACCACAAAGCCCTTCAGGTGCAGAACGCCCAACGCTTCGCGGGTATTGACCGGCACGCCGTAGATCGGCACCGACTGTTCCGGATGTTGGCTGGCCATGGCGCAGTACCAGTCGGCGTTGGTATTGGCGGCGGCGGCGCCGATTCGCCCGCGCTGTGCGCGGTGCCAGTCGACCAGTACGCAGATTTCCAGCTCGGGCCGACGCTGCTTGGCTTGATACAGCGCGTTGAGGATCTCGCGCCCGGCGTCGTCATGCTCCAGATACAGGGCCACCAGATAGATGCGTTGGGTGGCGTTGGCGATGGCGCTCAGCAGCGTGGTGCGAAAATCGGACGGCGCGTACAACGTACGAACATCAGCAACCGTCTGGGGGAGTTTGGGCAGTTGTGCAAGGTGTTGTTGATGTTTGCTACGTTTAAATTTTGACAACATCACAGTGCGTTTCTTCTCTCATGATTGATGGCCGGAACGCCACAGGCATAAAAACAATAAACCGAATAATCGGGCGATAATACCATTAGTTGCCCCGATTGTGCGTATGTTTTGGCGTTAAGTGGTGGATTCGTAGCGCATTGCGACGCAGGTCACTGCGCGTCGGCGGCCTGCAGCGGCAGCGTCAGATTGACGATGCCGTCCTCAAGCTGCACCTCGATGCCAAAGCCCAGTCGCTGCGCCAGCGCGATCATGCCGCGGTTATTCGGCATGGTGATGCCGCTCAGGCGGGTCAGGCCATGCGCGCGCGCGTAGGCGATCATTTTCTCCAGCAGCTGACGGCCTAGGCCCACGCCTTTGAGATCGGAACGCACCAGTACGGCGAACTCGGCGTCGGTGTTGTCCGGATCGGACAGCGCGCGGGTCACACCGATGATCTCGTCTGCGCGCACCGCCACAAAGGCCATTTCTCGATCGTAGTCGATCTGCGTCATGTTGGCCAAATCGTCATGGGTAAACTCGTTGATCTCGCTGAAGTAGCGATAATAGAGGTCTTCCTTGGTCACCCGGTCGATGAAATGTTTCAGCGCCGGCTCGTCTTCCGGCAGGATAGGGCGGAACAGGCACTGGCTGCCGTCTTTCAACGCGATGGTCTCTTCCAGCTCATGCGGATAAGGGCGGATCGCCAGCCGCGCCTGCGGATCGCCGCTGAACGGCGCGAGCTGCATCGAAACGTCCAGCAGAGTAAATTCGCTGCCGGAGGCCAACACCGGGTGAATATCCAGCCGGGCGATCTCCGGGCAGTCGAGGATCAGGTTGGAGACCTGCACCAGCAAGCGGCTTAGTCCAGGGATATCTAAAGGCCGCAGCGCGCTGCGTCCGCGGATCTTGCCGCCTTTCACCGCCTGCAGCACCAGATAACGCGCCAGCGCCATATTCAACGGCGGCAGCGCGACCGCCACCTGATTTTCCTGGCGCCACTCCACGCCGCCTTCACCCAGCATGATCAGCGGGCCGAAAATGGCATCCTGCTCCACCGCGATGCGCAGCTCCTGGGCGCCGGCGCGGTTGGCCATGCTCTGCACCAACAGGCCATGGATGCGCGCCTGGGGGTAGGTACGCTTCACACGGTCGAGGATCGCCTCCGCCGCGCGCTGCACTTCGGTCGCGGTGCGCAGGTAGAGCATCACGCCCTGAACTTCCGATTTGTGCGGGATATCCGGCGAACGCAGCTTCAGCGCTACCGGGTAGCCGATCTGCTCGGCGATATGTACCGCTTCGGCACTGTCTTCGGCGATCCAGGTCGGCAGGGTGCTCAGGTCATAAGCCTGCAGAATGGATTGCACCTCGTGGGTATCCAACTGGGTGGCGCCTTCGGCCAGCGCCTGATGGATCAGGCGGTGAGCGTCGGCGGTATTGGCGGTCAGGCCGACCGGCAGCGCCGGGGTCTCTTTCAGCTGCTTTTGGTTGCGGCGGTATTCCACCATATGCATAAAGGCGGTGACCGCGCCTTCCGGCGTGCGGTAGGTGGGAATGGCGGCCTCGGTAAACTGCCGGCGCGCCTCTTGAGAAGAGTATTCGCCGCACCAGTTGGTCAGCAAGGTGATGCGCTTGCCGCGCGTATGGCGATGCAGCGCGTCAATCAGCCTCTGCGCCGTGGCGGTGCCCGGCGCCGCCGCACTCGGCGCATGGATCAGAAGCAGCGCGTCATAGTCGTGGCTGTCGAGCAGCGCTTCGAGAGCCGCCAGGTAGCGCTGCGGCGTGGCGTCGTCGCGCAGATCGAGCGGGTTGCCGGCGCGAATGAAATCGGGCAGCGCATCGCTCAGCTTCGCCAGGCTTTCCTCGCTCAGCGTCGCCAGTTTGCCGTTGCGGCCGAGCAGTTCGTCCAGCGCCATCGCCGCCGGCGCCGCCCCGTTGCTGACGATCATCAACCGTTCCCCCCGCAGCGGATGCATATGGCTGAGGGTTTCCACCGCGGAGAACAGCTCGTGAGTATCCTGCACGCGCAGCAGGCCGGCGCGCTGGATGGCGGCGTCATAAGCGGCGTCCAGCCCCAGCTGGCTGTTGAGCAGTAATTGCGCCTGTTGGCTGCGGCCGCTTTTGATCACCAGAATGGGCTTGTTGCGTGAGGCGCTGCGCGAGGCGGAGAGAAAGCGTCGTGCGTCGCTGATGTTTTCCAGATACAGCAGGATGGCGCTGGTCTTGCTGTCGCGCGCCAAAAAGTCGAGCAGGTCGTCGACGTCGATGTCCAGGCTGTCGCCCAGCGCGATGAAGTAGGAGAAGCCGACTTCGCGCTGCTGCGCCCAGTCGAGAATGGTGTTGGCCACGGCGGCGGACTGCGAGATAAACGCCAGCTTGCCCTTTTGGATCGGCACCGGCGAGAAGCTGGCGTTGATGCCCTGCCACGGCGCCAGCAGCCCCAGGCTGTTGGGGCCCAACAGCCGCATGGCGTGGCGCTGCGCGCAGGCCTTCAGCTCGGCGAACTGTTCCGGTGGCGAAGAGAGCACGATGGCGGTTTTGCAGCCGCGTTGGCCCAGCGCGTCGATCAGCGCCAGATTACGCTTGGCGTGGGTGCAGATGATCGCCAGATCCGGCGTCAGCGGCAGGCTGGCGACGTCGGGATAGGCCATGACGCCGCATACCGCCTTGTAGCGCGGCGTCACCGGCAAGATGGGCCCGCCGAAACCGCCGGCCAGCAGGTTGCTCATCATCAGGTTGCCGGCGCGGCCCGGCTGCTGCGAAGCGCCCAGCACGGCGATCGATTTGGGACGTAGTAGCGCTTCTAACCCTCGCTGGCTCATGCACGGCTCCTTTTGGCAACGTTACGCCTGATTTTAGGCGCTTTATGGCTACATTGCTGTGACCGGTGCCTCCGGCCGGGTCGGTTTTCCCGCCAGATACTGTTGACGGAAATAGCGGAAATGCTGATTCAATCCGTCGGCGGCCGGCAGATCGCCCGCCTGTTGCAACAGGGCGGCGGCCACTTCCGCCGTGCAGTGCTGCTCGGCGCGGCTGGCTTCGCGCAGCTGATAGTCGGATGCGGCATCGACGTTGAGTGAAAACACCGGGAATTGATTGAGATACGGGCTTTTACGGAACATTTTGCGCGCTTCTGCCCAGGTGCCGTCCAGCATGATGAACAGCGGCGGTTTACCGCCGACGGGCAGCTCATTGAACACCGGCCGTTCGGCGTCGGCGTAGGACGCGGGGAACACCACATAAGGCTGCCGCGTCGGATCGTTGATGGCCGCCAGCAGGGCGGGATCGACCTCGGTACGCGACCAGAGGAACGCCTGGGTGTCCGGCAGGATATCGGCGATCAGGCGCCCGGTGTTGCTGGGCTTGAGCGGCTCGGCGCCGAACATGATCAGGCAGAAGCGGCTGCCGGCCTGCTGCGGGCGAATGGTGTCACACAGGCAGTTTTTATGCGGCAGCAGGCAACCCTGACAACGCGCCACCCGGCAACCGCGCGCCAAAAAAGGGCGGGTGGCGCGGTCTAAACGGAATTGGCGCAGGCGAAGTACGGCGTTGTCGGTCATAACGATCCTGGGGGAAAAACCGCTATTGTAACGCAGAAAAAAGCCCGCCGGGAGGGGCGGGCTCGATCGGGGCGCGTTCGCGCGCGATGGCGGGATACGGCCTATACTTGCGGAATCACACTAACTCGTTGAGCCAGTTGTCAAACGGCGCCTTCGGCATCGCGCCGTTGAGCATGTCGACCATCTTGCCCTGACGGAACACCATGATGGTCGGGATGCTGCGGATGCGGAAACGGGCGCTCAGCTCCGGTTCGGCTTCGGTGTTCACTTTCACGAAGCGCACTTTGCCGGCGCGCTCTTCGGCCACGTCTTCAAAGATCGGCGCAAAGCTGCGGCACGGGCCGCACCACGGCGCCCAGAAATCGACCACGACCGGCAGATCGTCCTGCAGCAACTGGTCCAGCGTGGCGGCGGTGGCGTTGATCACTTCACCGTCGAAGAGCTCGTGGCCGCAGCGGCCGCATTTCGCGTTGTCCGCCAGACGTTCTTCCGGCACACGGTTGGTGGCATTGCAAGCTGCACAAACTGTATTCATGTTGACCTCGGGTACTGAGAAAGCCGGGTCCCCGCAACGCGGTTGCGGAGATGTTTCTTTAATGCTGACAATTATCGGCAAAACCCGGCGCGTGAACAATGAGGTTTGTTCAATGGATGTGATAGTTGGGAGCTTTTAGCGCAAGTTGGTGGCTTCGTGCACCAACATCAGGTAATCTTCGCGCCCTGCGCGTTGGTGGAGAAGACAATGAACGATTCATTTAGTGGCAAGAACGGTAAAGTCAAAGTGATGTACGTCCGCAATGACGACGACAATGGCGATGACCGCAACAAGAATAAACGTCCGGCTGGCAAAGGCCGTCCGGCTGACGGTGCGCGCTCGGGCCGCACTGGTCAAGACAAGGCGCGTGGCGGCAACGATCGCCGCGGCGCCGACTCCCGCCGCAGTGAAAGCGATCGTCCTCGCCGTCCGGCGCGCACTGAAGATCGCGGTGGCAACGAGTCACCGTGGAGAACCGTCTCGCGGGCACCGAATGAAGAGCCGGCGTTCGATCACGGTGGCATCAGTGGCAAAAGCTTCATCGATCCGGAACAGCTGCGCCGCCAGCGCGCGGAAGAAACCCGCGTTTACGGTGAAAACGCCTGTCAGGCGCTGTTCGCCAGCCGCCCGGAAGCGATCGTGCGCGCCTGGTTCGTGCAGTCGGTCACGCCGCGCTTCCGTGAAGCGCTGCGCTGGATGGCGGCTAACCGCAAAGCCTACCACGTGGTGGATGAGGAAGAGCTGGCCAAGGCTTCCGGCACCGAGCACCACGGCGGCGTCTGCTTCCTGATCAAAAAGCGTCAGGGCCTGGATGCGCAGACCTACCTGAAAACCGCACCGGCGACCGACTGCGTGCTGGCGCTGGAAGAAGTGGGCAACCCGCACAACCTGGGCGCCATCGTCCGTTCGTGCGCCCACTTCGGCGTCAATGGCGTGCTGCTGCAGGATCCGGCGCTGCTGGAGTCCGGCGCGGCGGTGCGTACCGCAGAAGGCGGCGCGGAGCACATCAAGGCGATCAACGCCGATGATTTCCTGTCGGTGCTGGATACCTTCCGCAAGGCGGGTTACACCATCGTCACCACCTCCAGCCACAAAGGCACCGCGCTGGCGCAGGCCAGACTGCCGGCCAAGATGGTGCTGGTGCTGGGCCAGGAGCGTGACGGCCTCAGCGACGGCGCCTGGCAACAGGGCGACATGAACGTGTCTATCGGCGGCACCGGCAAAGTGGAAAGCCTGAACGTTTCCGTGGCGACCGGCATTCTGCTGGCGGACTGGTGGCGTCAGAATCAGGCGTAATCTGTTCTACGTCGGATAAAAAAACGGGCGCCCCAGGGCGCCCGTTTCGTTTATTGAAGCTTAGTGAGCGCCGCCGCCCCCACCGCCGCCAGAGCTGAACGGCGGTTTCGCCACCCATACCAGCACCAGCAGTACCAGGAACACCCCGGCCGACAGCCAGAAGATCTCGTTGGCGGAGATGATCAGGCCCTGCGCGGTGATCTCGTTGGCGATATACGCCGACGCCTGCTGCTTGCTCATGCCGAGCTGCTCCAGTTGCCGGTACATCTCCTGCGACTGCGGGTTGTACGGGTTGACGAACTCCGTCAGCTGCGAATGGTGCTGCGATTCGCGCTGCGTCCACAGGGTGGTGGTGATCGAGGTACCGATCGAGCCCGCCAGGGTTCGCGTGAAGTTCGACAGGCTCGATGCCGCCGCCATACGCTCCGGCGGCAGGCCGGACAGCGTAATGGTGGTCAACGGCATGAAGAAGCAGGCGATGGCGAAGCCCTGGACGAACTGCGGCCAGGCGGAAGCGCCGAAGTCCATGCCCGGTTCAAACGTATAGGCGCGCCAGTAGAAGCACACGGCATACATGATGAAGCTGAAGGTCACCAGCCTGCGCATGTCGAGCCGGTTGCCGAACTTGCCGATGATCGGCGACAGCAGCACCGGGATCAGCCCGACCGGCGCCGACGCCAGCCCGGCCCAGGTGGCGGTATAGCCGTACACCTCTTGCAGCAGCTGCGGCAACAGCACGATGGCGCCGAAGTACAGCATGTACGCCAGACTGATGCACAGGCAGCCGATGGTGAAGTTGCGCGACTTGAACAGCGACAGATCCACCACCGGATGGTCATCCGTCAGCTCCCAGACCACCAGGAACAACAGCGCTACGACCGCCACGACGGTCAGGGTGATGATCTCGGTCGAGTTGAACCAGTCCAGCTCCTTGCCCTGATCGAGCATCACCTGCAGCGAACCGATGCCGACGATCAGCAGCACCAGTCCAACCGTGTCGATCGGTTTGATCTCGGTTTTGGTTTCTCGCCCCTTCAGCGTCGCCATCGCCGCCATGATAACGAAGGCGCCGATCGGGATGTTGATGAAGAAGATCCAACCCCAATGGTAGTTGTCGCTGATGTAACCGCCGAGGATCGGCCCGAAGATCGGCGCGACGATAACGGTCATCGACCAGAGCGCCAGGGCCATCGCTCGCTTGGCGGGCGGGTAGTTGTTCAGCAACAGGCTCTGCGACAGCGGGATCAGCGGCCCGGCCACCACGCCCTGGATCACGCGGAAGAAGATCAGCATGCCGAGGCTGTTGGAGATGCCGCACAGCCAGGAAGCGAGGACGAACAGCGCGGTGGACCAGAGGAACAGCCGCACTTCGCCGATGCGCTTCGCCAGCCAGCCGGTGATCGGGATCGAGATGGCGTTCGCCACGCCGAACGAGGTGATCACCCAGGTCCCCTGCGAGTTGGAAGACCCGAGGTTACCGGCAATGGTGGGGATCGCCACGTTGGCGATGGTGGAGTCCAGCACCTGCATGAAGGTCGCCATGGCGAGCGCGACCGTCATCCAGGCGAGCTGGGCGCCTTCAAGCGGTTTCTGTGGCAAGATGGCCTCCCGCGCGCTTAGCCGGCGTTCGCATGGATCACGTCAGCGATCAGCTGGTTAACCGGCGCCAGATTCAACGCCAGCGCGTCGCTCTGGTACAGCGGTTTGTCGCGCACCACGTCAGACAGCACGCGGCCGTCCAGATTGGCGGTGTCGACGGTCACCAGCGTCGAAAGACCGATGCGCAGCGGATGATCGGCCACCTGCTTGGCGTCGAGCTCAATACGCACCGGCAGACGTTGCACCACCTTGATCCAGTTGCCGGTGGCGTTCTGGGCCGGCAGCAGCGAGAAGGCGCTGCCGGTGCCCATATCGATACCGACCACTTTGCCTTGATACACCACGTCATCGCCGTAGACATCGCTGACTACCGTTGCCGGCTGGCCGATACGCATGTTGGCGATCTGGGTTTCCTTGAAGTTGGCGTCAACCCAGATGTGATCGGCCGGCACCACCGCCATCAGCGGCGAACCGGCGGCGATCTGCGCGCCGACCTGCACGCTGCGGCGCGAGACATAACCGGTAATGGGGCTGATCACTTTGGTACGCTGCAGCGCCAGCCAGGCGTCACGCATCTGCGCGGCGGCCTGTTGGATTGCCGGCTGCTGTTCCAGCGGGGTATTCAGTACCATCGCCTGGTTGGCGTTGTATTGCTGCACCGCCACTTCCAGCGCGGCCTTGGCGCTGTCGACCGCATCGCGAGCGTGTTGCAGCTCTTCGCGGCCGATGGCGTCAACGCTGCCCAGCACCACGCGGCGTTTCAGATCGTTCTCGGCCTTGCTCAGATCGGTCTTGCGCAGGGCGATGTTGGCCTGATACTGCTTGCTGTTGATGATCAGCTGGTGGGTCTGACGCACGCTGTTGGCCAGGCCGGTTTTGGCGCGTTCAAACGCCTGCTCGGCATCGGTCGGATCGAGCGTCAGCAGTACGTCACCCTGCTTGACGTAGTCGGTGTTGTCGAAATTGACGCTGTTCACGCTACCGGACACCTGGGCCATGATCTGCACCTGGTTGCCGGAGACGTAGGCGTCGTCGGTTTCCTGATGATGACGCAGCACCAGGAACCAATACACTAAGTAAGCCACCCCTATCACAATGAAAATAACCGTCAGCAACAGCAGCCAAAATTTACGCTGCTTCTTTTTGCCGCTCGGCTGCTGCGGGTTTTGGATTTCCGCGCTCGCGCTCATGGTGTTCTCCAAGCCTTATATTATTATGCTTTCGAATCCGCTGCGGCCGGGGCCTGATAGCCACCGCCCAGCGCACGGATCAGTCCTATCTTCGCCTGCAGTAAGTTGCTGCTGGCATTTAACTCCGCCTGTTGCTGCTGCAATAGCTGCGTCTGGCTGGTCAACAGATCGTCGCGCCCGATAATCCCTGCCTGGTAACGGGCGTTAGCGACCTGATACACCTGTTGCATCGACTGGGCCGCGGACGCCGCCTGCAGCTGCTGTTGCGCAGAACTCTGCTGGATGGTGATGGCGTCGGCGGTTTCCTGTACCGCATTCAGGATGGTTTGGTTATAGGATTCCACCGCTTCGTCATACAGCGCGGATTCCTCGCCCAGCTTGCTGCGCAGCGCCCCGGCGTGGAAGATCGGCAGCGAAATCGCCGGCATCACGTTCCAGGCCTGGCTGGCCGCTTCAAACAGATTCGGGCTGGTGCCACTGGTGTTGGTGGTCATCAGGCCGGCGAAGGCTGAAATGGTCAGGCTGGGGTAAAACTCCTTACGCGCGGCGCTGACGCGCTGGCTGTAAGACTCCACCAGCTGACGTTGCGCGGCGATGTCCGGGCGTTTGCCCAGCAGATCCGCCGTCAGCTCGCCCTGCGGTGCCATCAGGTTGTCTGCGGGCAACGGCACCTGACGCAGGTGCTGCATGGCGTTCGGCCCTTGGCCCGCCAGCGCGGCGAGCTGGTGTCTGAGCTGTTCGATTTGCGACTGCAACTGCAGGATCTGCTGTTTAGCGACGTCGGACTGCGCCTGGGTTTGTTGCGGCACGTCGACGCCGGTCAGCCCGGCCTGATAGCGCTGTTGGCGCAGCGCGGTCAGGCGTTCATTGTTGTTCACTTCCTGCTGCAGTAGCTTTTCGAGCGCCAGATTGCTTTGCAGCTGGTAGTAGGCGGACGCCACCGAACTGGTCAGCGTCAGCGCCGCCTGTTCCTGCTCGGCGCGTGCAGCGTTCACTTGCGCTTTGGCGGCGTTCACCTGGTTGCGGTATTTACCCCACCAGTCGAATTCGTACGCCAGGTTCAACCCCAGGGAGTTGGAGCTTGAATAGATCGGCTTATGCGGATACCCCAACCCCATATTGACGTTTTGCGGCACGCGTTGACGCTGGGTGCTGGCGTTCAGATCCAGGTTCGGCCCGTTGGCGGCGTTGGCTTCGCCCACCACGCTCTGCGCTTCGCGCACGCGGGCGGCGGCTTGACGCAGGGTCGGCGAGTTTTGCAGCGTCTGCGTCATCAGGGCATCCAACTGCGGATCCTTGAGGGCGCGCCACCACTGCGGGCTGACGGCCAGCGAACTGACTTTCGGCTGAGCCAACTGCAGGCTCTGCGGATCCATCAGCGTGGATTGCGGGGCAATATTATCGGTAGAAGCACACCCGGCCAGCAGCAATACGGCGAACAGCGGGGTGAATCTCCAGTTAAATGGGGATCGCATAATAGGTACCTGAACAGAAATTGTGAATTAGGATAACTGTTCTGTGATTTCCATTTGATCCAGACGTGCCAGCAATTTGCGCGTCAGCTGTTCCAGCTGTTTTTGCTCATCGTCGGTCAGCGTGGACCACAGGAAATGCAGACATTGGTGCTGCGGCGGCAGCAGTTGACTGAGAAATTCTTCCCCCTGCGGCGTCAGATGCAGATGCAGGCAGCGGCGATCGTTATCGCTTTCACGGCGCTCGATCCAACCGCGTTTCTCCAGCTCGTCGGCGATGCGGGTCGCATTGGTGCGCGAGGAGCCTAAGGCAGAGCTTAGCTCAGAAGGTTGGATGCTGTGGCTCTCCTGCGCATCCAGGGTAATCAGCGCCATAAACAGTGTTTCGTTAATCCCCTGCGCCTTCAGCATCTTGTTGCGATTTTCCAGCAACTTGCCTTGCATGTGCATGCACAGGCGGGTCAGCAGGATTTCCTGATACGGGAAATCTTTCTGCCGGGTGGCGCGGAAATTCAGCATTTGTTCTATGGGGGCAAACGAGCTTTCCATAATTTAGGGCCTCATTAATTTCGTTCGAGATAGTAACGACGGTGACTAATAATGTAAATGTTCAGCCGTGCGGATAATTTAGCAATTCGTGTCATTTGTCAGAGTTTGTAAAGATGTGGCGCATGAAAACGCCAAAGCGAAGCCAAACGTTCGGCGCGGCGTCAGCCTGGACCGAAAAGCATTAACAGCTTTAATGTGACGCCAAAGGCCGTCGCGCCGAGCAGCGTCGACAGAATGATGCTTTTACTGCGGTAGAAGCACAGCGCCAGCGCGGCGAACCCCGCCAACGTCGGCAGCAGCTTGTCGGGTTCGCGCATCACCACCGGCGTGCTGGAGACCACCAGCAGGGCGCAGATCGAGGCGATGCCAATGCTGTCGAGTAGCAGGGCGGCTTTACCGCGTTTGAGGCCGGGCTGGGCGCGCGCCGGCGCCAGCCGCAGCGGCAGATAACGGAACAAGTAATTGGCGCAGCCCACCACCAGGCCGATCACCAGCACATCAGTGTTCATGGCTGGCCTCCGCAGGGGCAGGTTGGAACAGAGCGGCGACGCAACCGGCGCCGATGCCGGCCAAAATGGCAACCGGGATGGAGAACAGCACCACGCCGAGCAGCGCACCGGCCAATGAGGCAGCGATGGTCAGGCTCTGCGGGCGCCGGAAAGCGGCCAGCAGGAAACTGAGAAACAGCGCCGGCAGCATGAAGGCCAGCGAGGCCTCGATCACCGGGAACTGCTCCAGCGGGCCGTTGCCGAACAGCGCGCCGAGCGCGGTGCCGGCTACCCAAGAAAGCCAGGAACAGAGCGCGATGCCCAGCATCCAGTTTTCGCTCCAGCTGCGGTTATTGCGCATCAGCTTGGCGGTGGCGGCGGCGAAGACCTCATCGGTCAGACCAAAAGCCCACATTGCCGTTTTACCGGGCGACATGCGCGAGACGATACGGTGACGCAGCGCCGGGCCGTACAGCAGGTGGCGCACGTCCATCGCCATCACCGTCAACGCGGAGACCCACAGCGACATGCCGGCGCTCAGCAGGGCGGTGATCACGAACTGGCTGGCGCCGGCGTAGATGATGCAGGAGAAGAAAAGGCTTTCCAGCGGGGAAAAGCCCAGTTTGACGGCGCTGAGGCCGAAGGCGAACGCCACCGGGACATACCCGATGACGATCGGCAAACTGTCGACGACGCCGTTGGCGAAGGTGGCGCTGACGGCGGGCGGATTGAGGCTGTCTGCAGCTTGGCTTTGCATGGTTGTGGATCGCAGGGTAGATAGGACTTCAATAGTTTATGCCCAGAACATTACCAGAGAGTAAGTAATGTTTATACCCTGCACCGCTAATAAATTTCTTTAGTGACTATTTGCACGATAATCAGATTGTCGCTGGCCCTTGCGGATCGTGGTGCTTGCCGAGCCACCAGGTCAGCAGGTTGAGCAGGCATAACACCCCGCCGGCGGCGGCCACGCCGTACCAGCCGGCATGCTGATAGGCCGAGGCGGAGAGCAGAGAACCGAGCGCGCCGCCGATAAAGTAGCTGGTCATGTAGCCGGCTGTCAGGCGGTTGCGCGCGTCCGGCATGATGCGGTACATCACGCTCTGGTTGGTGACGTGCACCGCCTGCACCGCCAGATCGAGGATCAGAATGCCGGCGATCAGCGCCCATAGCGACTGTTTGGCTAACGCGATAGGGATCCAGGACAGCAGTAACAACACCAGGCCGACGGTGGTGGTCAACCCGGCTTTACCTTTGTCCGCCAGATGCCCGGCGCGCGAAGCGGCCAGCGCCCCGGCGGCGCCCACCAGGCCGAACAGCCCGATCACCCCCTCGGAATAGTTGAACGGCGGCGCGGCGAGCAGAAAGGCCATTGAGGTCCAGAGCACGCTGAAGTTGGCGAACGACAGGGCGCCGAGGATGGCGCGGGTGCGCAGCAGCGGCGTGCGGCAGAACAGGCTGAAGATCGAGGCCAGTAGCTGTGGGTAGTTCAGCCCGGAGTGTTGCTTATAGCGCGGCAGCGCGCGCCACAGGATCAGCGCCATCAGGATCATCAGCACGCTGGCGACCCAGTAGATGGTGCGCCAGCCGCCGAACGACGCCAGCGCGCCCGCGACGGTTCGCGCCAGCAGGATGCCGAGCAGCAGGCCGCTCATGATGATGCCGACGGTCTTGCCGCGCTTTTCCGGGTGGGCCAGCGTGGCGGCCAGCGGCACCAGGATCTGCGCCACTACCGAGAACAGCCCGGTGAGCGCGGTGCCGAGGATCATCATCGGCAGCGTGGCGGAGGTGGCGGTGATCAGCATGCCCCCGGCGGCCAGCAGCGTCATGAACACGATCAGGCCGCGGCGTTCGAACATATCGCCGAGCGGCACCAGCAGCAGCAGGCCGGTGGCGTAACCGAGCTGCGCGGCGGTGACGATAAAGCCGGCCTGGTTGACCGACAGGTTGAAACTGGTGGCGATGGTTTCCAGCAGCGGTTGCGCGTAATAGTTGCTGGCGACCGCCAGGCCGGTGGCGATGGCAATCAGCACGGTCAGCGCCGGGCTGAGGCCCGGATGGGCGTTTTGTGGATTCATGATTTTTTCATCACGGGAAGAAGATAGCGCGCAGTATCCGGCAACGCGTCTGCGGAAACCAATGTATAATTTTCATTTGATTTATCTCATTTCAAGATAGATGCCATGAACCTGAAACAGATCCGCTATGCGCTGGCGGTGGCGGAAGAACAGAGTTTCACCCGGGCGGCGCAGCGCTGCCATACGGTGCAGTCGGCGCTCAGCCACCAGATCGCAAAACTGGAAGAAGAGCTGGGCTGTACGCTGTTTGAACGCACCTCGCGCCGGGTGCGGTTGACCCCCGCCGGCCAGGCTTTCATTCCGTCGGCGCAGCGCCTATTGGCGGCGCAGCAGGCGCTGGTGGAAGAGGTGACCGCCGCCGGCGATGCGGTGTCCGGCACCCTGACCATCGGCACAATTTCAACCATAAACGCGATTGATCTGACCGAAAAACTCGACAAGTTTCATCGCCACTATCCGGCGGTGAACATCCGCCTGTACGTTGGCATGAGCGAAGCCCTGCTGGAGGATGTGCGTCAGCAGAAGTGCGATATGGCGTTCGTCGGCATCTGGCCCGGCGATGTCGATTTACTGCCGATGTCGCACCGGCAGTTGACCGATGAGCCATTGGTGGCGCTGGTGGCGCCGCAGCACCCGCTGGCCAACCGCGAGCGGGTGAACCTGCAGGCGCTCGCGGAAGTGCCGCTGGTGGATTTCTACAGCGGCACCGGTGCGCGACGCCAAACCGATCGCGCCTTCCAGGCGGCGGGTATCCGCCGGCACGTCAGTTTTGAAATCGATCATATCGAATGGCTGGAAAATCTGGTGCGGCGCGGATTGGCGGCGGGTATCGTACCTGTCTCGACCGCGCAACGCTTAAGTGCGCTGGTGTCGATTCCGATTGAAGACGGGCCGCGGCGCCAGGTGTATTGCATCTGGCCGCAGCCTTTGTCGAACGCCGCCGCACGTTTTTTACAGTTCAGCGGCATCGATATGGCGGGGTAGGGGCGCGGCAAAGGCGGCGCCCCTGAACGGTTATGACTTCGCCGCTTCGGCGGCGGTTTTCACCCAGCCGTCGAAGGTCGCCTGGTGCGCCTTGATCCAGCCGTTAACGTGGTTCTGGATATCGGCTTCCGAAGCCTGGCCTTCATGCATGCGCAGGTTTTGCGCATTGATGTCGGCGATCGGCAGCTTCATGATGGCGAACAGCTTGGCGGCCGCAGGATTGGCTTCGGCCCACTGCTTGTTGGCGGCGATGCGCATGGTGTTGACCGGGAAGCCGTAGTTGGCGCCGTTAGGCAGCTTGGTGTCGACGTTCTTCTGCTCACCCGGCAGCGAAGAGAATGGCACCTGCAGCCAGACCACGTCGCGGCCCGGCACCATCACATCACTGACCCAGTACGGTGTCCAGGTGTAATACAGCACTGGTTTGCCCTCTTTGTAGCGGGTGATGGTGTCGGCGATCATCGCCGCGTAGTTGCCCTGGTTGTGCTCGACGGTGTTGCTCAGACCGTAGGCCTTGATGTGGTGGTTGATCACCGCTTCGCAGCCCCAACCCGGGGTGCAGCCGGTCAGATCGGCCTTGCCGTCGCCGTTGGTGTCGAACAGCTTGGCGATCTTGGGATCCTTGAGCTGTTCGACGTTGGTGATGTGATACTGCTCGGCGGTTTTCTTGTCGATCAGGTAACCCTGCGCGGCGCCGTTGACGTAGACGCCTTCGCGGTAGAACTTGGCGTCGCCGCCGGCGGCCTTGTACTGATCGGCGTGCAGCGGGTCCCAGTTGACCGCGATAAAGGTCGCATCGCCGGAGGCAATGGAGGTGTAGGCGACGTTGTAATCCACTTCACGCGGTTCCTTCACGTCGTAACCCAATTTCTCCAGCGCCTTGCTGACCAGCAGCGTCTGGAACGTCTCTTCGGAAATGGTGCTTTGCACCGGCTGTACCGCGATCCCCTTGCCGGGTAAGTCTGCCGCGATGGCGCTCTGTGAGCCAATCAGCGTCGTCAGGGCGAGAGCCCAGATGCCCGTGGTGCGCATAGTGTTTCCCCTCTTTCGATGTGGTGGTGTCATAGCCCGCCGGGGCCGCAGCCGCCGGCGGGAAAAGCGTCAGGCCTGTTTGATGAACGGGCGAGTCAGCAGCCCGATGGGGCCGCGGCGATACCAGCGGCCGATGCCCTTGCTGCGGCGATCGCGCCCCAGCGATTGGGTGAGGCGATCGAGAATGATCGCCAGGATCACGATGCCGACCCCGCCGACGGCGGCCAGGCCCATGTCCAGCCGGCCGATGCCGCGCAGCACCATCTGCCCCAGACCGCCGACCGCGATCATCGAGGCAATGACGACCATCGACAGCGCCAACATCAGCGTCTGGTTCACGCCGGCCATGATGGTCGGCATCGCCAGCGGCAGCTGCACCTTGAACAGCAGCTGCCGCGGGCTGGCGCCGAAGGATTCGGCGGCCTCGATCAGATCTTCCGGCACCTGCTTGATGCCCAGAATGGTCAGGCGCACGATCGGCGGCAGCGCGAAGATAATGGTGACCACCACGCCCGGCACGTTGCCGATGCCGAACAGCATGACGATCGGCACCAGGTAAACGAAGGCCGGGGTGGTTTGCATCGCGTCGAGCAGCGGCCTTATCACCTTGGCGGCGTGCTTGCTGCGCGCCAGCCAGATGCCGAGCGGCAGGCCGATAAGAATGCAGAAGAACAGCGCGGTCAGCACCAGCGCCAGCGTAACCATCGCCTGCGACCAGGCGCCGATGGCGCCGATGGCGACCAGGGAGAGCAGCGTGGCGGCGCCCATGCCGAGGCCCGAGACCTGCCAGGCGAGCAGCGAGAACACCAGAATGGCGATCGGCGCCGGCATGCCCAGCAGCAATTGCTGGAAGCCACTCAAGATCATATCCACCGGCACGCGAATGCCCTGGAACAGTGGGCGGAAGTGCAGCACCAGCCAGTCGATGCCTTGCGTGACCCAGGAGTCGAACGGCACCCAGGCCTTATGGAACGGGTCGAGCAGGCTGAAGTGTTCAGGCTGCGCCGGGGCGCTGCTGAGCCAATCTGCGCCTTGTCCGGCGGCGTCATGAGCGGCCGGCGGCGGCGCGCTGGACCAGGCGTCGCCGGCGTTGGCGGCGACATCGTGAGCGGGTGCGGCGCCGGCATCTGCCGGTGCGGTAGCCCAGGGATCTTGGGTTTGCGTGGTATCACTCATTGGTTGAGCCCTCCTTGTCCAACGCCTGCAGCAGCATGGCCTTGGAGATGATGCCGAGATAGTTATGTTCTTCGCTCACCACCGGCACCGCGCAGGGCGCCTGGGCGACCAGGGAAATAAGATCGCTGAGCGGCGTATCGGCCGGCACGGCGGCAGGGGCCTCGAGCAGGGCATCGTCCAGCGTTTGATTGGCGGACAGCGCCTTTTTCAGCGACTCTATCGACACCACGCCAATAAATTTCTTCCCGCGTTCAACAACATAACCATAATCACGGTCCTCATCGCGCAGCAGCTGCAGCGCCGATCGGGGGCCAAAGCCGGGGGTTTTGCGGATCAGCGTCACCGGGCGCCGTTGGGCGATATCCTTGGCGCTGAACACGTGACTGATGTCCACGCCGCGGAAGAAGGTGCGCACATAGTCGTTGGCCGGGTTGTTCAGGATCTCGTCCGGTGTGCCGACCTGGATCACCTCACCGCCCTGCATGATGGCGATGCGATCGCCGATACGCATCGCCTCGTCCAGATCGTGGGAAATAAACACGATGGTGCGCTGATGCTGGGCCTGTAATTTCACCAGCTCATCCTGCATTTCGGTGCGAATTAACGGATCGAGCGCCGAGAAGGCCTCGTCCATCAATAATATATCCGGGTTATTGGCCATGGCGCGGGCTAATCCTACGCGCTGGCGCATACCGCCGGATAATTCATCTGGATAAGAGAGCGCATAATTCTCCAGCCCGACCTGACGCAGGGCATCCAGCGCTTTTTCCTGACGTTCCTGCAACGGTATGCCGGCTAATTCCATACCAAAGGCAGTATTATTCAGGACATTCATGTGCGGCATCAGCGCGAATGATTGAAATACCATGCTGATCTTATTTCGCCGCACGGTGCGCAGCGCGGTGTCGGATATTTTGGCGATGTCCTCACCGTCGATCAGCACCTGGCCGCGGGTGGGTTCTATCAGACGATTGAGAAGGCGTACCAGGGTGGACTTGCCGGAACCGGAGAGCCCCATGATGACAAATATCTCGCCTTCTTCAATGGCCAGAGTGGCGTCTTTTACGCCGAGCGATAAGCCGGTTTTTTCAAACAGCCGATCTTTTGTCAGACCTTTATCCAGCAGTTTGAATGCGCGCTCCGGGTGTTCGCCAAATATCTTATACAGGTTCTTAACTTCGAGTTTAATTGCCATGCAATTTGCTGTTTCCTCTGGTTTAATTAACGCGTTATGGGCTGTCCTTAGCAAAATAAAAGAGCTTTTTACCCTAACACAGTGAATATCTGAGACAACCCTCAATGTCATTTAAATGGGATATTAGTGGTTTACATCAAGGTTTTAATTAGTTATGGTAATTTGGCCCGTGACTCAAAATTGACGGCCGTTATTCGCCATAATGGTTTGGTTTTTGGGGAAATAATACGGTGTGGTGCAGAGAAATATTTGGGCGCCGCGCCTGCCGTTCGGATAATAAAAAACCCGACCAGAGGCCGGGTAAAAGTCATCAGTATTTCATCAGTTTTAACGACAGGTGCCGATATCGAGGGGGATATCGTCGAGCGCTATGTTATCGCCGTAATATGACAGCCAGATGGCAGCCTCAGGCCTTGCGGTACAGCCGCCGCGGATGGCCGATATTGCCGTACAACATCTCTACCCGCACGAACTGGGTGGCGACGCAATATTCCAGATAACGCCGGGCGGTGGTCTTGCTGATGCCGACCTGCTCCACCACGTCTTCCACCGCATGCGCTACCGTCGGCTGGGCGATAAACAGCGCCTGCACCAGCTCAAGGGTATTGGTTTCGATGCCTTTGGCGCTCGGCTCGCTGGAGAACTGCTTCGACTGCAGGTTGTACAGCGCATCGACGTTATCCTGATCGATGATCTTGAAGGTACGCTGGGTCTGTACGAACTGCATGAAACGTTCGAGCGAATTGCGCAGCCGCTTGTAGGACACCGGCTTGATGATGTAGTCGAAGGCGCCGTTGCGGATCGCTTGGCTGCAGGTATGCATGTCGCTGGCGGCGGTGATGAAGATCACCGAACAGGCGGGGTTCTTCACCGCCGGCTCTTCCATCAGCTCGATGCCCTGACCGTCCGGCAGAAAGTTATCCAGCAGGATCAGGCGCGGCTGATGCGCGTTGGCTTTGGCTCGCGCTTCGGCCAGCGTAGCGGCGTAAGCCACCACCCGCAGGTTGAAATTTTTCTCGATGAACTCCGCGTGCAGCGTCGCCAGTTGCGGCTCGTCTTCCACGATCAGAACGTCCAGTGCTTGGTGTGACATAATCGGGTGCTCAAAAAATCGGGTTATGGGTTTTATTTAGGGATAAATATAGAGAATATCGCGCCGTGCGGCTCGTTGTCCGACACTTCTATGCTGCCATGCGCCTGCGCCACGTGGCTGGCGACCAGATGCAGGCCGATGCCGTGGTCGCTTTTATCCGCTTTGGTGGTGACGCCCTGTTCAAACAGCGTATCACGAATCTCCTCAGCGATGCCGGTACCGCGATCCGCCACCTCGATCACCAGCTCGTCGCTACCGTCGCTGATATAGAGTTCGATCGCATCGTGCGGCGCCGGGCGGTGCAGCGTCGCCTCCACCGCATTATCCAGCAGGTTGCCGACGATCGACATCAGTTCGGTCTCATTCAGCGCCGCCGGGATCTGCCGCAGCTGGCAGGCCGGATCGAAGCGCAGCTCGATGCCTTTTTCTCTGGCGCTGGAATATTTGCCCAGCAGCAGGCCGCACAGCGCCGCCGAACTGAAGCGCTGCGAGATGAAATCGAGGATCTCCTGCGCGCCCTCCGACTGGGCTTCCACATAGCGAATAGCCTCGTCGTAGCGCTGCATATGCAACAGCCCGGCCAGCGTGGCGGTCCAGTTCAGCTGCTCGTGGCGCATGATGCGCAGGTTGTCGGCATAGCGTTTCACCTGGCTGAGCTGGCTGCTCAGGGTATTGATGTCGTTCTTGTCGCGGAAGCTGATCACCCAGCCTTGCAGCTCCTGCTCCTGCATGATGCGCACCCGGCTGGCGATCACCCGCACGTGGTTGAAGCGGCACACCTCGTCGTGCGTATCCAGGCCCAGTTGCGCGGCGGCGAAGAAGTCCGGCTGCGCCTGGATCACGTCGCCGATTGGTCGGCCCAGCAAGCTGGCGGCGGGCTGGTGTAGATCCAATAGCTCGCGCGCCGCATGGTTGATGGTGATGATCCGCAATTGCGGATCGATGGCGATCACGCCCTCATAAATGGCTTCCAGCAGCGCTTTTTGCTGGCGCACCAGCAGCGCGATCTCTTTCGGTTCCAGCCAGAACATCTGGCGCTTAAGATTTTTCGACAGCAGCCAGGAAAAAACGAACAGGGCAATCAGCAGCAGCACGATAGAGCCGATAATTTGCGTCAACGTCCTGGCATTTAAATTATCGATATGCGATTTCAAATAACCGACGGAAACGATGCCGATCACCTGATTATTTTCATCCAGGATCGGCGCCTTGCTGCGTAATGATACGCCGATGCCGCCCTTGCGAATGGAAATAATGCTTTTCCCTTCCAGCACCTCTTTATTATCGCCGCCGATCATCGGTGTGCCCAGGCGGCCTTCGTATTCGGAATGATAAAGATGGCGGGCATGATTATCGCCGATGACGATATAGCTGGCGTCGCTGCTGGCGCGGATTTTTTTCATCAACGCAGCGATCCTGGCGGCGTCGTTGTTTTCCACCGCGTCCACCAGCGAAGGGATAAGGGCGATTTCCCGCGCCTGCACCTGGGCGCGGGCGCCGAGATCGCGGTGCAGTTGCGCATCCAACTGGTAATAGGTATAGGCGCCGATACAGGTCAGCAGCAGGCAGGAGAAGGCCACCAGGCACAGAAACAGTTTGATTTGAAATGAGAGTTTGAGGCGCATGGTGGAGCTTCACCGTAAAGAGATCCTGAAGCCTTACCCTATCACGATAAGCGGGGTCTGTAATATTGCGCTCGATCAACTTGTGATCCCTCACACGGGATTAGAGTGAACCGGACGAGAATTGTTCGCCTGCGATAAAATTAATAAGCTTTAAAATAAAAACGTTATTAACACCATTAAAACCGCGTTGGTTTTTACATAATCTTAATTAACCCCATAGAAACCATAACCACCATTAAAAACCCTTTTTAACTTTGAACATAATCACAGCAGATAATCCGTGCGCTTCTCTATGATGGCTGAACAAACTAATAAGAGGCCAGATTATGAGCACAACAGATGATTCTTACCTCGTAGCCAAAGACAAGACCGCTGATATTCCTCTGCGTGAGAAATGGTGGCGGATACTGGACAATTATAAAGTAGGGATTATTCCGTTACCGTTCTTTATTCTGGCCGGCGTATTGATTCTGCTCGACTGCCTGGAAGGCAAGTTGCCGAGCGATATCGTGGTGATGGTGGCCACCCTGGCGTTCTTCGGCTTCGCCTGCGGCGAATTCGGCAAGCGCCTGCCGCTGATCGGCAAAATGGGCGCGGCGGCAATCTGCGCCACCTTCATTCCTTCCGCGCTGGTGCACTATGGCCTGCTGCCGGACGTGGTGGTGGAATCGACCACCAAGTTCTACAAATCGACCAACATTCTGTACCTCTACATCTGCTGCATCATCGTCGGCAGCATCATGAGCATGAACCGCCAGGTGCTGATCCAGGGCTTCCTGCGCATCTTCATCCCCATGCTGTGCGGCGAGATCGTCGGCATGCTGGTGGGGATGGGCGTTGGCATGGCGCTGGGCCTGGAACCGTTCCAGATCTTCTTCTTCCTGATCCTGCCGATCATGGCCGGCGGCGTAGGTGAAGGGGCGATCCCGCTGTCGATGGGCTACGCGGCGATCCTACACATGGAACAGGGCGTGGCGCTGGGGCGCATTCTGCCTATCGTGATGCTCGGCAGCCTGACCGCTATCGTCATCGCCGGCCTGCTTAACCAGCTGGGCAAGCGTTATCCGCACCTGACCGGCGAAGGCAGCCTGATGCCGAGCAAGCAGGGCGACAGCGACATGAGCGCGGTGGAAAAAATCAGCGGCAAGGTGGACGTCAGCACCATCGCCTGCGGCGCGCTGTTGGCCATTCTGCTGTATATGGTGGGCATGCTGCTGCACCGTCTGATCGGCCTGCCGGCGCCGGTGGGCATGCTGTTCGCCGCCGTGGCGGTGAAGCTGGCGCACGGGGTATCGCCACGCATTCAGGAAGGCTCGCAGGTGGTGTACAAATTCTTCCGCACCGCCGTGACTTATCCGATCCTGTTCGCGGTCGGGGTGGCTATCACGCCGTGGCAGGAGCTGGTGGACGCGTTCACCGTACAGAATCTGATCGTGATCGTCACCACCGTCAGCGCGCTGGTGGCGACCGGTTTCTTCGTCGGCAAGAAAATCGGCATGCACCCTATCGACGTGGCGATTGTCTCCTGCTGCCAGAGCGGGCAGGGCGGCACCGGCGACGTCGCGATCCTCACCGCCGGCAACCGCATGTCGTTGATGCCGTTCGCCCAGATCGCAACCCGTATCGGCGGCGCTATCAACGTTTCGCTGTCGCTGCTGGTGTTGGCCAAGTTCTTCGTATAACTCCTATAAATCCTTAGCGTTACTTTGCCTTTCCCCGCCCCCGCGGGGATTTTTTTTGCCCGCGCGCCGGCCTGACGTGCGGGCGGGGATAATACCGGTTACGCTGCCTGTTTCATGGCGGCGTCATACCACGCGAAGTAGCGCTCTACGCCGCGACGGCCGGATTCGATCAGCGCGCGTTTCTTCTCCTCGCTGATGCCGAACTCCAGCGTGCCGACGTCGAGCGTATCGACATACACGGTGCGCTTCCAGTCATCGCTGTCCAGATGCACCTTGGTTTGGATGTCCAGCATCACGTTGGCCACCGCCAGGGTGAAATCAAACAGGTTGTTGACCGGCGTGCGCGGGCCGGCCTGACCGGCGGCCTGGGCGATTTCGCCGGCGGAGTCGAGGCGAAGGCCCAGGGTGCGGGTGTTGATGCGTTGGCTGGAGGCGTCGATGTAAGGCGGCGTGGCGGAGAAGTCATAGTCGAACAGTCGCACCGGGTAGTTGTCGATCATGCCGCCGTCGATGCACAGGTCGCCCAGAGTATTGTTCTTCGCCACGAAGGCGAAGGGGAACGACATCGAAATGCGCAGGCCGTCCGCCACTTTCATGCGCGGCGTGGTACGGTGAGAATAAACCTCTCGCTGGCCGCTGTTGAGGTTGGCGCCGATAAAGTAAATCGACTTGAACCCTTTCGCCGCCTTCATCGCTTCGAACTGCTCGAAGGTGATATCCGGGTTGCCGGTATACTGCTTGATAATATCGCGTGACCATTGATAGAAATAATCGCCGGGCGCGATGCCGTATTGATTAAACAGGCGATAGGCATCCTGGATCGTACCGAAAAAGCCGCCGTTATAATCGAGGAATTTTTTAAAATCCATCGCCGACAGAATCTTGGTGACGTCCGCCGAGCTGCAGCCCAGGCCGACCAGCAGCGCGGCGATGGCGCCCGCCGAGGCGCCGGAGGTTTGCTTGATCTGCGGCATGATGCCTTTGGCTTCCAGCAATTCCAGCGCGCCGCCATAGGCGATGCCTTTTACGCCGCCGCCTTCAAAGACCAGGTTTTCGAATTGGTAGTTCATGATATTTCCTCACTCGTGGTTTAGGGAGTAAGAAAAATAACGAAGTGGCGAGCGAGAAAATATTGATTGGGGTTGTGTGAGTCGGCAAACAAAATTATTCACAATAAATATATTGTTCATATATTTATCAAAGGCATTTATTAAACAGGCGCATCGGGATTTTTGCGTCAATACTTAGCGCTGTTCAATTCTCGCAAGGAGTCATCATGTTCTGGAAACGTTGTCTGCTGGGCGCGGCGCTGGCCGTTATGTCATTACAGGCCGGGGCCGCCGCGCCGCAGGCTAAAACCCCGACGCCGGGATTTTATCGCATCATGCTGGGCAGTTTTGAAGTGACCGCGTTGTCCGACGGCATCATTCGTTTGCCGGCGGACAAGCTGTTGCTAAACACCACGCCGCAGCAGATCGCCGCCGGGTTGGCCGAGCGGCATCAAAGCCTGCCGGTGGTCACCTCGGTCAATGCCTATCTGATCAATACCGGCGATAAGCTGGTGATGATCGACAGCGGCGCCGGCCAACTGCTGGGCGACGGCCTGGGCAAGCTGGTGGATAACCTGCGCGCGGCGGGTTACCAGCCGGAGCAGGTGGATGAGATCTACCTGACCCACATGCACCCGGACCATCTCGGCGGCCTGACGCACGACGGCAAGGCGGTATTCCCCAATGCGGTGGTGCGCGCCGCCAGCCAGGACGCGGACTTCTGGCTAAGCGCGGACAAACTGAAACAGGCTAGCGCGGGCAGTAAAAGCAACTTCGAACGGGCTCAGGCGGCGATCAAGCCGTATCAGGCGACCGGTCACTTTAAGCCGTTCAGCGGCGACGGTGAGCTTTCCCCGGGCATTGCCGCCTTTGCCGCCCACGGCCATACGCCGGGGCATAGCGTGTATCAGGTGACCAGCCAGGGCCAGAAGCTGTTGCTGTTGGGGGATCTTATCCACGTGGCAGCGGTGCAGTTGCCGCATCCGAAGGTGGCTATCAGCTTTGATAATGACGCCAAGGCGGCGGTCGCTCAGCGGCTGCGGATATTTGGCGACAGCGCGCGGCAGAGCGAGCTGGTGGGGGGCGCACACCTGTCGTTCCCGGGGTTGGGGTATCTGAACCGTCAGGGCGACGGTTACACCTGGGTGCCATTGAACTACGGCGCGCTGTAAGGGAGATGGCCGCCCAACGGGCGGCCATCGTAAGCGCCTTGGGGACATTGTTCGATAATTTGGGATGATGATGCCAGAGAATCGGGGCTTATTCGCCGTGATAAAGAGTGCATGATTAACGTTACCCTCGTCGTTTTCTTTAAGGATCTCCCGATGAATCAGAAAACTCCCTCCGTCGCCATCGTCACCGGCGCATCGCGCGGTATCGGCGCCGCCATCGCCGAGCGCCTGGCCGCCGATGGCTTTGCCGTCATCATCAACTATTCGGGCAACCCGGCGCCGGCCTATGAACTGGTGGGCAAGATAGAACAGCGCGGCGGCCGCGCCTTGAGCATCAAGGCCGACGTCAGCGATGCGGCTGCGGTTGCCCAGCTGTTCGACAGCGCCGAACAGGCGTTTGGCGGCGTCGACGTTCTGGTCAATAACGCCGGGGTGATCGCGCTAGCGCCGGTGGCGGACATGCATGATGAAGACGTGGATCGCCTGCTCGACATCAACCTGAAAGGCAGCTTCAATGCGATGCGCGAGGCGGCGAAGCGCCTGCGCGACAACGGCCGCATCATCAACTTCTCTTCCAGCGTGGTGGGGTTGCTGCAGCCGGGTTACGGTATGTATGCCGCCAGTAAGGCGGCGATCGAAGCGCTGACCAGCGTGCTGGCGAAAGAGCTGCGCGGCCGCAATATCACGGTGAACGCTGTCGCGCCGGGGCCGACCGCCACCGGCTTGTTCCTCGACGGTAAAACCCCGGAGCTTATCGAGCGGCTGGCGAAGATGGCGCCGCTGGAGCGTCTGGGCACGCCGGAAGATATTGCCGCGGCGGTGGCGTTCCTTGCCGGGGCTGACGGCGGCTGGATCAACGGACAAACCCTGCGCGCCAACGGCGGCATCATCTGATTGACGACGCGCCGCCGCAGGATCGGGTATCCTGTGGCGGAACTCATCACATCAAGGGCAGCGTATGGCGGGCGACAATCAGCAATTCCAGCACGGCGTGAGATCGCCCTGCGTCAGCCTGTGCCGCATCGACGACGAAACCCAGCAGTGCCGGGGATGCCGGCGCACGCGGGCGGAAATTGCCGCCTGGCCGACCGCCAGCGACGCGGAGAAACGCGCTATTTGGCGGCAGCTTGAGCTGCGTCAATCGGTGAAATAATCCTCTGCATTATTGCGCTGTCAGACTTCATGTAGCACAATTGAGCTACATGTGATTGACCGACGTTGGGAGCGATTATGTCGACGACGACCATCCGTATTCCAGATGAGCTTAAAGCCCGAGTCGCTGCCGTCGCCGAGCAGGCTGGCGTGACGTCTCACAGCTTTATTTTGCAGGCAATAGCGGAGAAAACGCAGCAAGAAGAGTTGCGCCGCGACTTTGAGAATGAAGCGGAAAAACGCTATGCCAAGATAATTGCGACGGGAGAGACGGTCTCTTGGAAAGAGATGCGCGGTTATTTGGAAAATTACGCAGCCGGTAACACTGACGCTGTTAAACCTCCGGTAAAAAAATTGGGGCGCTGATGGCAAACGTCGAGTTGGCGCCAGAGGTCAGGGATGATATCGAACGTATTCTCGCTCATTTGGTTCAGTATGGTGCCGCGGATCCAGGGCGGCGCATTCAGGAAATCATCCAGGCGATTGCGGTATTGGAACATAATCCATTGATCGGACGAGCCCTTGGCTCAGGGCTGCGTGAATTGATTATTGGGCAGCAAGTTCGCGGTTATTTGGCGCTCTACAAATATATCCCTGATATCGATACGGCGTTTGTTCTGGCGATCCGTAGTCAGAAAGAACAAGGGTATTGAATGCACGATACCGGCCTGAAAGACCGGTATCGCTGTCATGTTCTCAGAAGTCCCAGTCCTCATCCTCGGTGTTGACCGCCTTGCCGATGACGTAGGACGAACCTGACCCGGAGAAGAAGTCGTGGTTTTCGTCGGCGTTTGGCGACAGCGCCGACAGGATCGCCGGGTTGACCTCCGCCATCGCCGGTGGGAACAGCGCTTCATACCCCAGGTTCATCAGCGCCTTGTTGGCGTTGTAGTGCAGGAAGGTCTTCACGTCTTCCGTCCAGCCGACGCCGTCGTACAGCTCCTCGGTGTAGCGCACCTCGTTGTCGTACAGGTCCTGCATCAGATCGAAGGCGAAATTTTTCACCTGTTGGCGCCGTGCGGCGTCCACTTTCTCCAGCCCTTTCTGGAACTTATAGCCGATATAGTAGCCGTGCACCGCCTCGTCGCGAATGATCAGGCGGATCAGATCGGCGGTGTTGGTCAGCTTGGCGCGGCTGGACCAGTACATCGGCAGGTAAAAGCCCGAATAGAACAGGAACGACTCGAGGAACACGCTGGCGACCTTTTTCAGCAGCGGATCGTCGCTGCGGTAGTGCGCCAGAATGATGCCGGCTTTCTTCTGCAGCGCGCGGTTTTCCTCGCTCCAGCGATAGGCGTCATCCACGTCCGGCGTTTGACACAGGGTAGAGAAGATTGAGCTGTAAGAGCGGGCGTGCACCGCCTCCATAAAGCTGATGTTGGAGTACACCGCCTCTTCGTGCGGCGTCAGCGCATCGGCGATCAGGGCCGGCGCGCCGACGGTGTTCTGGATGGTGTCCAGCAGCGTCAGCCCGGTAAACACCCGAATGGTTAGCTGCTGCTCCTTCGGCGTCAGCGTGGCCCAGGACGGGATATCGTTGGACAGCGGCACCTTCTCCGGCAGCCAGAAGTTGGAGGTCAGGCGGTTCCACACCTCCAGATCCTTGTCGTCTTCGATAATGTTCCAGTTGATGGCGCGCACCAGCGGCGCCGATGTTACGGTCGTCATAAGTTGCCTCACAGCGCGCAGGACACGCAGCCCTGCACCTCGGTGCCTTCCAGCGCCATCTGGCGCAGGCGGATGTAGTAAATGGTCTTGATGCCTTTGCGCCAGGCGTAGATCTGCGCGCGGTTGATGTCGCGGGTGGTGGCGGTATCGCGGAAGAACAACGTCAGCGACAGCCCCTGATCGACGTGTTGCGTTGCGGCGGCATAGGTATCGATGATTTTTTGCGGGCCAATCTCGTAGGCATCCTGGTAATACGCCAGGTTGTCGTTGGTCATGTACGGCGCCGGGTAGTAAACGCGGCCGATCTTGCCTTCCTTGCGGATCTCGATACGCGAGACGATCGGATGGATGCTGGAGGTGGCGTTGTTGATGTACGAGATGGAACCGGTCGGCGGCACCGCCTGTAGGTTCTGATTGTACAGCCCGTGCATCATCACCGACTGGCGCAGCGCGCGCCACTCGTCGCGGCCCGGAATGGCGATGCCGGCGGCGGCGAACAGCTCGCGCACCCGCTCAGTCTGCGGCAGCCAGTCGCGCTCGGTGTACTTGTCGAAGTACTCGCCGCTGGCATAGCGCGAGTGCTCAAAGCCGTCGAACGCGCCGCCGCGTTCGATCGCCAGCCGGTTCGAGGCGCGGATGGCGTGATAGGCCACGGTATAGAAATAGAGGTTGGTGAAGTCGATGCCTTCTTCCGAGCCGTAGAAAATGCGCTCGCGCGCCAGGTAACCGTGCAGATTCATCTGGCCCAGGCCGATGGCGCGGGCGCTGCGGTTGCCCTCGGCGATCGACGGCACCGAGCGGATATCGCTCATGTCGGCCACCGCGGTCAGCGCGCGGATCGCGGTCTCGATCGCCTTGCCGAAGTCCGGCGCGTCCATGGTTTTGGCGATGTTCAGCGAGCCGAGGTTGCAGGAGATGTCCTTGCCGATGCGATCGTAGCTCAGATCTTCGTGATACGTACTGGCGCGGTTGACCTGCAGGATCTCCGAACACAGGTTGCTCATGTTGATGCGCCCGGCGATCGGGTTCTCCCGGTTGACCGTGTCCTCGAACATCACGTAGGGGTAACCGGATTCGAACTGGATCTCCGCCAGCACCTGGAAGAACTCGCGCGCGTTGATGCGCGACTTGCGGATACGCTTGTCGTCCACCATCTCGCGGTATTTTTCACTGACGCTGATTTCAGACAGCGGCGTGCCATACACCCGTTCGACGTCGTAGGGCGAGAACAGGTACATCTCTTCGTTGTTCTTCGCCAGCTCGAAGGTAATATCCGGGATCACTACCCCCAGCGACAGCGTCTTGATGCGGATCTTCTCGTCGGCGTTTTCCCGCTTGGTGTCGAGAAAACGCAGGATATCCGGGTGGTGGGCGTTGAGATACACCGCGCCGGCCCCCTGGCGCGCGCCGAGCTGGTTGGCGTAGGAGAAGGCGTCTTCGAGCATTTTCATGATCGGAATGACGCCGGAGGACTGGTTCTCGATGCGTTTGATCGGCGCGCCCACTTCGCGAATATTGCTCAGCATGAAGGCCACGCCGCCGCCGCGTTTCGACAGCTGCAGCGCGGAGTTCACCGCCCGGCCGATCGATTCCATATTGTCTTCGATGCGCAGCAGGAAGCAGGAGACCAGCTCACCGCGCTGGCGTTTGCCGCAGTTGAGGAAAGTCGGCGTGGCCGGCTGGAAGCGGCCCGAAATCATCTCCTCCACCAGATCCTGCGCCAGGGCGGTGTCGCCCGCCGCCAGCGTCAGCGCCACCATGCACACCCGGTCTTCGTAGCGTTCCAGATAGCGCTTGCCGTCGAAGGTTTTGAGTGTATAGCTGGTGTAGTACTTGAAGGCGCCGAGGAAGGTCTCGAAGCGGAATTTCTTGGCGTAGGCCTGCTGGAACAGCTGCTTGATAAACGGGAATTCATACTGCGCCAGCACCTGCGGCTCGTAGTAGCCTTCCTCCACCAGATAGCGCAGCTTTTCCTCCAGGTTATGGAAGAACACGGTGTTTTGGTTGACGTGCTGCAGGAAGTAGTGCCGCGCTGCCAGCCGATCTTTATCGAACTGGATCCGGCCTTCCGTATCGTAAAGATTGAGCATCGCGTTGAGCGAATGGTAATCCAGCGCGCCCGTCTCGGGCCTGGTCAGTTCTGTCGTTGCCAAAATGCGGTTACTCCCTGTCTAACGTTTTCAACGTCTTGCGTCGTGCCGAGCAGCTCGAAGCGGTACAAAAAAGGCACCTGGCATTTTTTGGCGATGATGTCGCCGGCGATGCCGTACGCTGCGCCGAAGTTGGTGTTCCCAGCGGCGATGACGCCGCGCAGGTATGAACGGTTTTGCGGAACGTTGAGAAAGCGGATCACCTGGATCGGCACCGCGCCGACGGCGCTGCCGCCGCCATAGCTGGGTACGATCAAGATATAGGGTTGTTCCATCAGCAATTTGCTGCGGGCGCCGGCGATCGGAATGCGGATCGCCGGCAGGCCCAGTTTCTCAACGAACCGATGGGTGTTCTCCGAACTGCTGGAGAAATAGACCAGCGGATTCATCGTCGAGCCTCAGCAGGTGAGCGCCAGCGCGCCGATTTTGTCCGGCCGGAAACCGGACCAGTGGTCGTCACCGGCGATAATCACCGGAACCTGCTGATAACCTAAGGATTTAACGTGGTTCAGCGCCTGCTGATCCTGGGTGAGGTCGATCACCTGATAATCAATCCCCTGTTTATCAAATGCGCGATAAGTGGCGTTGCACTGGACACAGTCCGGCTTACTGTAAATAATAATGCTCATGATTCGCATTTACCTTTAGGCTGAAGGAAAGGCGGGCAAGTCAGATAACGGAGCATCGTTCCTGGCGTTTCTGACGGCGTTATCAACCGAACGACATTCCCTGCGGCTGACTCATAAAATACTATATGTAGATATTTGTTTTATCAACCACGCTATATATGGTGTTTTGTGGGGTTGGGTGCGCAGGCCGCGCTGGGGCTGGAAAAGGCGAGGGAAAAATTTTTTGCGGGTGAGAAATTCCCCCTCTCAGTGAAGAGGGGGAGTCGAGCGCATTACTGACGCATGCTGACGGCCAGACGATTAAAGGCGTTCATGATGCTGATGGCGAAAGTCAGATCGGCGATCTCGGTATCGCTGAAGTGCGCTTTCAGCGCCTCGAAAGCGCTGTCCGGCGCGCCGGTGGCGGCGATCAGCGTCACTGACTCGGCCCATTCCAGCGCGACGCGCTCGCGCTCGCTGAATTCATGGCTGACGCGCCAGCCCGCCAGCGTATCCAGCTTGGCATGGCTGAAGCCGCTTTCACGCAGCGCTTTGCCGTGCATGTCCAGGCAGTAGGCGCAGCCGTTGATCTGCGAAACGCGCATAAACATCAACTCGATGGTCGCCTTGTCCAGGGCGCCTTTCTCCAGCGCCATCAGCGCGCCCACCATATTTTTGTACGGGGTGGGCGCCAGCTCGGCATAGTTCAAACGTTGCTTAATCATGGTCAACCTCAATCGGTAGTAACGAAATCATGGCGCTACTTTAGCGGCCTTATGGTCTATGCTATAGGGCCATAAAATGATTATTTAACCGGGCCATAATGCCAACTTTCCTGACCTCGCTGCGGCTGGACAGCCGGCTCGCCGAGCCGCTGTACCGGCAGATTTACCAGCGGATTAAAGACGCCATTACCCAGGGCAGCCTGGCGGCAGGCGGCCGGTTGCCCTCAGTGCGCGGGTTGGCGAGCGATCTGGGCGTGGCGCGCGCTACGGTGGAAAGCGCCTACGCGCAACTTATTGCCGAAGGTTTCTTGCAGAGCCGCGGGCAGGCGGGCACCTATGTCTCGCCGCAGCTGCCACACATGCCGCCGGGCGCGGTCCCCGCTGCGCCACCGCTGGCGGCAATGGCGCCCGATCCGCTGCAGCCGCAAGGCATGCTGCAGCCTTTCCAGCTGGGGGTACCGGCGCTGGACGCGTTTCCACGGGCGCTGTGGCAGCGCATTGTCGCCCGCCAGCTGCGCGGTTCCACGGTGGCTTCTCTGGCGCTGCCGCCGGCCGGCGGCCTGCCTGAACTGCGTGAGGCGATCGCCCATTACCTGCATTTGTCGCGCGGCATCAGCTGTCGGCCGGAGCAAATTTTCCTCTGTGCCGGTTATCCGGCGTTGTTGGACTGGGTGGCGGAGACGCTGTTACATGCCGGCGACGCGGTATGGATCGAAGATCCCGGCTATCCGGTCACGCGTCCGCTGCTGCAGGCCGCCGGCGTCAGGCCGGTCGCCGTGCCGGTGGATGAACAGGGCATGGACGTGGCCGCCGGTATTCTGACGGCGCCTGAGGCGCGGCTGGCGGTGGTGACGCCGACCCATCAAAGCCCGCTCGGCATCTCGCTCAGCCTGGCGCGGCGCATGGCGCTGCTCGACTGGGCGCAGCAGCGCGGGGCCTGGATCCTCGAGGATGACTACGACAGCGAGTTTCGCTATCACGGGCGGCCGCTGCCGCCGCTGAAAAGCCTCGATGTTCAGGGTCGGGTGCTGTACGCCGGCACCTTCAGCAAAACGCTGTTCCCGGCGCTGCGCATGGCTTATCTGGTGGTGCCCGTCGGTCTGACGGAAACATTCGCGCGCAGCAGCCGGCTGCGTGGCTGCGGTTGCCCGCCGCTGCTGCAGGCCGGCGTGGCGGATTTTATCCGGCAAGGGCATTTCTATCGCCACCTGAAACGCATGCGGCCGTTGTACCGCCAGCGGCGCGAGTGGCTGACGCAGGCGTTGGAGCGGCAGCTGGGGGCGTGGCTGACGACGGTGCCGCAACAGGGCGGCATTCAGCTGTTGGCCCGGCTGCGCGACGGCTTGGCGGATGCGCCGTTGGCGGCGCAAGCCTGGCAGCAGGGGCTGGCGGTGCAGGCGTTGTCGGACTGGCGAATCGACCATCCGGTGGGGCAAGGGTTACTGCTGGGGTTCGCCAATTTCAGCCGGCGAGAGGAGGCGGAGCGGGCGGTACAGGGGCTGGCGCAGCTGTTTCGCTAAAATTAAACGGCCCGCGATTTCCGCGGGCCAGACGCACATCTGTTTTATCTTTATGACTGCAGGGGTGTTAACGCCGGGCCAGCAGCACGCCGAGCACGATGCCGACGGCGGCACCGATCCCTACGCCCTGCCAAGGTTTGTCACGCACATAGCTGTCGGCTTGATCGACGGCGTCGCGCGCATGCTGTGTCAGACTGGTGGAGCCGTTGAATCGCGCCCGAGCGTCGCGCAGCACGCCTTTCGCCTTGCTGTGCAGCTCTTTCAGTTCCTCTTTGGTCTTGTCACCGGACTCGCGCAACACTTCATCCAGCGTATCGGCCAACAGAGTGACGTCCTGATCGATATCGCGTTCTGTTCTTTCCGCTTTCTTAAACATTCAGCTCTCCATTTCGACACATGTCTTTTAAGTGTAGACCATGCCGAGATTTGTGTGGCCGATCACGGAAAAAAACCGCCGTCACGCAGGTGTTTGCCGGCGCTTGGGCTTTGTACATTTGGTTACTCGGCGAAACCAATCACTCACGGAAACGGCGGTTTGATTCCACTAGTATCTGTTTCAACGGCTCCACCGGGGCTTACCGAAACAACACTCTGAGGATTTAAAGATGAAAAAAGTATTAGCGCTGATCGTTGCTGCCACTATGGGTCTGTCTTCTGTTGCTTTCGCTGCTGATACCGCAGCTACTGCTCCGGCTACCACCACCGCGCCAGCTGCGACCACCACTACCGCTGCGCCAGCGGCTGCTGCTGAAAAAGCGCCAGCTAAAGCAACGCATCACAAGAAAGCTAAGCACCACAAAAAAGCGCCAGCCCAGAAAGCTCAGGCCGCTAAAAAGCACCACAAAAAAGCACCAGCTCAGAAAGCCCAGGCTGCTAAAAAACACCACAAAAAAGCGCCAGTGCAGAAAGCTCAGGCCGCTAAAAAACACCACAAAAAAGCCGGTAAAAAAGCTTAATTAAGTGATGGTTGCGGAACCGGAAGGTTCCGCACTCTCCAGCCCGTATTCCAGACACCCGGTTCTTCCGGGTGTCTTCTTTTGAGGCGACGAACGATGATCCATCGCTATCTGTTTGAAGTCATTTTCAGCGCGGTAACCCTGTGTGGGGTGATCGTCGGTTGGGAATTGTTTTTGGCCGGCAGCTTCCTGTGATCATTGCGCTGCGGCAGTTTCGTGCAAATGCCGCCAGCCGAGCGCGTCGGGCAGGCGTTCAAACACCACCGTGGAGTAGCGCAGCGTGGCGCTTTGTCCCGGCAGACTCTGTTTTTCCCGGTAGCTGACTACCGCGCCCGTCGGCCATTCGGCCACCAGCTTCATCTCTTCTATCTCGATTTCCAATCCCGGTTTGGCGGCGCGATGCGCGCGGAAAAAAGCGCACAGCGCGGTGAAATCCAGCGGCGCGCCGTTCAGCGCGATCATGCTGAATTCCGGCGTAAAGCGCGCCAGCAGCGCTTGCTCTTCTCCGGCGCCTTTGCCCAGCCAGCGTTCAATGGCGATGTGGGCGTCGATCACTTCGGTAAAATACGGGTTCATAAAGCATCCTGTTGAGCGTTGAGTTGGCGCACGATGGCGCGGTTGGCGAGGCGCAGGCACAGCAACAGCGGGATAAATACGCTGGCGCCCGCCAGAATGAAGCAGGTTCGGTAGGCCGCCGCGGGCGGCAACACGGCCAGCAGCAGATTCAGCAGCAGGCTGAGCAGCGCCACGCCGAGGCAAAAACTGAGCTGGCGGTTGATGTTCCACAGCGCGCTGGCGTCCGCCAATTGGCCGTCGGGGATCTGCAGGAACGCGCTGCTCTGTGCGGTGCTGCTGCACAGGCTGCCGCCAAACCCCATCAGGGCGAAGGCGGCAATCTGCAACGCGTGCTGCCCGGCCAGGTCGATCTGCGCCAGCGTCAGCATGCCGGCGCCTTGCAACAGACAGCCGGCGATCAGCAGCGGCCGCGGGCCGAGGCGGTTAAAGCTTTTGCCGGTCAGCGTGATGGCCAGGAACGACGCCAGCGCCCAGGGCAGCATCAGGCCGCCGACCTGTGCGGCGGGCATCCCCAGCTGGTTTTGCAAATACAGCATCGCCACCAGGCTGACGCCGATGAACAGGCCGGGAATGCACAAATAAACCGCCATGGCGTTGCGCAGCAGCGGATCGGCGACCAGCCGCAGGTTCAGCAGCGGCTGCGGGGTACGCAGGCTATGGCGCAGATAATAGGCCAGCACCAGCAGACCGGTGGCCAGCAGCGCCGCGCCGGAAACCTGATGGCCGGCTTCGCTCAGCCGGGTCAGGCCGAGCAGCAGCAGCGTCAGCGCCGCGCAGGCGCTCAGTAATCCTGTCGCGTCGAGCGGTTTGCGCGCCGCCGTCGGCGTTTCCGCACGCAGCCACAGCGCCGCCAGCGCCAGTGCCAGGGCCGCCAGCGGCAGGTTGGCGAAAAACACCCAGCGCCAGTCCAGGCTATCGACGAGCCAGCCGCCCAGCGCCGGTGACAGCGCCGGCGCCAGCAGCCCCACCAACATGATGGCGGCCGACAGCCCGGCGCGTTCATGGCTGCGGTACAGCTGATAGGTCAGCGTTTGGCCGATGGGGATCAGCAAGCCGCCGCCCATGCCCTGCAGGGTGCGCCAGCCGATCAGCGCGCCGATGCTGTCGGCGTTGCCCGCGCCGAGGGTGGCCAGCATGAACAACGCCAGCGACAGCAGAAACACCCGCCGTCCGCCGATGCGCTGCGCCAGCCAGGCGCTGAGCGGGATCACCAGCGTCAGGCCGAGAATATAGCCGTTGCTGACCCACGCCAGTTGGCTGACCGACGCCCGCATCGCCTGGCCGATGGCGGGGTAGGCGACGTTGGCGATAAACATATTGATCAGATCGACGAAAAAGCCGAGCAGATAGACGATTGCCACTTTGCTGCGATAAGACATGGTGCCTCCGGTTGAAGGCGAGCAGTGTATCGGGGGGAAAAGTGCGGATAAATCGGCGGCGGGCGATTACACTGTCAAAATTATTTTGACAATAAGGGCGACGAAATGCTGAATTTGCAGCGTCTGGCGATCTTTGCGGCAGTGGTGGAAGCGGGCAGCTTTACCGCGGCGGCGGCGGCGCTGGGGCAAACCAAGGCGGTGGTGAGCTTTAACGTCAAGCAGCTGGAGAACGAGCTGGGGGTGTCACTGCTGGCGCGCAGCACCCGGCGGCTGTCGCTGACCGATGCCGGCGAACGCTTCTACCAGCGCAGCCTGCAGCTGCTGCAGGAGGCGGAAAATGTGCTGGACGACGTGCGTCGCGATCATCACGGGCTGAGTGGCGTGCTGCGTATCACCAGCACGCCGGAGTACGGCGCCCAGGTGGTGGTGCCGGCGCTGGCGGCATTTTCACGACAGCATCCGCGGCTGCGCATCCAGCATGTCTCTTCTTCTTATCATGCCGATCTGATCTCTGAGCGCTTCGACGTGGCGATCCGTCTGGGCCAACTGGCGGATTCCAGCCACCGCGCGGCGCTGATCGACAGCTTTGCCATTTTTCCGGTGGCGTCGCCGGGTTATCTGGCCGACCGGCCGATTCATTCGCTGACGGATCTGGCGCAGGCGCAGTGGATCGCCCACAGCCGGCTCAGTTCGCCGCTCAGCTGGCAGGTGGTCACGCCGCAGCGCGAAGCGGTGCTGTTCAAGGTTGCGGACGCCGCCACGCTTACCGGCGACAGCGCTGCGGCATTGTTGGCGTTCGCCCTGCATGGCGCCGGGGTGGCGCTGCTGCCGGCGTGGCTGGCGCAGCCCGACATCGATGCCGGCAGGCTGCAGCGGTTACTGCCGGATCACCGTTTCCCTGAGCAGAGCATCTATGCGCTCTACCCGAATACCCGTCACGTGCCGGAGAAGGTGCGGGCGTTTATCGATTTTCTGCGCGCGCGGGTGGCGGCAAAATCGTTAGCGAAATAATAATTCGTTATAACTCTCTCATTTATCATCAAATCTCATCGGGGTATGCTGGAGGGCTTCGTCTACCCCGTCCGATGCGAGCCACCTTCGATGACCGCAGAAAATAACCTCCAGCTGAACCGACGTATTTTGTCCGTGGTGATGTTCACCTTCGTCTGCTACCTGACCATCGGCCTGCCGCTGGCGGTGTTGCCGGGATTTGTGCATGACCACCTGGGCTACAACTCGGTGTTGGCGGGCCTTATCATCAGCGCGCAATACTTCGCCACGCTGTTCAGCCGCCCGCACGCCGGGCGTTACGCCGATCAGCTGGGGCCGAAGAAGGTGGTGCTGTTCGGCCTGGCCTGCTGCGGTGCCAGCGGCCTGTTTTACGCGCTGGCGTTCGGCGTTGACGGTTACCCGTGGCTCAGCCTGCTGTTGCTGTGCGTGGGGCGGGTGTTTCTCGGCGTCGGCGAAAGCTTCGCCAGCACCGGTTCCACGCTATGGGGCATCGGCCGGGTCGGGGCGATGCACACCGCGCGGGTGATTTCCTGGAACGGCGTTGCCACCTACGGGGCGATGGCGGCCGGGGCGCCGCTTGGCGTGTACCTGAATCAGCAGTGGGGATTGGCCGGGGTGGCGGCGCTGATCGTGCTGGCGGTTGCGGTGGCGCTGCTGTTGGCGAGCGGCAAGCCGGACGTCTCGATCGCCGCCGGGCAGCGCATCGCCTTTAGCGCGGTGTTCGGCCGCATCTGGGCCTATGGTCTCGGTCTGGCGATGGGCACCGTCGGTTTCGGCGTGATCGCCACGTTCATCACACTTTACTATGCCGACAAAGGCTGGAGCGGCGCGGCGTTTTCGCTGACGCTGTTCAGCTGCGCCTTCGTCGGTATTCGCCTGATCTTCAGCAACGTCATTAACCGCCACGGCGGGTTGAAGGTGACGCTGGCGTCGTTTCTGGTTGAGATCGTCGGGCTGCTGTTGATCTGGCAGGCTGGTGAGCCCTGGATGGTGCAAACCGGCGCGTTGCTGGCCGGCGCCGGTTTCTCGCTGGTGTTCCCGGCGCTGGGCGTCGAGGCGGTGAAACAGGTGCCGCCGCAGAACCAGGGCACGGCGCTCGGCACCTATTCGGCGTTCCTCGACCTGGCGCTGGGCATCACCGGCCCGCTGGCCGGGCTACTGATCGGGCAGATGGGCGTGCCGTCGATCTATCTGGCGGCGGCGCTGCTGGTGGCGCTCGGGGTGTTGCTCACCCTGCGCCTGCTGCAGCGCAGCCGGGCCTGATTCAGGAATAGTCCGAAACCCGGATTCCTTCCCAGAAAATCATTGTTTCGGTGAATGATTACGGTAAGGTCGCTCAGCGGTCCAGAATGAGAGGAGGAATCGATGTATTTACGGCCGGATGAAGTGGCTAAAGTGTTGGAGAATACCGGCTTTGAGCGTGATTATGTCACCGATCAGGCCTATGGTTACCGCAAGGGCGCACACTACGTGTATGTGAATCGCGAAGCGCGGATGGGCAGAACCGCGTTGGTGATCCACCCGGCGCTGAAAGAGAGAAGCGTGCATTTCGCCACGCCGACCTCCCCGGTGCGCTTCAGCGAGCAGTATCTGGAGTTTCCCCTGGATTTAAGCAGCGACACCCCGAACCAGCGCTACGGCATCGCACACGGCTTCAGCTCGCGCGAAGCGCTTTCGCGCTACCTTTACAGCATGTTCCTGTAATCGGTCCCCCGACCCGGGGGACGCTATCAGCCGTGGGCCAACGCTTCGCGGTTGAAACGCTCGTTGTAGGCGCGGCGGAATTGCGCCAGTTCAAACGCATCAATATCCAGCTCGGCGAAGTAAAACAGCGCCGCTTCGGTGTGCTCGGCGTGTAGCTCCGGTGACAGCCCGGCGCGCAGCAGCACGTCACGCCACAGGGCAATCTGCTCGTCGTCCGCCTGTTTGATAAACGTCAGGTAGATGAACAGCAGATAAGCCGCCTGGTGCATCTCTTCGGTGTAGCCGTTGTTCAGCATGCGGATAAAGGTCTGGCTTTGGCGGCCGCCCATTTCCTGGATCATCGATTCGATCAGCATCGGCTTGACCCTCAGCAGATGGGCCAGCGAATCGATGGCTTTGCGGGTGTCGGACGTCAAGATGCGGTAACCGATAATGAATACGACGATCAGGGCGGCGAGGATGATCCAGGTCATTTAGGCTTTATTACACTCTCAATACGCCAGAAGAGGGGCGGGAGGCGCTGTGCGACAGCGCCCGCTATCAATGCTGTTCGCCGCTGAAATTACCGACCGCGCTCTGTTGGCGCAGGTGGTGATTGAAGGTGGCCGCGTCTTTGGCCAGCGCGTCCAGATGGGCGCCGAGCATTTTGATCTGCTTGACCAGCGCATGCTGTTCCGGCACCGAACTGGCGGTGCTCAGTTTGCGCGCCAGTTGTTCATTCTGCGCCCGCAGCGCGGCTTCGCGCTGTTTGGCTTCTTCCAGCAGTTGCTGCAGCGCCTGGTAGCTCTGCTGCCATTCGCGGTGTTGCCGTTCGAAGCTGCTCTGCAACTCATTCATCGCATTTTGAAACTGGATTTCCAGCTCGCGCATTGTCATGGGCTCGATCCTTTGCGGCACTCAATGATGGCTTAGCAGTATAGCGAAAACTGTTCGCAAGCTCACCCGTTGACGACAAATGAGACAAATGCCGCTGACAATTCCCGGCTTGCAACCGCGCCAAGGCGTCTTACAATCGTCCCCATTCCCAGCCGTAAAGGCTGCCGTTCAAGAGAGGTGGAACATGAGCGAGCAGGAAAAAGACTTTTTTGAACAGGCGATGGCGGACGTGGTGCCGCTGGAGAGCGGACGGCAGACGCTGTACCTCAAGCCGCAGGCGGCGGTGGACAAAAGCGCGCGGCGCGAAGCGCAGCGGCTGCGGCAGGAAAACTTCCTCAGCACCGATTTTCTCGAGGTGATCCCCTGTGAACAGCCGCTGGAGTTCAAAGGGGAAGGCATTCAGCAGGGCGTGCTGGACAAACTGCGCAACGGGCGTTACCCGCCGCAGGCGTCGCTGAACCTGCTGCGTCAGCCGGTTGAAACCAGCCGGCAGGCGCTGTTTCGCTTCATTATGCAGGCGGAGGCGCAAAACCTGCGTTCGCTGCTGATCGTGCACGGCCGCGGGCGGCAGAACGAAAGCCATCCGAATATCGTGCGCAGTTACGTCGCCAAGTGGCTGGCACAGTTTGAACAGGTACAGGCATTTTGCCGCGCCTTACCGCGCGACGGCGGCGAGGGCGCTTGTTATGTCACGTTGCGTAAATCGGCGCAGGCCAAGGCAGAAAACTTTGAGCGCCACGCCAAGCGCAGTCGTTGAGTGAGAAAACCGCTATCCCTCAGGAGAATGATTGCGGCGTAACATGAGACATGAGACAGCGGATTTATCGATGGCGACGAGATTTACCCGAAAAGATAACAGTACCGATGATATGGCAGTTGCTGTTGATTGGGATGTAACGTTCCGGCCAATCAGGATTGAGCGCTTTTAGCATCCGCTCTGAGCCCTCTTCAATAAAACGTTTAAATGTGGTTTCGCCGAAGTCGCTCATTAAAGCGATCACGTCATCGCCATTCCAGGGAGTAACATCAGGATCGACAAAAATCAGATCGCCAGGGGAGTATTCCGGGCTCATTGAATCGCCGACCACACGCAAAATGTAGGTCCTTTCCCCACAGGCGACAGGGCAGGGATAGTGTTCTGTTTGAATCAAATCAACCTCTGAAAACGCGATTTCCGTCCAGGCTCCTGCCTGAACCCAGGATATCACCGGAACCAATTTTATCTTTTTATCGTTGCCGTACGATGTTTCCTGAATGTTGGTGTGGCCGGCGGCGGCGTCATGGGTTTTATCCAGCCATCCGGTAGCAAGAGAAAAACAAATCTCCATATGGCGAGCGAGATCGTCGCCAATTTTTTTTGTGGGGTTTTTGCCGATAACTCGGCTGATTTGCGTCGCTTCGCGATCCAACATGGCAGCGAAGTTTGAGTTGCCGCCCACGCCGTCGCGCAATTTTCTGGCGTTTTCCCGCCGGATTTCTTCGATCGTTTTCATATCATTATTACAGCATATGTACCAAAAAGGTACAAGTTACTTGTATAACTATTTTTTATATGCATAATGTATCCAATGGGTACATTTATTGGTGGTTAAAGTCAGGTTTAATGTACCTTTAGTTCGTTTTTTGAGGGGAAGTGAATTCATAAGGTACATTCTAGGGAGGGGCATGAGAGACATACAGCAGATATTGATGCGGTGGGGAGGATGGGCACGGGAACATCCTTCGATGGGATACTCTCATATCGCTGCGGGCTTTAAGGGATTGTTACCACATACGGCAAAGAATCGCCTTTCTTGTTGTGATGAAGACGGGTTGGCTGTCGATCGTGCCGTCGCTCGATTGCAGGCTATACGCCAACCAGAAGAGTTGGAATTGATTCTGCGTCACTATGTGTATGGCGAATCAAAATCGGCTATCGCACGTGGTTGGAAATGCTCTGAAGGGAGAGTTCGTCAGCAAATGCAAATTGCAGAAGGCTTTATAGATGGATGTTTATCTCATGAGGAAATAAAATTGCAGATGGAAAGTTATTAGCGCATTCATAATAAACATTGAGATTTCTTACATTTTTATATAGCCCCGTTTATCGGGGCGTTTTTGTTTGTTTTATTTTTTTAATTTAAAAAATAATAAAATAATTCTTTTCGCTTCGAATTTTATCATGTAGCTTGATAACATCTGAAGTTGATATGCATGAGGCATTAATTCTAAATTTCATTATCGTTTAGAAAAACACCGTGTAGGGTTGTGTCAATTCCTGATGCGCATGAGAGGATTTATGGATTAAATTATTTGGAGGTTGTGTTGAGTACCTTAAAGATAAAGGATTTGTTTGAGTCGGTACTGTTGCAATGGGCGGAAAAAAACAATATCGACTACACGTTGGCAAATTTCCCTTTTGAGGGAAGTGCGGTATTGCATCTTGAGCCATTTATTGTTCCTGCAGTCAATCAGGGGATTGGTGTTTCTCAGGATGTGACTGTATACAGCGGGAATTATCAGATCAATATTGTGATCAAAAAAGGCGAGGGGAGCCATGAAGGCTATCTGTTAGCGGAGCGGGTGTTGTCACTTTTTCCCAATGGTGCCGAGCTTTCCGATGATTATTTGAGCTGCAGTGTTAATGCTCCAGCCAGTATTTTACCTGCTATTCAGAAAGAAGATAGCTATATCATTCCTGTTAGTATCAGTTATTGGTCTCAGTCATAAGGTTTCTAATGCACTGAGACGTAACCGATTTTAAATGCAATGAAGAAGTACATCAAAATGATGTTTTTCTTTTTATCTGTTACCGCCTCCTGGCGGTTTTTTTATATCTAAAAATGGAGAATTACCATGAGTTTTGCATTACCTAATGGCGCAACTGTATTTGCCGGTATCCCTGCTACTTCGACGGTAGCAACGACGGCGGTGAGCAACGCTAATGGCGCGGTATTTACTCTGGCCACAGGCCATGGTTTGAAAATTGGGGACATTGTCATTGTCAATTCAGGCTGGGGGCTGATTGATGACTTGGTCGCCAAGATCACTGCCTCAACCGATACCAGCGTTACTATTGGCGCGATCAATACTTCGGATGTGAAGTTTTTCCCTGCCGGTATCGGTAAAGGTGCGCTGACTAAAGTCGCCAACTGGACCCAAATTCCGCAAATTACCGAAGTGGCTCAGTCGGGCGGCGATCAACAATATGCTCAGGTTCAGTTTCTAGAGGATGATCGTCAACGTAACCTGGCAACATTCAAGGCGGCGAAAACGCAGACCTTTACCTTCGCTCACGATTCGACACAGCCAATTTATAGCGTGTTGCAGAATGCGGATCGTAATGGCGATGTTTTGGCATTTTATATGTACGTCCCTAAAGCCAACGAGCTGCGCTATTGGTCAGCAATTCCATCTTTTGACCCTCAACCAACAACGGCTGTCAACCAGGTGGAAACTGTGGCCGTATCGCTGGCAATTCAGTCCAGCGACATGACTTTCTATAAAACTACCCTTTAATCGTTAAGGCAAACAGGTCTTATCTCGGTAAGGCCTGTTTTTCAACGACACTATTTTTTCTTGGAGCTTTTTCATGATGACTGAATTTACCCTTAACCCAACCCCAACCTTTAGCATTGACGTCGTTATTCCACGTGCGGGAAGCGAGGATGGAATATTGACATTTTCGTTCAAACATAAAAAACGCAGCCAATTGGAAACGCTGGAAAAATCGCTGCGCGAAGCAACCGAACAGCAATTGGAGGCGGGTAGCTACAACAATGAACCTATGGCCGATTTCTTGCACGAAATTTGTGATGGATGGGCATTGCCCGACATGTTGAATAGAGAAAGCATTATCACATTGCTTGATAACTATCCGCGCGCGTTTGATGCAATTGCCACTGCGTATACCAAAGAGTTGATGGTGGTACGGGAAAAAAACTGACGGCGCTTGCCGAGGCTTTCTACACGTCTGAACCCCCTCCCGAAGAGCTTGCCGCATTTGGATTAACGAGAGATGACTACGAAACGGTCACTCTGGAAATCTGGCCGGATATGGTATCAGCTGTCACTATTTTCCAGATGATGGCGACGCAGTGGCGTATCGGAATGAATGGTGTCACCGGGTTGGATTATAACTGTCTGGCTTGGTTAATGAAGGTTTATGCGGTAGATGACGAGGCGAGCACATTAAATGATATCCGTATTATGGAAAACGCAGCGCTAAGAATCATTCACCGAAAATGATCGCCTGCGAGGGTGCCAGCCCCGTGCTGGCTTTTGTTGTGGTGAGGAGCCAGACATGGCAGATATTGCAACCATGACGCTGCGTATTCATACCGATGATTTGCAGCGTGCGAATAAAGAATTGAAAGACTTGCAACGTAACGCTTCGGCAACCGTCGGTAAAGTCGATGTGCTGAATCGCGCTTTTCGCAGTGGGGCACAGGATCTCCGCCGCTATAGCGATAGTTTACATCAGATGTGGACTCGGCTGAGTCCGTTAAATAATGAATTGGACAAGTTGATTCGGCAGCAACGTCAAACCCAGAGTTCAGTTTCCCGCAGCGCCTTCGATGAGCAAGGTTTAAGGCGCCATGGGGCGGCGCTGCAGCAACTAAGAAGGCAAATGGGTCAGCAAGCTGCTGATATGCATGCTGGTAATAATAATGCCAAAGCCTATAAGGAAACATTAAACACTCTATCAGCCAATATGTTGGGTTTGGTGTCGTCATTGGCGTCGGGGGAGCCTGTTTGGAAAGTTGCGCTAAATCATGGGGCACAACTGGTCACTTCCTTTGGTGGCGTAAGCAATACGCTGCAAGCATTACGCCCATTGTTGGCGACCACCAGCGCCGCTTTGGGTGGGGTTATCGGCGGTGTCGCAACGTTGGCCAGTTGGGGCTATAACGTCCGTGAATCATTCGATAATATGCGGACCTCCATCATTATGACCAACGGCCAGGCCTTCAACTCGATTGGCCAAATGGAGTCTCTGGCAGTTTCTATCGGTTCAATGACGAACAGCAGCATCAGTTCGAATGAATCATTGCTCGCTTCTTTGAACCGTTTGGGACGTTATTCCGCGCCGCAGATAGGCATTATTGCCAAAGCTACGCAGGATCTTGGTGCGGTGACCGAGGTGACCGCTGAAGAGGTTGAAGCCAACTTCCGTAAAATAGCGGACGATCCCGTTAGAGGATTGGCGGAGTTGGGTAAGCAATATGGTTTTGTCAACGTTGAGATGTTGGAGCATGTCTCTCGTTTGGTTGATGCGGGAAAAAGCACCGAAGCGACTACGTTGGCGATGCAGCTCTATGGTGATGAGACCGGCAGGCAGTCTGCGGCTATCATGGAAAGCATGTCTCCGCTGTCGCTGATGTGGATTGACGTGAAAAAATGGGCTTCTGATGCCGCACATGGCGTTGGCGTGGATATGTTGGCCATGGCCAGGCTCGTGAAGGACATCGTGGGCACGCTTATCGATGAAGTCAGGCTGTTAATCACAAAAGGCGATGGGTTGATTTCCGGCTTTATCGTTGATTCTTTGGGGCCTATCGCCAAGATGGCCCACGTTGATTTTCTTAACGGTTTTATTGAGACGAATAAAAAAATTGTTGAGGACAGCCAGAAGACCTCCACTAAGTTAGAAGAGAGCATCTTTCAGGGGCACGCAAGAATCAGTGCCGGTCTTTCAGGGTATCGTGAGGCCATGACGGCGGAACAACCGCCTGTTCACAAGGGGGACAGCCGTGAGCAAATAGACACGTGGCTGGGTAAGCGCAATAAGCGCTCCGGATTTTATTCACCCACGGCGGTAGCGGCCCCTGTCTCATCGGCGAAAGGGCAAGAAAAGCCCGACTACGGCCATATTGCGGCGGATTACATTAATCAACAACGCTCAAAATCCCAGCAAGTACTGCAAGAAAGCGGAATGAGTGAACGTGAATTGCAACGCCGTCGTGAGCTTCAGCAGTTGAGTCGGGAGAATAAAGAAAACCCGTTTGCGGCAAATATGGTGAGTGAGCTGACAAACACATTCGCCGCTGAAGATAAGGTTCGTGGCGACTGGCTCGCCGGTGCGCGTAAAGGATGGAGCGAATATCTGGATACTGCGACCAACGTTTACGCCTCTATGGCGGATGTTGGGCGAGCCACCTTTAACGGCCTTTCCGGAATGTTGACGGATATGGTCACCACTGGAAAAACCAGTTTCCAAGAGTTTACTTCCTCTATCTTGAAAATGATCGTCCAGGTTATCAATCAGTTGCTGGTGGCATTTATGGTGCAAAAAGCCATGGGATGGATTGCCCGAGATGCTTCTTCGGGCGGTAACACTCCTGGGGCGGTGCCGATGGGGTTGAAGTCCTCCGGTGGGTATACCGGTGATGGCGGCAAGTATGATGCTGCCGGCGTTGTGCATCGCGGTGAATTTGTCATGACCAAGGAGGCGACGCAGCGTATTGGCGTAGGTCATCTTTACGCCATGATGCGCGGCTACGCTGACGGTGGTTTGGTTGGCGAGCGTGCACCGATGTTCGGACTGAAAGGCGATCGGGGAGGCGGTATTACGGTAAATAGTACTGTGGTGATGAGCCAGGATGGCAATGCGCGTAACGCCGGCGAGTCTCCTGCGGGAGGGATGGGGAAAATCGTACAGGGTATCGTCAATCAAGCGATTACCGAACGGTTGAGCAAAGAACTAAAACCGGGGGGATTAATTTGGAATGCCTCGGGAGCACACTGATTTTATCGGTGCTGAAACTACGAAATAAACGGTCACAACCCGCTACGGCGGGTTTTTTTATGTCTGGAGTAAATATGCCAATCGATACTTTCCAATGGCGCACGCAGGCGGCACCTGTCGGCAACTTTTCTCACAATGTCCGCAGCGCACAGTTTGGCGACGGATATAAGCAAATCAGCAGCAATGGGTTAAACAGCGTTACCCAATCCTGGCAGCTGGTCTATACCGGCCATCCTACGGTTACGGAGTCGCTGTTGTCTTTTTTAAATGCGCATGTGATCCGCGCCTTTTTCTGGACGCCGCCCGGCGGCAGAAAAAATCTGTTTAGAGTCAAATCTGACTCCATCACGGTATCACCGCTTTCACGCAATGTGTTTTCGGTGAGTTTTACCTTTGAACAGGCCTTCGGGGTGTAGGGGGAGCCATGTCATATCACAGCGATGTGCAAAAATTAGAGCCCGGTGAAGTTATCCAATTGATTGAAATTGATGGGACCAGTTTTGGCGCGGACATCCTGCGCTTCCATGCGCACAGCCTTCCTTGGGAGTCTGAGGAACTTGCCGCGTCTGCAGGGGAAGAGCAACGCCTGAAGCCCAGGTCAATTTGGTGGCGGGGCCAGGAATATGAAGCTTACCCGTATGAAATTACCGGCTTGGCCACGACAACCGACGGTTCACAGCCTACGCCGAAACTGCGCGTTGCTAATATCAGCAATGTGGTGACTGCGTTATGTCTGGCGTACAGCGATCTTGTCCAGGCCAAAGTCTCCGTGCATCAGACCTTTGTGAAATACCTTGATGCGCGCAACTTTCCGGCAGGCAATTCGCTGGCGGATGCCAGTCAGGAACGGGTGCAGGTATTTTATATCGATAGCAAAACTGCTGAGACTAACACCGTCGTGGAATTCCAACTGGCCACACCTTTTGATTTACAGGGGCAACAATTGCCGTCACGGCAAATCCATGGTTTGTGCACGTGGTGTATTCGCGGTTGGTATCGTACAGGAAGAGGTTGCGACTACGGCGGCATTGCCGGCTTCGACAAAGATGATCAACCGGTGGACGATCCCGCGTTGGACGTTTGTGGCGGCCGTGTTTCTTCATGCAGAAAAAGGTTTGGTGACGCCCAGCCGCTCTCCTTCGGTGGTTTCCCTGGTTCAAATCTTTTAGGGAAATGAGCATGCAAGAACATGTTATGCAGGCCATATATGAGCATGCCCGCTCGGTGTATCCGAATGAAAGCTGCGGTTTTGTGGTGCTCAGTGGCCGCAAAGTACGGTATTTGCCGTGTGACAATGTGGCTGACAGCCCGATGGAGGGGTTTGTTATTGCTCCGCAGGACTATGCTCGTGCAGAAGCATGCGGGGAAATTATTCGCATTATTCACAGCCATCCCGATGTGCCAAATGTTGTTCCTTCTGAGTTGGACCGGGTTCAGTGCGATCATTCGGGTATTGTCTGGGGCATTTTGTCTTGGCCTGAAGGGGACTATCTCGAAATTGCACCGCGTGACGATCGTCCGTTGATTGGCCGCAACTGGCTACTGGGACATGCCGATTGCTGGTCATTGATCATGGATTATTACCACCGGCAGCATGGAATCACGCTGAATAATTACTCCGTAGAGCATGAGTGGTGGAGAGATGGCAATACCCGACTCTATGACGAGCATTGGTATCGTGAAGGGTTTCGTGAATTTGCGGGAGAAATACGGCTGGGTGACATGATCATGATGCAAATTTCAGCTCCGGTGACAAACCATGCGGGGATTTATTTAGGCGATAACATGATGTTGCATCATCTCTATGGCCAGTTAAGCCAACGTTATCCCTATAACGGCTATTTCCAAGAACGGACGGTACGAGTGGTCAGGCGTAAGGAATTGTTATGAACAAGGTAGCGAGAACAATCAGATTAGGAGGCCAACTGGGCAAGCGGTTTGGCAAGATTCACCGGTTGGTGGTCGAAGATACTTGTGAAGCCTTGCGCGCGTTGTGCGTCACGGTTGAGGGGTTTGAGAAATATATGATGTGCGCTCATCGCCAAGGCATTCATTTCGCTTTTTTCAACGGCGATCAAAATATCGGGGTTGAAGAGTTCGCAACCTCGAAAGGTGATGCCGTGATCCGCATCATGCCGATCATTGCGGGCAGCAAGAACGGCGGCATGTTCCAGATAGTGCTCGGCGTTGCCGCTTTGATAGGAGCCTTTTATACGGGAGGCGGCACGTTGGCGCTTTGGAAGGCGTCCATGGCAACTTCTCTCACCGTTTCAACGCTCAGCATGATGGGTGCTTCCATGGTGATGGGCGGTGTCATCCAGATGCTGACACCGCAACCTAGCTTTGGTATGTCTGTTTCACAATCGGTGGAGAACAAGCCCTCGTATGCTTTCGGTTCCCCGGTCAATACCACTGCACAGGGCTACCCTGTGCCCATTTTGTACGGTGAGCGCGAGATCGGGGGGGCAGTGATCTCGGCGGGCATTTACGCCGAAAACCAACAATAGGACGTTTCTTTATTCATCACGGTCGCTCAGGCGGCCTTTTTTTATGGGCGCAATATGGCACAGACACTTATTCGCGGGCGCAAAGGTGGTGGTGGAGCGGCGCATACACCGGTCGAATCACCTGATGACTTGCAGTCCAATGCAAAAATTAAAATCCTCCTGGCGTTATCGGAAGGTGAGATCGCCGGCGAACTGGACGGCACGCGCATTCTGCTGGATGGCACGCCGGTACACAATGCCGACGGCAGCGAGAATTTCACCGGACTGAAATGGGAGGTGCGCAATGGTACGCAAATGCAGGATTACATTCAGGGGATGCCGGACGTTGAGTCGGAAACCTCCGTCAACGTAAAACTGACGACGACCAATGCCTGGACACGTACTTTCACTAATACCGACATCGATGCATTGCGCATTCGAATGGGATTTCCATCGCTGTTTCGTTATGAAAATAACGGTGATATGCATGGCGCAGTTGTGGAGTACAAAATTGAACTCTCCACCGACGGGGCCGCTTATCAAACGGTCGTTGACGGAAAAGTAGAGGGTAAAACCACCAGTTTGTATGAGCGTGACCATCGGGTTAACTTGCCCAAGGCAACAAACGGCTGGACGTTGCGTGTAAGTCGTCTGACGCCGGACTCCACCAGCAGCAAACTGGTAAACAATACCCAGGTTCAGACTTATACCGAGATCGTTGACGCGAAGTTTCGTTATCCCAATACGGCACTGCTGTTCATTGAGTTCGACGCAGCTCAATTCAACGCGGTCCCTAAAATTACCGTCAGGCCAAAAGGCAAGATTATACGCATTCCCGCCAACTACGATCCGTTGGCTCGCAGTTACTCCGGCGCTTGGGATGGCAGTTTCAAATGGGCTTGGAGCAACAACCCTGCCTGGGTGTTCTACGATATTGCGCTTGATAAGAACTATGGGCTGGGGAATCGGGTTTCCGCATTGGAAATGGACAAATGGGGACTCTATCGAATCGCCCAGTATTGTGATGAGCTGGTCAGTGACGGACTGGGTGGTGAGGGCAAGGAACCGCGCTTTTTGTGCGATGTGTATATTCAATCTCAGCAAGATGCTTACACCGTTTTACGCGATATTTCGGCTATTTTCCGCGGTATTACCTACTGGGGTAACGATCAGCTATTTGCCTATGCGGATATGCCGCGCGATATGGATTTTGTCTATTCGCGAGCCAACGTGATTAACGGTGAGTTTACCTATGCCTCAGGTTCTTACAAGAATCGCTATACCTCGGCGTTGGTCAAATGGGGCGATCCATCCAATCATTATGCCGAGGCCGTCGAGGCGGCCTACGATAACGATTTGGTGAAACGGTATGGTGTGAACCAGACCGAAATAACGGCTATTGGCTGTACGCGCCGGACCGAAGCTCATCGCCGCGGTCGCTGGGCTATTTTAAGCAATGCCAAAGATCGTACCGTCAGTTTTAACGTTGGACTGGACGGCAATATTCCTCTGCCTGCGCGTATTATCGGCGTCGCGGACGCGATGTTGGCCGGTAAAGCCAATGGCGGCAGGATCCGATCTGCACAGGAACGAACAGTCGTTTTGGATCGTGAGGTTGAATTTAGCGCGGGCGATCGTTTGTGCATCAATCTGCCGGATGGCACGGCCCAACGCCGCACCATTGCCAGCATTGCCGCTGACAAGAAAACCGTAACGCTCACTGCGGCTTTTCGTCAGCAACCGGAAGCGGAAGCTGTGTGGAGCATCGATTCTGACGACTTGGCCGTTCAACAGTTCCGCGTGATTTCAGTGCAATCCAACGATGACGGCACTTTCACCATCAGTGCGGTAGAGCACGATCCAAATAAATACGCGTTTATCGATAACGGTGTTCGGTTGGATTCTCCGCCGCTCACTGTCACCCCCCCAGGCACGATAGCCGCACCCGCCAATATCACTATTTCCCGGTATGACTATGTCAGCCAAGGGATCAATATCGCCACCCTGCGCGTGCAATGGGCGGTGGTGACCGGTGCGCTGAAGTATGAAGCGCAATGGCGCAAAGACAGCGGCAACTGGGTGAATATCGGTGCGACCTCTTCGCTTGGGTTTGAAGTCAACGGTATTTTCGCAGGCAATTATGATGTTCGGGTGCGTGCGGTTAATGCAGTCGACGTCTCCTCACCTTGGGGCCGTTCGGAAACCACCTATTTGGCCGGTAAAGAAGGGGCACCGCCGCGAATCGTTGGGTTGCGCGCTTCTACCGATCGGGTATTTGGTATCCAACTTTCCTGGATGTTTGGTGCAGGGGCTGAGGATGGTCTGAAAACAACGCTAGCCGTTGCTGCACGGGCGGATTTCTCTGATGAGAAACTGCTGGCAGACGTGCCTTATCCGCAAAATCACTATGACATGCAAGGGCTCAGGGCGGGGCAAACGCTGTATTTTCGCGCGGCGTTTACGGATAAAAACGGCTTACAGTCTGAATGGACGGAGTTTGTACGCGGCATTTCCTCCGATAAAGCGGATATCGTTTTGGAGCAGATTGCCAACAGTATTACCGAGACGGAGTTAGGTAAAGAACTGTTGGATAAAATCTCCAGCCTGCCGTCCGATCAAAACGTTCAGGATCTGGCGAATAAGATCGCTAAGGCGCAGCGTGACATTGAGCAGAACAAGGAGGCACTGGCCGGCGATGTAGGTGCGTTGGAGCAGGCTCTCGAGAGTGTTAAAGAACAAGTTGCCGGCACCAATACCGATCTGAACATGACCGTAGAAGGTTTACAGCGCAACCTGGAGCAAATCAGCAAGGCGGCGATTGAGAACAGCCTGACACTCGATGTGGCACGCACTGATTTGACGATGGCGAAGCAAACGTTGGCCGGAGATATTCAAGATGCCCTGCATGAGCTCAGCGGGACGCGTGCGGCTCTGCAGCGGGCAGATGCCGAGCTGCAGGCTAAAGTAGACGCATTGACCGGTGGTGACGGCACCAGCATTGCAGAGGTGATTTCTCAGGTTAGCGTCTTGCGGGAACAGGACCAAGCGCTGGCAGAGCAATTGGCTGCCGTCGTGGCCAAATCAGCGGGCAACGCGGCGCAAATTGCTCAAGAAAAGCAGGCAAGGAGTGATGCCGATGAGGCGATGTCCCAAATTATCAATTCGGTAAAAGCCGTTTCCGATAAGCAGCAGGGAACGATCGCCCAATTGGAACAAACGCAGGCAGATGCTCAAGCGGCGTTGGCCAAAGTGGAGTCGGATGTGGCCGCCAGTGCCCAAATTGTCGATAACCATCAGGCGGAGCAAGGTCGGGTTAATGCGGCCGTTACGGCAAAAACGGAAGCATTGGCTAACCAGCAGCAGGCAATAGGTGAGCAGTTGAGCGGATTGGGCGCCGAGTTTAGCGATAATCAGGCCCAGGTTACGCAGCATCTGAAGACTTTGACGGATAGCGAGTTGGCTCTGGCGCGGCAACTCAGTGCCCTGGAATCACAAGCGGGCTCCAATACGGCAGCGATAGCAGCGGAATCGCAGACTCGCGCAGAAGCTGACAGCGCGCAGGCGAAAGCGCTTAACACGTTGGGAACGACCGTTGATGGCCAGGCTTCGGCCATCAATGTACTTCAGCAGGCAGCCAGCAATGCCGAAAGTTCAATGGCGGGCATTACGCAATCGCTGGAAGCACTCAGCAAAGCGGATATCGAGAACGCATTAAATCTTGATAACAGCAAAAAAGATCAGCACGAAGTTAACGCCACTATTACCGTCCAACAGCAAGTTCAGGCCGATCAGTTGGCGTCTCAGGCACGGCAGTTGACACGTTTGCAGGCCAACTTTGGTGATGTTTCTGCAGAACTCCAGCAAGAGTTAACCGTGCGTGCAACAGAAGACAGCGCGCTGTCACGACGTTTGGACTCGCTCAATAGTCAAGTGGGCGATAGTCGTGCAACCTTGGCCCAACTGCAGCAGGTTGTCAGCGATGCCGAAAGCGCACGGGCGGGAATGACGCAGTCGCTGGAAGCCTTGAGTAAAGCGGATATTGAGAATGCGCTAAACCTTGATAACAGCAAGAAAGAACAGGTTGGGGTAAACGCCGGGCTTATTTCGAAACAGGAGGTTCATGCCGACAAGCTGGAGTCGCAGGCACGGCAGTTGCTTATGCTGCAGGCTAACTTTGGCGATGTTTCTGCCGGGCTGCGGCAGGAGCTGACCGTACGCGCGACCGAGGACAGCGCATTATCACAACGGCTGGATTCACTTAATAGCCAGGTAGGGGAGAGCCAGGCTGCAATTACGCAGCTGCAGCAAACGCAATCTGATGCCGATAGCGCCAATGCCAGTCTGTCACAATCGTTGGCAGCGACGGCGAAAGCCAATATTGAGCTGGCATTGAAGCAAAGTGGGGATGTTCAGCAACAAAACACCATTACTGCGGGGCTCCAGACTCAACAGACGGTTTTGGCCGATCAGCAACAAGCGCAGGCTAGGCAGTTGATTGGCTTGCAGGCCAATTTTGGTAGCGTTGCGGCTAAATTGGCCACAGAGTTGACGGTAAGGGCGCAGGCCGATAGCGCTTTGGCACAACAGTTGACGACGTTAAGCGGCACGGTTGATGAGAATCAAGCGAACGTTGAACAACAGCTGCAGGTTTTGGTGGATACGGGGAGCGCTCAGGCAAAACAGCTTACCGATATATCCAGTAAAACAGAGGGAAACCGCGCTGTACTTACCCAACTGGCGAAAACAGTTACCGATAACCAATCGGCCTCTTCACAACAGATTGTTCAACTTAATACTGAAGTGGGTAAGGTCAAAACCAATCTGCTGAATGAAAGCAGCGTACGTTCAAGCGCCGATAGCGCATTAGGACAACGTATTGATCACGTGACGGCGACCGCCGGTAATAACACTGCGGCGGTACAGGAGGTCAAACAGGCACAGGCTTCATTGAACGGCAAGATATCTGCATCATGGAGTTTGAAGGTACAGGCTGACAACGCAGGGCGGCAGTTTGTTGCAGGGATGGCGTTGGGCGTAGATGGCGCGGGCAACAGTCAGTTCTTGGTCCAGGCGGATCGTTTTGCGTTGCTGAATAATCCAAACGGAAGTGTCTCCTCCCCGTTTGCCGTGCAAAATGGCCAGACGTTTATTAACGCCGCGTTTATCGCCAATGCTTCGATAGACAGTGCAAAAATAGCACAGGAAATCACGTCGTCAAACTATGCTTGGCATGACGACCCCGCCTATCGGCAAGGATGGGCGATCAATAAGAATGGTTATGCCACGTTCAGTAATATGGATGTGCGCGGACGTATTTTCGCCACCTCAGGCGTATTCAACAACGTGACCATCAATGAGAACTGCGATGTCAGAGGCAAGGTTTATGCGAACAGGATAGATGGTGATATTGCCAGCATGCAGGCATTCAGTGCCCAGACACTACGCAAGCATGATGGCGTATACACCTACGTCTATGCGGGTGGAATGAACTATGCCGTGAGACTCGTCATTCCCAATATCAAGGTCGTGTATTACAGCAGCCCGCGAGGTTCGGTATGCAATATGCGAATCAAACTGAACGGGAATATCCTTCGTCAACATCGATTCAGTAGAGTGAGCGGAGGGGATGTTTATGAAGATGCTATTTCAATCGATATTCCCGCGTACGCCGGCGAGCAGCAAATTCGCATTGAGACTGACGCTATGGATGATCGAGATAGCACAATAGTTTCCTCTTTTGTCATGATGGTTTTCCCTCTTAAGAATAATAGATTCTGGTCCTGGAGAGGGTGACTGTTTTTTGGTGTTTAATTACCTTAAGTCAATATTTGGAAATATGGAGAAATAAGCATGTGGTATAAAACGGGTAAAATTAATGTTGTCGCTAATAGCGCCTCTGTTTCTGCGACCGGCACGCAATGGGGAGATGCAAAGTACGGCGTGATGCCGGGGATGATGTTGCTGGCGCCAGATAATAAACTCTATGAAATCAAGAGCGTTAACAGCAATGCTTCATTGACATTGAACAGTAATTATTCGGGTGAGACGGCCAATGGGCAACCCTATGCCATCATTACGACTTACGAGGGAGATATCAGTCAGTTCTCTGCTCGATTCAGTGCCTTGTTAACCTATTTTCAGGGAAGCCGTAGTGAGTTAATCGATGTATTGACTGGTACCGGCGACGTTAAATTAACCAAAGAAGATGGTTCGTTGATCACTGTGCCTTCGTACAGCAAATTGATGGCGGATATGCAAGACAAGGCACTTGTTTCCATCGACCGTTTACGTTTTGCGATGCCGGCGACAACAACAGCAGATGTCACTTATTTGTGGGGAACGCTGGTGAACTTCCCACAAAATGGCGCAACGGTGAGTATAGATATCGTTGGCGGGGCGGGATTTAATGGCCAAGTTTACAATAACACTGGAGCTCAGGTAATTATCAGAACGGGTACGCAGAATAACGTTGTTAATTCACGTGGGCGCATTTCAGCCAGAGTGGTTCACTCAGGTAATGAAGTTATTATTAAAGGTCTTTCTTTAGTAGAAACATCGGCAAATAATTACGATGTTTATGTGACTCTGGGCAGTTTCATGGCCTCCAACTACTATACGGTGCAAGGAGGGTCACTTTCGACCATGCTGAGCCGTTGGGTCAACAAAGGGACTCGTTTCGAGGGCGACCTTCCTGCCAGCAATATGAACGTGGGAATCTATGCGCAGTATGTCGAGAGTTTGGCAAACAAGAAAATAGATCTGCAGAAGTGCATTTGGGCTGGCGATGGTACCGGGATTGGCGGCACTTCTGTGCACAAAGATGATGCGTTTGAAATGCTCAACCGTTTTTATCGGATAAACCAAGACTCGGCTAACTATCCAGGTGGTGCGGGTAACGTAGCGGTGGTTTCCCTGCCACTGGATGGCAGCCCATCGGCGGCTTATTTGGCGGTGAGCGGGCAGCGGCATGCCTGGATAGGACAAGGAAGCAACTATGGGGAAAATAAAGGAAAAATATTCTGGCAGCGCGTGTTTACCGATCTCTATGCTCCTGCCGTTTCGGAGTTGAGAAATGGCAAGGATTACGGATTGACGGGGGCAGTTACCGCTGCCGCTCGGCTTAATTTAGATTCGCTATACCAGTCCAGTCCGTTGATGGTGATTAATGACGCTATTAATCGACCGGCGGAATTGGGGGTGGGCGCCGCGTTTATTAAAGTTGAAAGCTGGAAAGTGGATGGCGGAGCGGAACCCGGTTCGCTTCGCACGCGGCAGGTGGTTTCCGGTTATGGCAGCCTTGGTTCTGAAAGCGGCAAGGTTTTTACCCGGGTGTGGAACGGTACGAAATGGACTGGATGGATTAAGGACTGGACAGAAGCGACGACGACGGTAGATGGCAACGGCTTTATCAAGAAAGCTTCGCCGATTGCTCGCTTGTCCAGCGATCCGCAGCGCATGAACAGTGATTTTTTAGCCGGCTTTATGCTTGCCGGCGTAGCGGCGATCAATCCCGAGGCGGCGGGAGTCACTGCAGAAAAGCTCACGACTGGCGTTTATCGTCTCACCGGTGCTCGTGGCTTCGCAAAGGAGGGGTGGACGTTTGAAATACCTCAAGATGGCAACGGCAACCGTTTGTGCTTCGTAGAGACGGAGACTGACGACGATGGCGTCGTCACGGTCAGAGTCAGTAAACGGCGCTTCGATGCAGATACGGCGATGGTTATTGCCGGTGAACCCATGGATATTCCGGCGGGGCGCTGGATCGATCTACGATTGGATGTCCTTCAGAATCAGGAAGTTGATGAGAAGGAAAAACATGCGGCAGATTTTCGCGATATTGATCTTGCTGATGCAGATGATGCCAACGTTGGAGCTTTGCAGTAATTAGAATCGACTATTTATTTCTCTCTTTTGTGAGTTGCTAATTATAAATATGTCATTAACGGCAGGCATTGGCACGCCTGCCTTTTAATCATGATGCAATTGCATATCAAGGAATTTAAGCATGTGGTACAGAACGGGAAAAATTAATGTTGTCAGCAATGGGACATCCGTCGCAGGGGTGGGGACGCAATGGGCTGACGCAAAAAATGGCGTGATGCCTGGGACGATTTTGCTGGCTCCAGACAATCAACTTTATGAGATTAAATCTGTAAGTAACAACAATCTCTTTGTATTAAGTTCGCCTTATGCAGGCTCGACGGCCACTGGGCAAGATTACGCGGTTATCACTACTTATGAAGGTGATATCAGCCAGTTTTCCGCAAGATTGTCGGCTTTGCTAACTTACTTTCAAGGAAGCCGCAACGATTTGATGAATTTATTGACTTCATCAGGTGATGTCACCATAGAAAAAGACGATGGGCAACGTATTATCTTGCCGGGATATAGGAAAGTGCTCGATAGCATGGATGTCACGGTTAAAAAAGTCATTAATAACACTCGTTGGAAGATGCCTGGTACGGCAAAGAACCCAGGATGGTATTTGCTTGGTGAAATCAGCAAATTTACGCAAGGTGGAAGTACGCTAAAGATCGATGTTACCGGCGGACCAGGTTATAACGGAGCTTGGATCCATAATGCGATGGCGAGTATTGTTATACGTACCGGTGATGGGCAAGTTTCGACTGTCAACGCAGCTGGACGAGCGGGGGTGACATGTTGGAACGCACTGCAAGAGCGTGCGGCGGTCATTGACGTTTGTTTGATTGAGCGAACGGCGAATATGTATGAGGTACATGTCAATCTTGGTAGCTTTATCAATCAGTGTTTCTATGAGATTTCTAGCGTAGATATGGCTATGGTCGATAACTGGAATCATGTCGCCATCAAAGATAGCGTTATACCTGAGAGCCCTCTGGGTAAAAAAGTGATTGCGAACTTGACCGATGCAACTGTCGTTGATCGTGATTATCTCGACAGTCGGTTGATTTCAAAAGGGGAGTTTGGTCTGGGAGCAGGAGCCCAGCATAAAGATGATGCTTTTCAACGAATTTACAACATGTATCGAGTGACGCCGGCCTCTGACAATGCTCCACTTCCCAACAACATTTTTGGCTGTGTCTCGCTGCCGATCGATGGTGGCCCAACAACAGGGTATATGGCTGTGGGCTCATCGGGAGCACTCTTTACCGGTGTATCCAACTCGGTATCGGCGGGGAAAATCAACTGGGGGCGAACCTTCGGAGATACCTGTTTGCCGACGGTATCGGATATTCCCAACCTGAAAGATTGGGGATTGACCTATGGTGTAACGGCAGCGAGAAAGCTGGATTTTAATGATCGATACTTCTCGCGCAGAGGGATGGTAGGAACGGATCCTTTGGGGAATCCGTTCAAAGATGTCGGGACGTATTTTCTGGATGTGTATGGCTGGAAAGTCGGTCAAGAAGACACCAAAGAAAATTATCGCGCGGCCCAAACTTGTTACGGTTATGGGGTGTCGGGAAACCAGAGTGGGAAGATGTTTTTGCGTACCTGGAATGGTACCGAGTGGAGCCAGTGGTTCAAGGTTTGGACGGAGGCCTCCACGATCACGGACACCAATGGGTATCTCAAACCCGCCTCCCCGGTAGTCAAGCTCTTTGGTGATGGCCGCAGCGTATTCAATGAAGACGTTCTGGGGGTAAAAACGGAGAGGCTCAGCGAAGGGGTTTACCGCATGGAAGGGACGCTCGGATTCAATGCCGACCCAATTTGGGGGGGGATAAACGGTGGGATTGAAATTCCATTAGACAGTAACAAGCAAGCATTGATTTGGGTTGATTATCAGGTTGAAACCAATGGCGATATCATCATTCGCAGTTATCACCGTACTCACGACGGTGTTCCTGTTTTCGCGCGGAATATTAAAGAAGGGTATGTGGATGGTCAGCCTATCGACATTCCTGAGGGACGTCATATCGATCTGCGCGTACAAATGCCTGAATTGCCCATAGCGGCTGAGGTGTAAGCGAGACAACGTCTGATAGGTAGCGGAAAAGGGAGGAACGTCAATGGCAGCAGGAGCTGCCATTGACGTATCGATGAATTATTTATTAAATATTTTATAGTCCAGTGAATAACGGCCGGCGCCGGTTACCGCCAGCAACAGCAAGCCGCCAATGATGCTGATGTTTTTAAAGAAGTTGATTTCATTGCCCATCATTTCCATGCCGGTCATTTTCCAGAACGGATGGCCGATAAACGCGGTGCCCAACACGTACAGGGCGAAAATGACCGCGATAGGGCGAGTAAACAGGCCGAGAATAAGCGCGATGCCGAAAATAAACTCCACCACCACGGCGATAATCGCCGCCAAATAAGGCATCGGCGTGCCATAGCCTTCCATCGCCGTGACGGTTGCACCGAAGTTGACCAGTTTCATCCAGCCGAAAATGATAAACAGAACCATCAGTAGAATGCGGGACAGCAGAATTACGCCGTCTTTTGAGCTATCACCCATTTCGAACTCCTTAGCCACTGTCGGAATGATGTTGTCTTACTGAATAAATATTAGAACAATTTACGTTTTTTTCTAGCGGCGACGGGCGGTTGCGCCACTTTTTTCGTTGGGTGAGACGCGTGGTGAAGCCGACGGCATTGCCTATACTTGAGCCTGGAGCAAAAACAATAAAACAGGCAATGTGAGGCCAAGATGGATGAGGAATTGACCGCCGCCGGTTACCGCCGTTATTCCGGCGACAAGATTGACATTTATTTTAACAGCGCGATATGCCGCCATTCCGCCAACTGCGTGCGCGGCAACGCGGCTATATTCACCTTGAACCGCCGGCCGTGGATTATGCCGGACAATGCCGAGCCGGCCGAGGTGAAACGCGTTATCGACACCTGCCCCAGCGGCGCACTGAAATATAGGGAGAAATAATATGGATCATAAAATACTGGCAGACGAGAAGCGTTTTTATATCAATGATGAGCAGGGCAAGCTGATCGCCGAGATCTCTTTCGTGCCGAGCGGCGACAAGCTGACCATAATCGATCACACCTGGGTGGATGAGTCATTGAAGGGGCAGGGCGTCGGCAAAAAGCTGGTGGCGTTGGTGGTGGAGAAAATGCGCGCGGAGCAGCGTAAAATCATTCCGCTATGCCCGTTCGCCAAGCATGAGTTCGATACCACCCCAGCCTATCAGGACATTCGCGCCTGAGGCGATAACGGGGCGCGGCGCGCCCCGGTCATTCAGCAGACGCCGAAATCGCCGTCTTCGTGGTACAGCGCCACGTCGCTGGCCTGCACTTCCGTGCGCTGCTCTTTGCCCAGTTCATTCCAGCTGCAAACCAGGGTTTCGCCGTCGATCGCTACCACGGTCATCTTTGGGCCGCCGGTGGTGCGTTGAACAAAATCACCGATATTGAATGCCATGCGTTCCTCCACAACAGATTAAACCTCATCTATTGATAACACAGAATGCCGCCGCCGTTGGCAGGAGTTTCGTTATGTATTAATTTATACAGCGATTATCACCAAGGAGAGCAGACTAACATGCCGGGATTATTGATGTTTTATGTGGGCGGTACGGCGCCGGGCGCCAATATTGAGTTGCACGACGTGCAGTTCGCGGCGGCGGATCGGCCGGAAGAGGCGTATCCGCTGCTGCGTGAAAAGTGGTTCGGCGATAAGCGCAAGGTGCATGTCGACGGCTATGCGCGCATCGACTGGGCGGACGGTTACGACGTGAGTCTGGAGCCCGCGCCGTTCGCCGGTGAAGAGAGGCTGTTTTTCGTCAACGTGGGCGGCTACCGCAGCGATGAGCTGGCGGAATTGCACCAGTTCGGCCTGTTTGTGGCGCGCTCTGCCGACGAGGCGAAGGAGAAAGCCAAACGGGTGCTGCTGACGGACAGCGCGCAGCAGCACAAGGATGACCTGGCTGAGGTGGACGACTGCCTGCTGCTGCAGGCGCTGCAGGGCTACCACGTGCATCTGCGGGCCAACCCGCACGGCAAACCGGCCCGGCCGCTGTGGCAGGGGTATCTGCCGATCGGCGAACCCGCGTTATAGCGCCGCCAGCGCCTGCAGCTGTTGCCGCAACCAGCGGCAGGCCTCCGGCCGGCCGTTCTTGCGGTGCAGGTAGATTTTGATCTGATACGGCGGCACCGGAAACGGCAGGGGGTGGATAGCCAGCGCCGCCGCCTGCCGCAATTTTTGCGCGGCGTAGCGCGGCATGCTCATCACCAGTTCGCTGTCGGCGACGATGAACGGCGCTCCCAGCAGCGAAGGCGTGCGGATGGCGATATCGCGCTGCAGCCCCAGTTTGTCGAGCTGGTAGTCAATGACGCCACGCTGCTCGTTCCACGGCGTCACCACCAGATGACGCGCCTGCAGGTAGTTTTCCAGCGTCAGCTCGCCGTATTTCGCGCTGAACGCGGGCGAACAGATCGCCACATACTCATCCTCTAGCCAGCTCACCTCGTCGATCTCCGGGTAGCTTTCGCCATCGGTTTCGGTAAAGCCCAGCGCGAAGTCGATGCGCCCCGCCAGCAGATCGTTCAGCGCCACCTTGCGCTCGGAATAGCGCAGCTGAAACGATAACCCCGGCGCCAGGCGCTGCATCTGCGCCATCAGTGCGGGAAACACCGCGAAAGCGGTGTAATCGGTAATGGCGAAGGTGAAGCTCTCCCGGCTTTCGGCGGGGACGAAGCGCGGGCGCGGATGCAGCCCTTTGGCCAGCAGCGCCAGACTTTCGCTGACGGTCGGGGCCAGGCTGTCGGCATACACCGTCGGGTGCATGTCGTTGCCGACCCGGTAGAACAGCTCGTCCGCCAGCGCCTTGCGCAGCCGAATCAACGCGTGGCTCAGCGCCGACGCGCTGAGGGCCAGCTCTGCCGCTGCGCGCGTCACCGACCGCAGCCGATAGACCGCTTCGAACACCAGCAGCAGGTTGAGATCGAGGCGTTTCAAATCCAGATGCATGATATTCACTACCTGTTGATGAAAATGCAGTTCATACAGTATTGGAGGCGCGATATGCTGGCAAGCACAGTCATTAACACACTCAGGATTTGCCATGACCATTGAGATTTACCCGGCGCAGACAAGCGACGCCAAACTGATTCTGGATATGATTATCGAGCTGGCGGTGTACGAAAAGGCGCGCGAGCAGGTGCTGGCCAGCGTGGAAGATATCGAACGCAGCCTGTTTGGGCCGGGCGCCTGTTCCGAAGCGCTGATTTGTACGGTGAACGGCGAGCCGGCGGGTTATGCGGTGTTCTTTATGAGTTACTCCACCTGGCTGGGTAAAAACGGCATCTATCTGGAAGACCTGTACGTGGCGCCGAAGTATCGCGGCGCGGGCGCAGGTAAAAAGCTGCTGCGGCACATCGCCCAGCTGGCGTGCGAACGGCAGTGCGGTCGCCTGGAGTGGAGCGTGCTGGACTGGAACCAACCGGCCATCGATTTCTACCTCAGCATCGGCGCGCAGCCGCAGGGCGAGTGGGTGCGCTATCGTATGGAAGGCGAGGCGCTGACGCACTTCGCGGCGCACGGGGTGGCGTTGCCGGCATAATAGCCGTTGGGGGGAGGCGGCCTCCCCAACTGTGGTGGTGTGAACGGTTTACTGCGGATCAATCAGGCGGGTTTGCGGGCGGCGAGAATGAAGATCATCGGGCGCTCCTGCTCTTCGTCCAGCGCCGGATTAGCGGCGATTTGCTGCGCGCTGGGGCCCCATTCGTTCAAATGCTGGATGATAAACCCTTGCTGCGCCAGCGGGTTGATATAGCCGCCAAGCGTGCGGTGCTGCTTGATGACGCCTTCCGCCAGCCAGTTGGAAACGCGCTGGCCTTCTCGCTGGTAACCGTTGACCGGCCAGGATTTCTGCCCGTTACCGTCGGTCAGCCAGCCCTGCTGCGCCGGGGCGGTATAGATCGGGTGCTCGGCGGTGAAGATGAACTGCCCGCCGGGTTTCAGCGCGGCGTAAACCGTGGCGAACAGCGCGGGCAAATCCTCGAGGTAGTGCAGCGTCAGCGAGCTGTAGACCAGATCGTAACTTTCCGGCGGCAGCTGCAGCTGCGCCAAATCCTGCCGACGGTACTCGATACCCGCGTCGGCGGTCATCTCCCGCGCCTTGGCCAGCATTTTTTCCGAGACGTCCAGCCCCAGCACGCTGGCTGCGCCCTGTTCGCGCGCGCTGCGGCAAAACCAGCCGTAGCCGCAGCCGAGATCGACCATGCTTTTTCCCTGCAAATCCGGCAGGATGCGGCGGATGGCGGGCCATTCCGGCGCGCCGTCCAGGCCGTGCTGCGAGCGGCTGAGCTGCGCATAGCCGTCGAAGAAGGCCTGATTGTCATAGATGTTTTGCGTCATGATGACTCCTTAGTGAATGACGGCGGCGGAATGCCGCTGCCATACCGTGCATATTGCTGCATAATTCTACGCTGACAACATGAATAACGGGAATGACGATGGACATGATTTCGGTGCGGCAAGCGCCCGAGCTGGCGCCGCGCGCCATTGCGTATTTTCAGCGGCACTGGGCCACGGCAGAGACGCTGATGATGTATGAAGACGCCATCAACCGCAGCCTCGGCGCCGCCAACCCGCTGCCGCAGTGGTACCTGCTGATGGAAAATGTCCAGATCCTCGGCTGCGCGGGGCTCATCACCAACGACTTTATCAGCCGTGGCGAGCTGTATCCCTGGCTGTGCGCGCTCTACGTAGAGGAAGCGCAGCGCGGCCGGGGCTACGGCGCCAAACTGATTGAGCATGTGGCGGCGGAAACCCGCCGGCTGGGCTTCCCGCAGCTGCACCTGTGCACCGATCTGGAAGGGTACTACGAACGCAGCGGCTTCGTTTATAACGGGCTCGGGTATCACCCCTGGGGCGAAGCCTCGCGGGTCTATTCGCGGGTGCTGTGATCGCCGCCGTCGGGGGCGCGTAAGACAAACCTGACTTTTCTTTCACCTCATCGCGCATCGCGGGTTACACTGGCCGCTTGTTCGCCACCGACCGGGTTAATTCGCCGCCGCGATGAGAGTGCCACGTCAGCTACAGCAACGCTTTACCGCCTGCATCGCCATTATGGCGGTGCTGTTGCTGTTTGTGGCGCCGGTGGTGTCGAAATCGCTGATGCACCACCCGATGATGGGCGGCATGGCGCAACCGGACGCCGCCATGCCGCACGACATGCACGCGATGGCGATGCCCGCCGCCGAGCATGCCGGCCACCACGGCATGGATCCTGCGGAGATGATTTTCTGCGGCTATTGCGAGCTGCTGATCCACGTGCCGCTGCTGCTGTGGGCATTCGTCCCGCTGCTGTGGCTGATGGCGCGCATCGCGCGCCTGCCTTGCGCGCCGCGCATCGTTTCTCCGCCCCTTCGGCGCCTGACTCTGCGGCCGAGCCCGCGCGGGCCGCCCGGCCAACCGTTTTTCCCTATTGCTTGATCATGGGTAACGCCGTCCGTATCGCTGCGGACGGTTTGCCTGCGCGCACAGTTTGAAAAACGAGAAAGGCCATGTCTTCAATAACCAAAACTCCACCTGCCGCATCGCCGCGTGGCGCGATGCTGAACCTGATCAGACGGCTGCATTTTTATATCGGCCTGCTGGTCGCTCCTTTTATTTTTGTCGCAGCACTGACCGGCACGCTGTATGTGCTGACGCCGCAGCTTGAAGAGGCGCTGTATCGCGATGCGCTTTTCACTGAACCGCACGGGCAGGCGAGATCGCTGGCTGACCAGATCGCCGCCGCCCGCCGCGCGGCGGGTGACGAGGCACGCATTTACGCCGTGCGCCCGGCACCCGGCGTAATGGACACCACGCGCGTGCAGTTCGCGGGCGCCGATCTGGGTGCCTCCGAGTCGCGCGCGCTGTTTGTCGACCCTTACACCCTGGCGATCAAGGGCGATATGACGGTATACGGCACCTCCGGCGTGCTGCCGCTGCGCACCTGGCTGGACAAGCTGCACAGCAGCCTGCTGCTCGGCGACCTGGGGCGCAACTACAGCGAGCTGGCGGCCTCCTGGCTGTGGGTGGCCGCGCTGGGCGGCGTGGCGCTGTGGCTGGCGACGCGGCCGAAGCGCAAGCTGAAAAGGGCAAAAGGGGGCTTCGCCGCCAGCCGCCATTGGCATATCACGCTGGGCGTGGCGCTGCTGGCCGGGCTGTTGTTCTTCTCGGCTACCGGGCTGACCTGGTCGCAGTGGGCCGGCGGCAACATTGACGCGCTGCGGGCCAACCTGGGCTGGCTGACGCCGCAGGTCAACACCAGCCTGCAGGCCGATGCGCCGCAGACGCCGGCCGATCCGCACGCTGAGCACCGCGGGATGATGCCGGGCATGAAGATGGGCCCTGCCGCGCAGGCCAATGCGTTGAACGGTGATTGGGATCGGGCGCTGCACGCTGCGCGCGCCGCCGGGATCGACGCCGCCAAGGTCGAGCTGCGCCAGCCGAAAGGCGAGGGCAAAGCCTGGACGGTAACCGAAGTGGATCGCAGCTGGCCGACGCAGGTGGACGCGGTTGCCATCGCGCCGCAAAGCTTCGCCGTCATCGATCAGGTGCGGTTCGACACCTTCCCACTCATCGCCAAGCTGACCCGCTGGGGCATCGACGCCCACATGGGCATTCTGTTCGGCTTGCCGAATCAGCTGCTGCTGGCGGCGTTCGGCCTCGGGCTGTGCCTGATGATTGCGCTGGGTTACCGCATGTGGTGGAGTCGCCGCCCGGCGGCGGGTGCGCAGCATCCGGTGCATACGCTGGTTGCCGCCTGGCTGGCGCTTTCCCTGCCGGCACGCGTCGTCACGCTGCTGTTTGCAGCCGTACTGGGTTATTGCCTGCCGGTAATGGGCGTGAGCCTCGCGGCGTTGCTGCTGGTGGACGTGTGGCGCTGGCGCGGCCAGCGGCAAGGCCAGCGGGATGAAACGCCGGAAGCGGCCGCCCGCCGCGCCGAGGTGCGCAAGTTCCGCGCGGCGGTGGCGACAGTGGCGGTGGCGGTCGGCTGCGTGATGGGCCGAGCGATCCTCGGTGGCACCGTCGAACAGTTTCAGCTGCCGATCGGTGACTGGAGCGCACAGATGGTGATCATGCAGAGCCTGATGGTGCTGCTGTATACGCTGGTGTTTACCCTGCTGCTTTCCATTCCGCTGTGGTATTTCTTCCTGGGGGAAAAAGAGGGGCGGTGAGGTAGCGTCCGGCATGCCTGCGGGCATGCCGGATATTTGGTAATGGGGCTTAAGCACGTATCATCTCACCGGATAGGCAATTTCCACTGAAAGGAAGCGAACGATGACGTTTGAACAACGAAGGGACAAGGCGATAGCGCTGATGGAGGAAAAGAAGATGTGGCGGAGCAACTATGCGCCGCCAATCTTGCGCCTGCTGTGGCGAATGGATGTGAATATGCCACCGCCGCCGTTTGCGCCTTTCTGGCTGAATATGCTGTTCTTCGGCATTTGGTTTGGCCCGCTGTGGGGCGTGCTGATGTGGTTCATGGTATGGAAAAATCAGGGATATACCGGTGAAGAGGCCCTGACATTAAGCCTCGCCGCCGGCCTGTTGTTTGGCTTTTTTATGGCGCTTTTCCACTACAGGCGGAAAAAGGCGAACAGGCTGCCGGACTGGAACTCGCTTTGACACGTTGGTGACGAACAGACACAAAAAAGCCCGCAACCGAAGTTGCGGGCTTTTTCGCTATTATCGCCGGGTCTATCTGGTTCACTGGCGACGTATTTGGTGGAGCTGGGGGGATTTGAACCCCCGTCCGAAATTACTACACCGTCGGCACTACATGCTTAGTCCAATCTTTACATTCGCCGGCCAGCTGCGGATGGACACGCTACTGACAGACTAGCCTGATTGAGTTTAACGCTTCAGCCCCAGGCAGGACGTCCACGCGATCTCTTTTGGGTTTGACCTCTCTTGATCCCCGTCCTAAGAGCGGAGGCTAGGGAGAGAGGGCTCTAAGCAGGGTATTAAGCTGCTAAAGCGTAGTTTTCGTCGTTTGCGACTATTTTTTTGCGGCTTTTTACGAGGCCAACCGCCCCTCGGCATGCTCCTAGGGCTTCGCAAATCCCGTCGAATCCAGAATCAGCCCCAAGTAACTTTGTGCAGTATACCAGAAGTTTACCTCGATAAGCCAGCGGCTTAACGATTGGCGTGCTTCATGATACGGGCTTTCGCCGTCTGCCATTCGCGATCTTTGATGTCATCGCGTTTGTCGTGCTCTTTCTTGCCTTTGGCTACGCCGATCTTGATCTTGCTCCAGGCATTTTTCCAATACAGGGACAAGGCCACCACGGTGTAACCGTCGCGGTTGACGCGGCCGAGCAGGGTGTCCAGCTCGCGTCGGTTCAGCAGCAGTTTACGGGTACGCGTCGGATCGCACACCACATGCGACGAAGCCACGTTGAGCGGGGTGATGGTGGCGCCAAACAGGTAGGCTTCACCGTCACGGAACGTCACGTAGCTGTCGCTGAGGTTGGCTTTGCCTGCACGCAGCGATTTAACTTCCCACCCTTGCAGCGACAGGCCCGCCTCGAACTCTTCTTCAATGAAGTATTCGAAACGCGCGCGCTTGTTTTGGGCAATGGTGGCGGAACCGGGTTTGTGTGCTTTTTTCTTTGTCATAGTGCGTTCATTATACTGGATGCTTCAGCGAAAGAAATCCTTTCCCGTTCAGCACCTGCGCAATTTTTCGCATTTTTGGTGCCCTCATCCCTTAGCAGATTTTTTGTTTGCCGCCAGATAAATGGTATTATCTGTACGTTTTATGTCTTACAGGAAATGATATGCCCCAGATCAGTCGGTCTGCATTAGTGCCGTTCAGCGCCGAGCAGATGTATCAGTTGGTTAACGATGTTCATTCTTACCCCGATTTTCTGCCAGGCTGCACCGGCAGCCGGGTGCTTAACGCTACCTCCAACGAAATGACCGCCGCGGTGGACGTCGCCAAGGCCGGTATCAGCAAGACTTTCACCACCCGCAATACGCTGCTGGATAACCAGAGCATCAATATGCAACTGGTCGATGGCCCGTTCCGCAAGCTGATGGGCGGCTGGCACTTCACGCCGCTGAGCGAAGAGGCCTGCAAGGTGGAGCTGCACCTGGACTTCGAGTTCACCAACAAACTGATTGAGCTGGCGTTCGGCAAGGTGTTCAAAGAGCTGGCGGGCAACATGGTGCAGGCATTCACCCAGCGGGCGAAAGAGGTCTACAGTGTCTGATATCCAGGTCGAGGTGGTGTACGCCTTGCCGGAGCGTCAGTACCTGCGCAAGGTGAAGCTGGCCGAGGGTAGCAGCGTCGAGCAGGCGATCCAAGCTTCCGGCCTGCTGGAGCTGCGACAGGATATCGATCTCAAGAGCAACAAAATCGGCATCTACAGCCGCCCGGCCAAGCTGGGCGATACGCTGAACGACGGCGACCGGGTGGAGATCTACCGGCCGTTGCTCGCCGATCCAAAAGAGCTGCGCCGGCAACGGGCAGAAAAGGCAAAAAAATAAGGCGCTTATAGCGCCTTATTTTTTATCTGGAACCGATTTTCTCTTCCGCGTTGCAGCCTGCGACTGTCATGAGGAACACCATGCCCCCTCATGGGCCGGAAGAGCGGGCGGCGCCGATTACTTGGTCAGCGCCGGTTTGTTTTGGATATCGGTCAACACGCCTGCGCTGTCGAAGGTCAGCGTCAACGTCTGCTGGGTGATGTCTTCATGGCCAGGCTGCTGGCGGAACACATAGAACCACGTCTGAGTTCCGAACGGGTCTTGCAGCATTGGGGTGCCCAATGTGTAAGCGACCTGTTGTTGGGTCATCCCTTTCTGAATTTTCGCCACGTCGGTCGACGTCAGGTAGTTCCCCTGGTTGATGTCAGGACGATAAACCACCTTTTCAAAAGTAGAACAGCCTGCAGTCAGCATCACAAGAACTACAGCGGCGGCAGTCAGCGTTTTACAGCGCATAGTAATCACATTCCTTTAGGGCATAGGATGCCGATGATAATAGACCTTGCGGCAGTTGGAAACCTTTATACCCTTCATCTTTCACGTTGCGACGCGTTGGCTTTCTTTCAGCACCTCAAGCGCTTGGCCTGTTTCAGGCCGTTGAGGGGGCTTAAGATCACCGCCGCGCCGCACTTTAGATATCTTTCGGGTCAACAGCGTCACTGTCAGACCGCAGGAAAGTGAAAAAGTTGAGCTTTTTTATGCCGCCAGCAGTTCTTTGGCGTTCGCCAACGTATTGCGGGTGACTTCGCTGCCGCCGAGCAGGCGTGCCAGCTCCTGCAGCCGGGCGCGTTTATCCAGCGGCGCCATCTGGGTTTCGGTGACCGTGCCGTCGGTCTGTTTGCTGACGAACAGATGCTGATGCCCGCATCCGGCCACCTGCGGCAGGTGAGTGACGCACATCACCTGGGTGGATTCGCCGAGCTGGCGCAGCAGACGGCCGACGATGGCGGCGGTCGGGCCGCTGATGCCCACGTCCACCTCATCGAAGATCAGCGCCGGGGTTTCCATCTTGCGGGCGGTGATCACCTGAATGGCCAGCGCGATGCGCGACAGCTCACCGCCGGAGGCGACCTTCGCCAGCGGCTGCAGCGGCTGCCCCGGGTTGGTGGAGACGCAGAACTCGGTGCGGCTGGCCCCTTCGGCGCTCAGATGCTGCGGTTCGAAACGCACGTCGATGTGGAACTTGCCGTGCGGCATGGAGAGCGCCTGCATGCTGTCGGTAATGAGCGTGGTCAGCTCGGCGGCGTAGTGCAGGCGTTTCTGATGCAGCTGCTCCGCCAGCGCCAGCGCCTGCTGGTGATGCAGGGTGACCGCCTCGTTCAGATGTTCATGGTCGCTTTCCTGCTGTGAAAGCAGCTGCTGTTCATCCAGCAACTGCTGATGCAGCTGCGGCAGCTCTTCCGGCGTGACCTGATGTTTGCGCGCCAGGCTGATTTGGCGCGACAGGCGCTGTTCCAGCTCGTGCAGGCGGTTGGGATCGAGATCCATGCGATCGGCGTAGTGGCGCAGCTCGTCGCTGGCTTCGCTGATCTGGATAGAAGCCTCTTCCAGCATGTCCAGCAGGCCGCCGAGCTTGTCGTCCAGCCCGGCCAGTTCAAGCAGCAGGTGCTTGGCGCTGTAGAGCTGGCTGAGCATGTTGTTCTCGTCGCTGTCGGCGAGCAGATGCAGCGTCTGCTGGCTGAGGGTCAGCAGCTGGCCGCTGTTGGCCAGGCGCTTGTACTCGGCGTCAGTCTGCTCGAACTCGCCGGCCTGCGGCGCGAATTCGTTCAGCTCTTTCAACTGGTATTGCAGCAACTGCTTGCGCGCTTCGCGCTCGATGGACTGCTGCTGATGATGCGCCAGCTCGCGGCAGCTCTGGTGCCATCGTTGGTAGGCCTGGCTCATCGCCGCCAGCAGGGCGGGTTCGTCGGCGTAGGCGTCGAGCAGCGCTTTTTGGTGCTCCGGCTTGAGCAGCAGCTGATGGGCGTGTTGGCCGTGGATTTGGATCAGGCGTTGCCCCAGTTCGCGCAGCTGCGACAGCGGCACGGCGGTGCCGTTGATAAAGCCGCGCGAACGGCCGTCGGCGTTGATCACCCGGCGCAGCAGGCATTCGTTGCTGTCGTCCAGCTGGTTCTGTTCCAGCCACTCGCGCGCAGACGGGGTGTCCGCCAGCGAGAAGCGGGCGCAGAGGTCGGCGCGGGCGGCTCCCAGGCGCACCACGTTGCCGTCGGCGCGGTTGCCGAGGCACAGCCCCAGCGCATCGATGGCGATGGATTTGCCGGCGCCGGTTTCACCGGTGATCGCCGTCATACCCGGTTGAAAATCGATTTCCAACTCACGAACGATAGCAAAGTTGCTGATGGTTAATTGCGCCAGCATGGGAACCTTCCTGTGTATAAACACATAACTGTAATTTCATACAGTATAAACTGGTTTTATATACAGTAAAGTGGCCGGCGCAGATTTTAGAACAATTTTTTCGACCAGCCCAGCTTGGTGCTTAACGTGTTGAAATAGCTGTAGTCCTTCGGGTGAATCAAATTCAGGTGGAAATCGCTGCGGCGGATCAGCACTTCTTCGCCTTCCTGGATAGGCAGCGCGATCTGGCTGTCGCAGCTGATCTCCAGATCGCTGCCGATCTGCGAAAACTTCAGGCGGATGGTGCTGTCGCCGTTGATCACCAGCGGCCGGGCGGAAAGGGTGTGCGGGAACATCGGCACCAGCGCGATCGCCTCCAGCGACGGGGTGAGGATCGGCCCACCGGCAGAGAGCGAGTAGGCGGTGGAGCCGGTCGGCGTGGCGATGATCAGGCCGTCGGAGCGCTGCGAGAAGGCGAAGCGATCGTCGATGTACACCTCGAATTCGATCATGTGTGCCACTTTGCCAGGGTGCAGCACCACTTCGTTGATGGCGGTGCTGATGCGGCACTGCTGGTGCTCTTTATGCACGATGGTTTCCAGCAGGAAACGCTGTTCGTCGATGTATTCGCCTTCCAGCACGTCCGCCAGCTGCTGCAGGGCGTTGTCGGGATCGAGATCGGTGAGGAAGCCGAGGTTGCCGCGGTTGACCCCGATCACCTTGATGTCGTAGCGCGCCAGCACGCGCGCGGCGCCGAGCATGTTGCCGTCGCCGCCAACCACCACCGCCAGATCGGCCCGCTGGCCGATATCCGCCAGGCTGCCGGTCACGGCGTCTTTCAGCCCCAAATCATGGGCGATTTGGCGTTCGACCATCACCGAATAGCCGCGGGCCACCAGCCAGTGGAACAGCATCTCGTGGGTTGCCAGCGCTGAAGGGTGACGCGGGTGGCCAACAATGCCAATACAGGCGAATTTTTTATTCATTTGTTGTGATTTTCCTCACCGGGACCCGTTTATGCCCCACATTGTGACCGGTTGACTTGAAACCCCGGTTTTGATCCCCATAATAAGCCAAGTTGCGAGATTAATGCTAAAACGCGGAGATATTCATGAGTAGTAAAGAACAGAAGACGCCAAACGAGCAAGTCTCGGAAGAAATGGAACAACACGCTCATCACGAGGATACGCTGCCGGAAGCGGCGGAAGGCGTCGATCTGCGCGATGCGCGTATCGCCGAACTGGAAGCCCAACTGGCGGAAGCTCAGCAGCACGAGCGCGACAGCCTGCTGCGCGCCAAAGCGGAAGCGGAGAACATCCGTCGCCGCGCCGAACTGGACGTCGAGAAAGCGCACAAGTTCGCCCTGGAGAAATTCTCCGGCGATCTGCTGCCGGTGATCGACAACCTGGAGCGCGCGCTGGATCTGGCGGATAAAAACAATCCGGAACTGGCCGCGATGATCGAAGGCATCGAGCTGACGCTGAAATCGCTGCTGGACGTGGTGCGCAAGTACGGCATCGAAATCGTCGGCGACGTCAACGTGCCGTTCAACCCGGAAGTGCATCAGGCGATGAGCATGATGGAATCCGCCGATCACCAGCCGAACCACGTGATGATGGTGATGCAGAAAGGCTATACGCTGAACGGCCGCCTGCTGCGTCCGGCGATGGTCGCGGTCTCTAAAGCCAAGGCGTAATCGCCCCGGCAACGGCATAAAGAAAGGCACCCGAGGGTGCCTTTTTTGTCTTTGGACTACGTCTGCGGCAGGCGCGGCATCCAGTCGATCGGCGTGAGCCCTTGCTGCTCCAGCAGCTGATTGGCCTGCGAGAAGTGGCGGCAGCCGAGGAAACCGCGGTGCGCGGAGAGCGGTGACGGGTGCGGCGCTTTCAGCACATGGTGGCGGTTGCGGTCGATAAAGTTGCCTTTCTTCTGCGCGTGCGAGCCCCACAGCAGGAACACCACGCCTTCGCGGTTCTCGTTCAGGGCGGCAATCACCTTATCGGTAAAGGTTTCCCAGCCCAGGTTGGCGTGCGAGTGCGCGCGGCCGCCTTCCACCGTCAGCACGGTGTTGAGCAGCAGCACCCCCTGTTCGGCCCAGCTTTGCAGGTAGCCGTGATCCGGACGTTCGAAGCCGGGAATGTCGGTCGCCAGCTCTTTATACATGTTCACCAGCGACGGCGGCGCCGGCACGCCGGGGCGCACCGAGAAAGAGAGGCCGTGCGCCTGATTGGGGCCGTGATACGGATCCTGGCCGAGGATGACGACCTTGACGTCCGCCAGCTCGGTATAGCGGAAAGCGTTGAACACGTCCTTCTGCGGTGGATAAATGGTCTTACCGGCCTGGCGCTCAGCGGCAACAAAGGCGAGCGTTTCAACAAAATAGGGCTGCTCTTTCTCTTTGCCGATCACGTCATGCCAGGTGAGGGAGGTGGCCATAAACGCTCTCCTTTGTTTTCTTTAGCAATTCATGGGCTATAGCTTACCGTTTCGGCACGCGCAGCGAAACCCGCTTTTCATTTCTCACTGTCACGCGTAATGCAATTATTTTTGAAAATTTACAAAAATAATTGGTTTTTGCCGCAGTGGGAAAATTGATATAAAACATAAATTTGCCCCTTCATGCCCTGTGCCTACCCGGTAAAAATTGACTTTAATCAAGGAACTGGCCCGGTCAGGCTGGTATACAGAACAACAAGACAACAATGGTTTTACCAAATGGCCGAAACCAGAATTGGGTTTTCTCACGACGTGAATTTTTACGCCCTTGTACGGAGGCAACATAATGATTACCGGTATTCAAATTACCAAAGCGAACGACCAGGCGCTGGTGAATTCTTTCTGGCTGCTGGATGATGAAAAAGCGGAAGCTCGCTGCGTGTGCGCCAAGGCCAACTACGCGGAAGATCAGGTTGTCGCAGTGAGCGACCTGGGCCAGATCGAATACCGTGAAGTGCCGCTGGAAATGCAGCCGACCGTGCGCGTGGAAGGCGGTCAGCACCTGAACGTCAACGTGCTGCGTCGCGAAACCCTGGAAGACGCGGTCAAGCACCCGGAAAAATACCCGCAGCTGACCATCCGCGTGTCCGGTTATGCGGTACGCTTCAACTCTCTGACGCCGGAACAGCAGCGCGACGTTATCGCCCGCACCTTTACCGAAAGCCTGTAATTTGCGGCGCAGTCAATCAGGGAGCTTCGGCTCCCTTTTCTGCGTTTGGTGGCCGAAAACCGAACGCGGATCACATTCTGTACAAAGATAAGCATTTCTAATACAGAACTCATCCGACCTGCCGATAGCTAAATCAGCACCTATTCAGGTGCTCAATAAAAAGTCTATCGACAAGGAGTCGGCATGAGTATGCCTTTAAGTTTTACCTCTGCAGTATCCCCGGTGGCCGCGATCCCTACACCTCGCGCCGCTGCCGAGACGGCGACGGCGGCGCAGCCTGCGGCAGCGCCGGCAAATCCAGCGCCGGTGGCCACCCCTTCTCAGAACACGCTCAATGCGCAGAACCTGTTGAATACGCTGGTCGGCGATATCTCCGCGGCGGCCCCGACGGCGGCGGCAGCGCCGGGCGTGACACGGGGGCAACAATCGCAGGAAGGTGATTATGCGTTGGCGCTGTTGGCCAAGGACGTTTATTCACTGAACGGCCAGGGCGCTGCCGGGTTCAACCGCCTGAGCGACAGCGCGCTGCTCGGTTTTGGCATCGATCCCGCCAGCCTGCACGACGCGGGCAGCGGTTTCCAGGCCGGGGTTTACAGCAACGACAAGCAGTATGTGTTGGCGTTCGCCGGCACCAACGACTGGCGCGACTGGCTGAGCAACGTGCGGCAGGCGACGGGCTATGACGATGTGCAGTACAATCAGGCGGTTGCCGCTGCCAAAAGCGCCAAGGCGGCCTTTGGCGATGCGCTGGTGATCGCCGGTCATTCGCTTGGCGGTGGCCTGGCGGCCACGGCTGCGCTGGCGACCGGTACCGTCGCGGTCACCTTCAACGCGGCTGGGGTTTCGGATTACACCCTGAATCGCCTGGGTATCGATCCGGCGGCGGCGAAGAAAGATGCCGAAGCCGGCGGCATTCGCCGCTACAGCGAGCAATATGACATGCTGACCAGCACCCAGGAGTCGACTTCGCTGATCCCGGACGCCATCGGCCATAACATCACCTTGGCCAACAACGATACCCTGACCGGCATCGATGACTGGCGGCCGAGCAAGCATCTGGATCGCAGCCTGACGGCGCACGGCATCGACAAGGTGATAAGCTCGATGGCGGAACAAAAGCCGTGGGAGGCGAAGGCCAATGCCTGAAGGGCGTCGCTTGCGGCGGGCGCTGGCGATAGCCTTACTGGCGCTGGTCGCGGTGACCGGTTTACTGATGATGGCTAAGGAGCAACAGATGGGGCAGGAGATTTCGCCGTTTGACGGCCGCAGCAATCTGGCGCTGGCTCAGGCGGTGGCGCGTGGCGATACGCAGGGTATCCGTGCGCAGGCCACGCAGGATCGCTTGCGCGAACGGGGCGATCGGCAGGTCACGCTGTTGCAGTGGGCGGTGCTTTCGCAGCAGCCGGGTAGCGTGCAGGCGTTGCTGGCGCTCGGGGCAGACCCGGCGGCAGCGGGGCTGGACGGCAACAGCGCGTTGCACACCGCGGCGATGTTGCAAGATGCGCAGTACCTGCGGCTGTTGCTGGCCGAAGGGGCACAGGTGAACGTGCGTAATGCCGTTACCGGCGCCACGCCGCTTGCGGCGGCGGTGCTGGCCGGGCGCGAAGAGCAACTGCGGCTGTTGCTGGCGGCCGGAGCGGACACCACCTTGAGCGATCGGCTGGGGGATACTCCGCTGCATCTGGCGGCGAAGATTAACGCGCCGCACCTGGCGCTGCTGCTGTTGCAGGCCGGGGCCGATGCCCGGGCACGCAACCAGCAGGGCGTCGTGTTCCAGTTTTACTTCTCGCAAACGCCGGCGCATTTGCAGAATGACGAGCTGAAGGCGCAGTTCCGCGAACTGGATAAATGGCTGCAGGGGCACCGTCTGGCCACGCACTACGCGCAGCAGTAAACGCCCATAAAAAAACCGCCTGTACAGGCGGTTTTTTCTTAGGCAGCGGTGGTTATTCCGCGTCGCCGGCCGGTTTGGCCTTCGCCTGACGGCGTTTGCCGACGTTTTTGGCGTCGCGATGGCGCACTTTCACCTTGGCCTTTTCTTTGTTCTTCGCCTTGTCTTCCGCGCGCTTGGCCAGCACTTTCTTCGACGGTTTACCGTTGCTCTTCTCGTTCGGCACCTTGGTTTTCGGCCGCAGTTCGTCGATCACGCGCGCTTTCAGCGGCTCGTTCAGGTAACGGCCCACTTTGCCCAGCAGCAGATGGTCGTGCGCTTCCACCAGCGAAATGGCGGTGCCTTTGCGCCCGGCGCGGCCGGTACGCCCGATGCGGTGCAGGTAGGTATCCGCCGTGCGCGGCATGTCGAAGTTGAACACGTGGGTGATATCGAGGATATCCAGGCCACGTGCGGCAACGTCGGTGGCCACCAGCACGTTAACCCGGCCATCCATCATGCGTTTGACCGCCTCGTTGCGTTTGGCCTGCACCATTTCGCCTTCGAGATAGCAGGTGTTGATGCCCGCTTCGCGCAGCCAGGTGGCCAGCTCATGCACGCGCTCGCGCTTGCGCACGAAGATCACCGATTTCTGCACGTCTGGCTGCTGCAGCAGGTGGATTAGCAGCGCGGTTTTGTGCTGCACGTCATCGGCGCGGTAGTACCACTGCAGGATCTTTTTGCGTTCGCGGCGCGACGGATCGGCCTCCACTTCCACCGGCTCTTTCAGGATGCGTTCGGCGAATTCGCGGATCGCTTCGCCTTCCAGCGTGGCGGAGAACAGCAGCGTCTGGTTGCGCCAGCGGGTTTCGGCGGAGATGGTTTCGATGTCCTGCGCGAAGCCCATGTCGAGCATGCGGTCGGCTTCGTCGAGGATCAGGGTTTCCACCGCGCGGCAGTCGAAGTTCTCTTCTTTAATGTATTGCAGCAAGCGGCCGGTGGTGGCGACCACCACGTCCTGGTTTTCGCTGAACACTTCCGCGTGGTTCATGTAAGCGACGCCGCCGGTGATGGTGGCGATATCCAGCGAGGTATGAGCAGCCAATTCACGCGCCTGGTCGGCGACCTGCATCGCCAGTTCACGCGTTGGCGTCAAGATCAGCACGCGCGGCGGGCCGGATTTTTTGCGTGGAAAGTCCAGCAGGTGCTGCAAAACGGGCAGCAGGAAGGCGGCGGTTTTGCCGGTGCCGGTCGGAGCCGAACCTAAGACGTCGCGCCCGTCCATCGCCGGCGGGATCGCTGCGGCCTGAATGGCGGTGGGGCGATCGTAGCCTTTGTCGCGCAGCGCGTCGATCAGGCGATCATCGAGTTCGAGTTCGGAAAAAGTGGTTGCTGTCATGGTCTACCTCTACTTGGGGCGCCGATTATAGACGGGTTGGCCGCGATCTTCACCTATTTAAGCGGAAAGCCGCTCTTTTCCCGCCGATCAGATTGCCTTATGCTACGCCAGTTTTATAGCCAGGTGGTGAGTGTGAGCAAGCGATCGAAAGCCGATTTTACCCCGCGCCGCGGGGGTTTTACCTTTAAACAATTCTTTGTCGCCCACGATCGTTGCGCCATGAAAGTGGGCACCGACGGGGTGCTGCTCGGCGCCTGGGCACCGCTGGGGCAGGCGCGCCGGGTGCTGGACATCGGCTGCGGCAGCGGGCTGATCGCGTTGATGCTGGCGCAGCGCAGCGGCGACGAAGTGACCATCGACGCGGTGGAACTGGATGAAGCCGCCGCCGGCCAGGCGCGCGAAAACGCGGCGGAATCGCCGTGGCCACAGCGCATCCGCGTGCATGCGCAGGATATTCATCATTATGCGCAGCGGCATGCCGCTGAGTATGATCTGATCGTCAGTAATCCGCCGTATTTCGAGCCGGCGGTGGCCTGCCGCGACCAGGCGCGCCACAACGCGCGCTACACCGAAACCCTGACGCACGGCGCGCTGTTGGCCTGCGCGGCGCAGCTGCTGGCGGAACAGGGGACGTTCTGCGTGGTGCTGCCGCACGACGTTGGCGCCGAATTCGAACGCCTGGCGCTGCAAAGCGGCTGGCATACGGCGGTGAAAGTGAACGTCAGCGACCGGGCCGATACGCCGCTGCACCGGGTGTTGCTGGCGCTGACACGGCGGGAAACGCCGCTGCAGGCGCAGGCGCTGGCGATCAAACAGGCCGATGGCAGCTACACCGACGATTTCCGCCGATTGATCACCGACTTCTACCTGTTCTACTGAAAAGAAAAGGGCGCCGATAAGGCGCCCTGTCGCAGAGTTTAAGGCTGCAAAATGGTCGGCAGCGCTTCCGGCAGCAAATCCGGGTAGTCCAGCGTGTAGTGCAGGCCGCGGCTCTCTTTGCGCGCCATGGCGCTGCGCACGATAAGCTCGGCCACCTGCACCAGATTGCGCAGCTCCAGCAGGTTGTTGGAGATGCGGAAGTGCGCGTAGTACTCGTCGATTTCCGCCTGCAGCGTGTTGATGCGGCGCAGGGCGCGCTCCAGCCGCTTGGTGGTGCGCACGATGCCGACGTAATCCCACATGAACAGCCGCAGCTCGTGCCAGTTGTGCTGGATCACCACCCGTTCGTCCGCATCATCCACCCGGCTTTCATCCCAGTGCGGCACCTGTTTGGCCTGCTGGATGAATGGCAGGCGTTGCAGAATGTCTTCCGCCGCCGACCAACCGTACACCAGGCACTCCAGCAGCGAATTCGACGCCATGCGGTTGGCGCCGTGCAGGCCGGTGTAGCTGACTTCGCCGATGGCGTACAGCCCGTCGAGATCGGTGCGGCCGTGCTGATCGACCATCACGCCGCCGCAGGTGTAGTGCGCCGCCGGGACGATGGGGATCGGTTGCCGAGTCAGATCGAAGCCCAGCGTCAGCAGCTTTTCGTGGATCATTGGGAAGTGCTGGGTGATGAACTCCGCCGGCTTGTGGCTGATGTCCAGGTACATGCAGTCGGCGCCCAGGCGCTTCATTTCATGGTCGATGGCGCGGGCGACGATATCGCGCGGGGCCAGTTCGCCGCGTGGGTCGACATCCGGCATAAAGCGGCTGCCGTCCGGGCGCTTCAGGTAAGCACCTTCGCCGCGCAGCGCTTCGGTCAGCAGGAAGTTGCGCGCCTGCGGGTGGAACAGGCAGGTTGGGTGGAACTGGTTGAACTCCAGGTTGGCGACCCGGCAGCCGGCGCGCCAGGCCATGGCGATGCCGTCGCCGGAGGAGATATCGGGGTTGGTGGTGTATTGATACACCTTGGCCGCGCCGCCGGTCGCCAGCACCACCGTTTTGGCGCGGTAGGTTTCCACCCGCTCCAGCTCGCGGTTCCAGACGTAAGCGCCCACGACTCGGCGGGTGCCCGGCAGGCCGATTTTATTCGAGGTGATAAGGTCAACCGCGTTGCGGCGCTCCATCACGCAAATATTGGGGTGAGCGCTTGCTTTCCCCACCAGCGTGGTCTCTACTTCCTTACCGGTCGCGTCCGCGGCGTGCAGGATGCGGCGATGGCTGTGGCCGCCTTCGCGCGTGAGGTGATAATGCGCCTCGCCCTGCGCGTTGATCTCGGTGTCGAACAGCACGCCCTGATCGATCAGCCACTGCACGCAGTGGCGCGCGTTGCCGGCGATGAATTCGACGGCCTCTTTGTCACACAGGCCGGCACCGGCAATCAAAGTGTCATCAACGTGTGAGGCAATGCTGTCCGTCTCATCGAACACCGCGGCGATCCCGCCCTGGGCGTAAAAGGTGGCGCCCTCGCTGAGCGGCCCCTTGCTGAGAACGGTAACCTTGCAATGCTGCGCCAGGCGTAGCGCCAGTGACAGGCCCGCAGCGCCGCTGCCGACGATCAGTACATCGCTAACATGTTCAGATGATGGTTGCATAACGTATGATGTGTGCAGAAGAAGAGTGAATTTCATGTTAGCCTAACTGTCCGGGCAAAAGCCACGGATAGGGTGACATCAACAGAAAAAACAATGGCGATATGGAACTTCGTGTTCTATATGAACTCCAAGCGAGTGCTTGCTCAGGAAAATAATGTATGGCTGGCAGTACAATTTTACGCGTGGAGACGGATTTGGGGAGAGTTTACCTCGGATGAGCGAGCAGTTAACGGATCAAGTTCTGGTCGAGCGGGTCCAAAAGGGCGATCAGAAGTCGTTTAACCTACTGGTAGTGCGCTATCAGCATAAGGTGGCGAGTCTCGTTTCCCGCTATGTGCCGCAGGGCGATGTGCCCGATGTGGTGCAGGAGTCGTTTATCAAGGCCTATCGCGCACTGGAATCGTTCCGTGGCGACAGCGCTTTTTATACCTGGTTGTATCGAATCGCCGTGAACACGGCAAAGAATTATCTGGTTGCTCAGGGGCGCCGTCCGCCATCCAGTGATGTGGACGCCAACGATGCGGAAAATTACGAAAGTGCGGGCGCACTGAAAGAAATTTCGAACCCTGAGAACTTAATGTTGTCAGAAGAGCTGAGACAGATAGTTTTCCGTACCATTGAGTCTCTCCCTGAGGATCTTCGCATGGCGATTACCTTGCGGGAGTTGGATGGTCTAAGCTACGAAGAGATAGCCGCCATCATGGATTGCCCGGTCGGAACCGTACGTTCGCGTATTTTCCGCGCCCGGGAAGCTATCGATAATAAAGTTCAACCGCTGATCCAGCGTTAGCAATGGCGGGCACAGGAAGGGTACTTAGGCATGCAGAAAGAAAAGCTTTCCGCTCTGATGGATGGTGAATCGTTCGACAGCGAGCTGTTGAGTTCTCTGTCGCAAGATCGAACGCTTCAACAAAGCTGGCAGAGCTATCACCTGATACGTGACACACTGCGAGGTGATGTCGGACAAGTGATGCATCTCGACATCGCCGATCGCGTAGCCGCTGCACTTGAGAAAGAACCCGCCCGGCTGGTACCTTCCGCCGTTCAGGAATCTCAGCCGCAGCCTCACACCTGGCAGAAAATGCCGTTCTGGGACAAAGTGCGTCCTTGGGCGAGCCAGATTACGCAAATCGGTATGGCGGCCTGCGTGTCTCTGGCGGTGATCGTCGGCGTGCAGCAGTACAACCAGCCTTCTGCGCCATCGAACGCGTCTGAATCGCCGGCCTTCACCACGCTGCCGATCATGGGCCAGGCCTCGCCGGTCAGCCTGGGCGTGCCTGCCGACAGTTTCTCTACCGGCAGCGGTCAACAGCAGCAGGTGCAGGAACAGCGTAAGCGTATCAACGCCATGCTGCAGGACTATGAGCTGCAACGTCGCCTGCATTCGGATCAGCTGCAGCTTGAGCAAGGCAACCCACAACAGGCTGCCATTCAGGTTCCCGGAACTCAGTCTTTAGGAATGCAACAGCAGTAATGAAGCAAATCTGGTTCTCCGTTTGTTTATTGACGGGCAGCCTGCTCTATTCCAGCATCGCCCCGGCGCAGCCAACTGCGTCCGGGGCGTTATTGCAACAGATGAGCAGCGCCAGCCGTTCTCTCAATTACGAGCTCGCCTACATCAGCATCAGCAAGCAGGGAATCGAGTCGTTGCGCTATCGCCATGCGGTGATCGGCAACGTGCCGCTCGGCCAGCTGCTGCATATGGATGGCCCGCGTCGCGAAGTGTTGCAGCGCGGCGGCGGGATCAGCTACTTCGAACCCGGTCTGGAACCGTTCACGCTCACCGGCGATCACATCGTCGATGCGCTGCCGGCGATCGTCTATGCCGATTTCACTCGTCTGGCCAAGTATTACGACTTCATCTCCGTGGGCAGCACCCGCATCGCCGATCGGCCGTGTGAAGTGCTGCGCGTAGTGGCGCGCGACGGTTCCCGCTACAGTTACATCGTCTGGATGGACGAAGACACCAAGCTGCCGCTGCGGGTGGATTTGCTCGATCGCGACGGCGAAACGCTGGAGCAATATCGGGTGATCTCCTTCGCGGTCGGCGCCGACGTGCAGGGCGCGATGCAGGGGCTGCTCAAAGCCAACCTGCCGCCGCTGCTGTCGCTGCCGGCGGTGGAAAACGTCCAGCTGAGCTGGAGCACCGGCTGGTTGCCGGCCGGCGTGGACGAGGTGGCGCGCAATCGCCGCAAATTGCCGAATGTCGCCGTGCCGGTTGAATCCCGGCTCTACAGCGACGGCCTGTTCAGCTTCTCGGTCAACGTCAGCCCGGCGGGCAGCGGAGCCGGGCAGCAGTACTACCGTCAGGGGCGCCGCACCATTCAGACCGAAGTGCGCGCGGGCAACGAAATCACGATTGTGGGCGAATTGCCGCCGGCGACGGCCAAGCGCATCGCCGACAGCATTTCTTTCAAGGTATCGCCGTAATGATGAAAGAGTGGGCCACGGTGGTTTCGTGGCAACAGGGCGTAGCGCTGCTGCGCTGTGAACCCAAGGCCGGCTGCGGCAGCTGCACCGCGCGCTCCGGCTGTGGCGCGCGTGCGCTGAACGAGCTGGTGCCGGAAACCGAGCATCAGCTGCAGGTGCATATCGATCAGCCGCTCGAACCGGGGCAGCGCGTCGAGGTCGGCATCGCGGAAGGCAGCCTGCTGCGCTCCGCCATGCTGGTTTACCTGACGCCGCTGCTGGGCATGATGCTGGGCGGCACGTTGTTGCAATATTGTTTCGGCAGCGACGCCTCGGCGGCAGTCGGCGCCGTACTGGGCGGCGGGGCGGCCTTTATGCTGGCGCGCCGGTTGGCCCGGCATTTGGGCGAGCAGGCCGACTACCAGCCGGTGGTGCTGCAGATTGGGTTGCCGCCTACCGCGATGCGCATGCAGGCGGAAAACTCCCCGCTGATTTAAACCGACGGTCGCGTCATCGCCGGGTTGTGATAGGCGGTGATGCGGTTGTGGATCATATGCTCCAACAGCGCGATGAACAGATCGGCGCTGAGCAGCGAATCGTAGTTAATCGCGAACAGCAGATTTCCCTGGCCGTCGAGCAAGCGGATGCCGCGCTGCGGATGGTTTTCCAAGGTGCGGATCTGCTCGATCGGCACGTTTCCCCGTTCAGTCGTCAGCAAGGTGGCGCTCAGCCGCAGCGTTTCGGTCGGCGTGCCTTGTCGCTTGCCGAGCAGCAGCTGCCACAGCCAGCGCGCGTCGCCCTCAACGGTGTGAAACGACACCGTCTCCCCTTGATAGAGCGCATTCAACGCCAGCGGCCCGCGCTGTTGCAGCTGTTGGTCGACGATCACGTCCGCCAACCGCCACGAATGGGCGATATTGCTGAAAACCGTGCACCAGGGCTGATCTGCGCCGGTGCGAAACGCCGTGACGTCAAACAGCCCGCCAAAAGCCTTGCCGCCGCGAAAGCGATAGATATCACCGATCTTCTCAAACGGGATGAAACGCTCTTTGTGATGGTGGTCGTCAAAGACCCGCACGCCGTGCTCGTACAGGCGATAGGTCAGCGTCGGACGCAGATAATGCCGCAGCGCCAGCAGCGTACAGCCGAGTAAAATCGTGCCCGCGCCGGCCTGCAACAGCGTGATGACCTCGCTCTCGTCAATGCTGCTCAGCAGCGGCAGCACCAACAGCGCAGCCCCCACGCTAAACAGCAGCGCCGCCGCTGCCAGAATGCCCCAGTTGACCTTCGAAAAATCGTGCCGGCTCAGCATTTGCCCTTTATCGATCATAATGCACCTTCCAATCAACGTACGCAGATATGCTGGTGAACCCCGGTGGGCTGCCGATGTTGTGCCCTGAATAATGTTTTGTCGCGGAGTTCATGTCCTTTCTATCCGAGGCTAGGTGGTGGCGTATATGGGGTTTTTCCTAAAGGAAGTGAGGCAAAATTGAATTCTAAGAGGTTGATCCAAATATTCTTTTTAGATAATTTCAGAAGGGGTTTATTGCGCTGCGGCCGGTTATGTATTAGCACCGGGGTTTGATGGCCACGGAGCACCGGCAAGCCTCGGGTTCAGGCTGTATCGTCCGCGTTAACATCTGTTTTCACCCGCCGGGGCGACCTGTAACATTTAGCGGCGCATAATAGAATGCCTTCACTGCACCGATCGCTAGGTTTTCAGTGGTGTGGCATGTAGAATGCAGCGATTCAGGTGCAAGACGGCCTCACCCATTCACTGTCGCTTTAGGTCCATGCGGGTTTCTATAGGCGAGTAATTCAGAAATACCAAGGCAGAAAAACTTTTATAATGAAGCATATACGAAATTTCTCCATTATTGCCCATATTGACCACGGTAAGTCGACGCTGTCTGACCGCATTATCCAAATCTGCGGCGGCTTGTCCGACCGTGAAATGGCTGCGCAGGTGCTCGATTCCATGGATCTGGAGCGCGAGCGCGGCATCACCATCAAGGCGCAGAGCGTAACGCTGGATTATAAAGCGCTGGATGGGCAGACCTATCAGCTTAACTTTATCGACACCCCTGGCCACGTTGACTTCTCCTATGAAGTCTCCCGCTCGCTGGCGGCCTGCGAAGGCGCGCTGCTGGTGGTGGACGCCGGTCAGGGCGTAGAAGCCCAGACGCTGGCCAACTGCTACACCGCGATTGAAATGGATCTGGAAGTGGTGCCGGTGTTGAACAAAATCGACCTGCCGGCCGCCGATCCGGATCGCGCCGCGCAGGAAATTGAAGACATCGTCGGCATCGACGCTACCGATGCGGTGCGCTGCTCGGCCAAAACCGGCGTCGGTGTGCCTGAGGTACTGGAGCGTCTGGTGCGCGACATTCCTGCGCCGCAGGGCGATCCGGATGCGCCGCTGCAGGCGTTGATCATCGACTCCTGGTTCGATAACTACCTGGGCGTCGTGTCTCTGGTGCGCGTCAAGAACGGCACGCTGCGCAAGGGCGACAAGATCAAGGTCATGAGCACCGGCCAGGTGTATAACGCCGATCGTTTGGGTATCTTCACGCCGAAGCAGGTCGATCGCGACGTGCTGAACTGCGGCGAAGTGGGCTGGCTGGTCTGTGCGATCAAAGACATCCTCGGCGCGCCGGTGGGCGATACCCTGACGCAGGCGCGTCAGCCGGCGGATAAAGCGCTGCCGGGCTTCAAGAAAGTGAAGCCGCAGGTGTACGCCGGTCTGTTCCCAATCAGCTCCGACGACTATGAATCTTTCCGTGATGCGCTGGGCAAGCTGAGCCTTAACGACGCGTCCCTGTTCTACGAGCCGGAAAGCTCCACCGCGTTGGGCTTCGGCTTCCGCTGCGGCTTCCTCGGTCTGCTGCACATGGAGATCATTCAGGAACGTCTGGAGCGTGAATACGATCTGGATCTGATCACCACCGCGCCGACGGTAGTCTACGAAGTGGAAACCACCGGCAAAGAAGTGATCTACGTCGACAGCCCGTCCAAGCTGCCGCCGCTGAACAACATCCAGGAACTGCGCGAGCCGATCGCCGAATGTCACATGCTGATGCCGCAGGAATACCTGGGCAACGTCATCACCCTGTGCGTTGAGAAACGCGGCGTGCAGACCAACATGGTTTACCACGGCAACCAGGTGGCGTTGACCTATGAAATCCCGATGGCGGAAGTGGTGCTCGACTTCTTCGACCGCCTGAAGTCCACGTCGCGCGGTTATGCGTCGCTGGATTACAACTTCAAGCGTTTCCAGGCCTCCGACATGGTGCGCGTGGACGTGCTGATCAACAACGAGCGCGTGGATGCGCTGGCGCTGATCACCCACCGCGACAACTCGCAGTACCGCGGCCGTGAACTGGTGGAGAAGATGAAAGAGTTGATCCCGCGTCAGCAGTTCGACATTGCGATTCAGGCGGCGATCGGCACGCACATCATCGCGCGCTCCACCGTGAAGCAGCTGCGTAAAAACGTGCTGGCGAAATGCTACGGCGGTGACGTCAGCCGTAAGAAAAAGCTGCTGCAGAAACAGAAAGACGGTAAGAAGCGCATGAAGCAGGTCGGCAACGTCGAGCTGCCGCAGGAAGCGTTCCTGGCCATTCTGCACGTCGGTAAAGACGGCAAGTAACCGCGACGAGTTCGCGAAACGAGGGAGTTTGCATGGCGAATATGTTTGCCCTGATCCTGGCGTTGGCCACCCTGGTCACCGGGATCATCTGGTGCTTCGAGCGCTTTAAATGGGCGCCGGCCCGCCGCGCGAAGATTGCGGCGGTCAACGAGCAGACCGCGGGCGCAGTAGACGATAAAACGCTGGCGAAAGTGGCGAAGCAGCCAGGCTGGGTAGAGACCGGGGCATCGGTCTTCCCGGTGTTGCTGCTGGTCTTTGTGGTGCGCTCGTTTATTTACGAACCGTTCCAGATCCCGTCCGGATCAATGATGCCGACGCTGTTGATTGGCGATTTCATTCTGGTGGAGAAATATGCCTACGGCATTAAAGATCCGATTACCCAGACTACGCTCATTGAAACCGGCCATCCGAAGCGTGGCGATATTGCGGTATTTAAATATCCGCTGGATCCGAAGCTGGATTATATCAAGCGCGTGATTGGCCTGCCGGGCGACCGTATTACTTACGATCCGGTGAATAAGCGCGTCACGGTGCAGCCGTCCTGCAACAGCGGGCAGTCCTGCGATACCGCGCTGGCCGTGACCTACGCCGATGCGCAGCCGAGCGACTTCGTGCAGCTGTTCAGCCGCAGCGGCATGGGCGAGGCCAGCAACGGCTTCTATCAGATCCCGCTGAACGATAACGTGCCGTCGGGCGGTATTCGCATGCGTGAGCGCCAGGAAAGCCTCGGCAACGTCACGCATCGCATCCTGACCGTGCCGGACGCGCAGGATCGGGTGGGCGCTTACTACCAACAGCCGGGTAAACCGCTGGCGGAGTGGGTGGTGCCGGCCGGGCATTACTTCATGATGGGCGACAACCGCGATAACAGCGCGGACAGCCGTTACTGGGGCTTTGTGCCGGAGAAGAATCTGGTGGGTAAAGCCACGGCCATCTGGATGAGCTTTGAAAAACAGGAAGGTGAGTGGCCTACCGGCGTGCGTTTCAGCCGGATCGGCGGTATTCATTAATCGCTGACTGATTCCCTGTTAATTTCACGCCGCAGCCTACTGCGGCGTGAAAGATTAAGGGGATATAAACACAGCATTATGTTTCCACTCGTTGTAGAATACTTTCTCGAGCGATAAAAAGTTGGCCCCTGCTGGGAGCCACTGCAAACGAAACAGCTTTGGATCGGCTTTCGGCGAAGCAGGCCTGTTCCGTATGCTGCAAGTTTTTGACGCATTCTTGATCTATTGGTAACTCATGAACCCCATCGTAATAAACAGGCTGCAGCGGAAGCTGGGCTACACTTTTCAACAGCAGGAGCTTTTACTGCAGGCTTTGACTCACCGCAGCGCCAGCAGTAAACACAATGAACGTCTTGAGTTTCTGGGTGACTCGATTCTGAGCTTTGTCATCGCCAATGCGCTCTATCATCGCTTTCCTCGCGTAGACGAGGGCGACATGAGCCGCATGCGCGCCACGCTGGTGCGCGGCAATACGCTGGCGGAGATGGCACGCGAGTTTGACCTGGGCGAATGTCTGCGGCTTGGGCCGGGCGAATTGAAAAGTGGTGGGTTCCGCCGCGAGTCAATCCTGGCGGATACGGTGGAGGCATTGATCGGCGGCGTGTTCCTGGACAGCGACATCCAGACCGTCGAGCGCCTGATTTTGGACTGGTATCGCAGCCGGTTGGACGAAATCAGCCCCGGTGATAAGCAGAAAGACCCGAAAACCCGTTTGCAGGAATTTTTGCAGGGGCGTCATCTGCCGTTGCCTTCTTATTTGGTGGTGCAGGTTCGCGGTGAAGCGCACGACCAAGAGTTTACCATCCACTGCCAGGTGAGTGGTTTGAGCGAGCCCGTGGTGGGCACCGGCTCAAGCCGCCGTAAAGCCGAGCAGGCGGCAGCGGAACAAGCGCTGAAAAAGCTGGAGCTTGAATGAGTGAAGTAAAACAACACTGCGGTTTTATCGCCATCGTCGGCCGCCCGAACGTGGGCAAATCGACGTTGCTGAACCAACTGCTGGGGCAGAAGGTTTCCATTACGTCGCGTAAGCCGCAGACGACCCGTCACCGCATCATGGGCATCGACACCGATGGCGCCTATCAGGCGATCTACGTCGATACCCCTGGGCTGCACATCGAAGAAAAACGCGCCATCAACCGTTTGATGAACCGCGCGGCCAGCAGCTCGATCGGCGACGTCGAACTGGTGATTTTCGTGGTCGAAGGCACCAACTGGACCGCCGACGACGAAATGGTGGTCAACAAGCTGCGCAGCCTGCGCTGCCCGGTATTGCTGGCGATCAACAAGGTCGATAACGTCACTGACAAATCCAAGCTGTTGCCGCACATCGCGTTCCTCAGCCAGCAGATGAATTTCCTCGACGTAGTGCCTATCTCCGCCGAGAAAGGGATGAACGTCGACACCATCGCCGGCATCGTGCGCAAGCTGCTGCCGGAAGCGGAACACCACTTCCCGGAAGACTACATCACCGATCGCTCCCAGCGCTTTATGGCGTCCGAGATCATCCGTGAGAAGCTGATGCGTTTCCTGGGCGAAGAGCTGCCCTATTCGGTGACGGTAGAAATCGAACAGTTCGTGGCCAACGATCGCGGCGGTTACGATGTGCACGGCCTGATCCTGGTCGAGCGCGAAGGCCAGAAGAAAATGGTCATCGGCAACAAAGGCGCCAAGATCAAAACCATCGGCATCGAAGCGCGCCAGGACATGGAAAAGATGTTCGACGCCAAAGTGCATCTGGAGCTGTGGGTGAAAGTGAAATCCGGTTGGGCGGACGACGAACGTGCGCTGCGCAGCCTGGGCTATGTTGACGATCTGAAGTAACGACCCGTGGACGGCTGGGAGCGCGCTTTCGTCCTGCATGGGCGGCCGTACAGTGAAACCAGTCTGATGCTGGATCTGTTTACCGAAGGTCATGGGCGGGTGCGCTTGCTGGCGAAAGGCGCGCGCAGCCGCCGCTCCAATCTGAAGGGTTGCCTGCAGCCCTTTACCCCCCTGTTAGTGCGCTGGGGCGGACGTGGCGAAGTGAAAACGCTGCGCAACGCCGAAGCGGTCTCCCTTGGTTTACCCCTCAGCGGCATGATGCTCTACAGCGGCCTGTATGTGAACGAGCTGCTGGCGCGCGTGCTGGAGCAGGAAACCAACTACTCGGTGCTGTTCTTCGACTACCTGCAATGCCTGCAGGCGCTGGCGGCGGAAGACAGTTCGCCGGAACAGGCGCTGCGTCAGTTCGAGCTGGCCCTGTTGCACCACCTGGGTTACGGCCTCGATTTCCTGCACTGCGCCGGCAGCGGCCTGCCGGTGGATGATGCCATGACCTACCGCTACCGCGAAGAGAAGGGCTTTATCGCCAGCCTGGTGGTGGATCACTACAGCTTCACTGGGCGCGAACTGCGCGCGTTGGCGGAGCGTCAGTTTCCCGATGCCGAGACGCTGCGCGCCGCCAAGCGTTTCACCCGCATGGCGCTGAAACCCTACCTCGGCGGCAAGCCGTTGAAGAGCCGCGAACTGTTCCGCCAGTTTGTGCGCAAACAGCCGAATACGCCGGTCGACGACGCCTGACCTTTTCCCCTTTTGCCGCCCTGCGCCCGCGTGTAAACTGCTGACACTGAAAATCGTATTTAGAGGTTGTCATGGCTGATTTGCTGCTGGGCGTCAATATCGATCACATCGCCACGTTACGTAACGCGCGCGGAACCCAATACCCGGATCCGGTTCAGGCGGCATTCATTGCCGAACAGGCGGGGGCCGACGGCATTACCGTGCATCTGCGCGAAGACCGCCGCCACATCACCGACCGCGACGTGCGCTTGCTGCGCCAGACCATCCAGACGCGCATGAATCTGGAGATGGCGGTGACCGACGAGATGCTGGATATCGCCATTGAGCTGAAGCCGCATTTCTGCTGCCTGGTGCCGGAAAAACGCGAAGAAGTGACCACCGAAGGCGGCCTGGACGTCGCCGGTCAGCTGGACAAAATGAGCGTGGCGGTTGAGCGCCTGGCGCAGGCGGGCATTTTGGTCTCGCTGTTCATCGATCCCGATCATCGCCAAATCGACGCGGCGGTGGCGGTGGGCGCCCCGTATATCGAAATCCACACCGGTGCCTACGCCGAAGCGCAGGGCGAGCTGGCGGTACAGGCCGAGCTGCGCCGCATCGCGGTAGCCGCCGCCTACGCGGCCGAGAAGGGGCTGAAGGTCAACGCCGGCCACGGCCTGACCTATCACAACGTGCAGCCGATCGCCGCGCTGCCGGAAATGCACGAGCTGAACATCGGCCATGCGATTATCGGCCAGGCGGTGATGAGCGGGTTGCCGGCCGCGGTTGCCGACATGAAAGTGCTGATGCGGGAAGCGCGCCGGTAATGGCGGTGCTCGGGCTGGGTACCGACATCGTCGAGATGGCGCGTATCGAGGCGGTGGTGGAGCGCAGCGGCGATCGTCTGGCGCGCCGGGTGCTGAGCGACGCCGAGTGGGCGCTGTATCAGCAGCACCAGCAGCCGATTCGCTTTCTGGCCAAACGTTTCGCCGTGAAAGAGGCCGCTGCCAAGGCGTTCGGTACCGGCATTCGCAACGGCCTGGCGTTCAATCAGTTCGAAGTGTTCAACGATGCGCTGGGCAAGCCGAATATTCGTTTGCACGGCCGCGCCGCCGAGCTGGCGGGGGAGATGGGGGTCACCGCGATCCACGTTTCGCTGGCCGACGAGCGGCGTTATGCCTGCGCGACGGTGATCGTCGAAAGCTGAAAAGAGAAAGGGCGCCTATGGCGCCCTTGTCAGTCCTGCGGCGATTAAATGCGATCGGCGTGGTGCAACACCACGAACTTGTCCCACAGCTGTTCGTTGCTCTCGCGGTGCTGCGGATCGGTAATGATGGTGTTGTCGATCGGGCAGACCTGCTGACAGGTCGGCGTATCGTAATGGCCGACGCACTCGGTGCAGCGGTCGGTATCTATCTGATAAATTTCATCGCCCATCGAAATTGCCTGGTTCGGGCATTCCGGCTCGCACATATCGCAGTTGATGCATTTCTTGGTAATCAGCAGTGCCATTGTCAGTTATCTTTCCATCGGTGTGCTCGGGCTGGCGCGCAATCTATCATAGAATCGCCGCGCAACGGGCACTTTTTCGTCATCTTACCGCTTAGGGTAACTCAGGCGGATTGTCAGCCAACTGATCGAAATCAACCATTCTCTGCCCGTCAAACACCCAGCGTTTATCTGCATCTGCGATACGTATCGTAGGCATCACTTCGGGATGGGCAATCCGTATTCCCGCCTCTTGGGCAAACAACCCGATAAAATCGAACGCGCTTAAGGGATCATCAATGATCTGGTGCTGTTGGTCGCGATCGCTCAGCACCAGCAACGGCACCTGGTAATTCTGCCGGGTATCGCCGCTGTGGCGTAAAGAACGCCCACCGCCGATATCCTTGTGGGAAAGGCCGTGATCGGAGAAATAGAACAGTTTAAACGGTGTGCCACTCTGTTTCAGGCTGTGATAAACCTGCTCGATAAAACGGTCGGTCTTGCGGTAGGTAGAGAGATAGCAGGCCAGTTCCTTATTCGGCGACTCGACGCTCGGCGGTTCGCCGTTAAGCCGCTCGCAAAAGTCGGCGTGCGAGCCCATCAGATGCAGCACATACAGATTGCCTTGTCCCTGGCGACGCAATAATGGGTCAAATATCGGCAGCAGCGCATCGTCATCGGTATTGCGCGATTGGAAGTCGCCTTTCTTCAGGAAATAATGGCTATCGCTGAACATGGCGATTTTTGATACCGGCGTATCGAATTGTCCGAACATACCCTGATTGGACAGCCAGTGGGTTTTGAGACCGGCGGCTTTTGCCAGGGTGATGATATTATCTCCGATGGCAATGTTGTGGCCGTTGCTCAAAGCCAGCGTGCGAGGAAGCGATTCGAACGTATTTGGCGCAGTGGAAATATAATTGCTGTAAAATCGTCCATTGGCATTATCCAGAAACGGCGTAGTGGACACCGGATAACCAAATAATGACATATGATCTTTGCGCATACTTTCGCCGACGATAATGACATAGTTTTCATTCGTCGGTGCGCCTGCGGTTATTGACCAGGTACCCGGTGTTGTAGCACCGGCACTTAATTCATCAACCTGCTGCTGGTATTGTTGGTAAGCCGAGTAGAGGGATAAAAAGAAGTCAGGCAATTTAAGATTCGCCACACCGCCATTGAAGGCTCTGGCGATAATGATAACCATCAGCAGGGCTAGCAAGGGAAGTATAGTTTTTTTTGAAATGGCTTGTCGCCAAATAAATAGGCCGAGAATGGCCAGCATAACCAGAATGGCGGCGGGCAGCAGATAACAACTGGCCGGCAGAGTCTGCAAAAACTCCCTCGCTTCTATGAGGTTGGTTTGCAACAGGGCGGACATCACGGCAGCGGAAGGGGTACCGTAAATGGCCCCGACCGGCGCATACAGCGCGCACAGCAGAATAAACGGAATAATCAGGCCGTATCGGGTAAGCGAATGAATAGATAATAATAGCAAAGTAAGCGCAATAAAAAGAATATCAATACCTTTTCCACCGCTGTATCCCATCGCCTTGATTAGAATCAATGCAGTAATGATATAGAGCAAAAAGGTACGCAGAATCGGATGCGTCACGGAATGCCGTAACTTATCTAAAATAACAGTGTGTGTATTCATAATGATATCGTCAAATAATGCTGTCCATGCATGCTCAATTATTGATCGATAATTGAGCAGGTCACCGCCCGCACATTATTTTTCGAATGCAGAGAAGGGAAATAATTGAACTGGCGGCGTTTTATCGGCCGCCATTATACGCGTCAAACCAACTTTTTCATTAACTGTTCGCTGTGCTTGATGCGATCGCGGGCATGATCGAGATCGTGCTGGATCAATGCCATAAACAGCAGGTCGGTGAGGGCGAACTGGGCGGTGCTGGAGGAGATGGCCGCGCTGCGGGTATGGGGCTCTTCGGCGATGGTATAGAGACAGTGGTCCGCGCGCTGCTGCAGACCATTGGGCGAGAAGCTGGTCAGCGCCAACACCCTGGCGCCGGCCTGGCGCGCCTCTTCCGCTGCCAGATTGATTTCACGCCGTTCACCGCTGAAGGAGATCGCCAGCAGCAGATCGCGTTTGTCCAGCGCCTGCACCGCCGCCAGCTGGACGTGCATGTCCGCTTCGGCCACCGCCATCACGCCGATTTTCAGCAGCTTGAAGGAAAAATCCTTGGCCACCAGCCCGGAGGCGCCGATGCCGATCAGCATCACCCGGCGCGCTTGGCGCAGCATATCCAGCGCCTGATGCAGCCGCTCTTCGCTGTTGATGTCCAGCGTCGCGCGCAGCGCCGCCTGCTTTTCCGCCAATAGCTTTTCACCGACGGTTTTCAGCGTGTCGCTGCTGAGGATGTGGTTGTGGACGGTCACTACCGGTTCGGCCTGCGGCTGGGCCAGCGTTTCGCTCAGCGCCAGCTTCAGCGCCGGGAAACCTTTATAGCCCAGTTTTTGGGCGAACTTGACCACGCTCGACTGGCTGATGCCGGCCAACTGGGCCAGCTTTTGCGAGCTGAGATGGCGCGCCTGCTCGGCGTTATTCAGCAGAAAGTCCGCCAGCTTGCGGTCGTTTTGCGCCAGTGTCGGATACATCTGGCGAATGCGCAGAAGGGTACTCATTGTTCTTTCCCTGGAAACCAGCGGCCATTTTGCCATGCAGAGGGCGAAAACGCGCGGTGAAAATTTTTGTGAGCTCGTCGTTAAAATAGCAAATAGCGCTCGCTTTGTTGAATAAAATATTCAAATATTGATTTAATTTTGTGAATTAAAAATTCAAAGGTGAACAGATGAACTTAGGCGCACTGGTATCGGAAACCCGCAACCCGGCCACTATGGGGCTGGATGAGATGTCGACGTTGGACATGGTCCGCTGCTTTAACCAGGAAGACCGCAAGGTGCCGGAGGCGATTGAAAAGGTGCTGCCGGCGATTGCTCAGGCGGTCGATTTGGCCGCGGCGGCGTTGAAGGCCGGCGGCCGGCTGATTTATTTGGGCGCCGGCACCAGCGGCCGCCTGGGCGTATTGGATGCCTCCGAGTGCCCGCCGACCTTCGGCGTGCCGCACGGCGTGGTGGTGGGGCTGATCGCCGGCGGGCCGGGCGCGCTGCTCAAAGCGGTGGAGGGGGCGGAAGACGACGAGGCCCTGGGCGAAGCCGATCTCCGGGCGCTGAACCTCACCGCCGTCGATATGGTGGTGGGGTTGGCGGCCTCGGGGCGCACGCCTTATGTGATTGGCGCACTGCGCTATGCACGCGGGCTGGGCTGCCCGACGGCGGCCATCTCCTGCAACCCGGATTCGCCGATTGCGCACGAAGCGCAGGTGGCGATTTCGCCGGTGGTGGGGCCAGAGGCGCTGACCGGTTCGACGCGCCTGAAATCCGGCACCGCGCAGAAACTGGTGCTCAACATGCTGTCGACCGGCGCGATGGTCAAACTGGGCAAGGTTTACCAGAACCTGATGGTGGACGTGAAGGCCACCAACGTCAAACTGGTGGATCGCGCCTGCCGCATCGTGGTGGAGGCCACCGGTGCAGAACGCGCTCAGGCGGAGGCGGCGCTGGCGCAGACCGGTTTTGAGGTTAAACCGGCGATCCTGATGATCTTGGCCGGCGTCAGCGCCGAAGAGGCGCAGCAGCGGCTGCAGCGGCACGACGGTTACCTGCGCGCGGCGTTGGCGCGTTAATTCACGGTGGGGGTGGCGATGGACAAGACAACGGCATTGGCGACACAGATCTTGGCGGGTGTGGGGGGCGAGGGCAATATCCTCAAACTGGAGAACTGCATGACGCGGGTGCGCGTTGAGGTCAGCGACGAGCAGCGTCTGGACCTGGCCGCCCTCAAGCAGCTGCCCGGCGTGAAAGGCTATATCAAGCAGGGTGAGCAGCATCAGTTTATCGTCGGCCCGGGCGCCGCCGCCAAGGTGGTGGACGCCATGCGCGGGCTGTTGAGCGGCAATGCACAGCCCGCTGCCGCCGTCGGTGATGCGGCGCGCACCAAGGCGCAGGCTAAGCAAAAGTACGCTGCGCCGATGAGCGGCGCGCTGAAAAAGCTGGCCGATGTTTTTATTCCGCTGATCCCGGCGTTTATCGCCTCGGGGCTGATCACCGGCATCATCAACCTGCTGAAACGGCCCGACATCGCCGGTCAGCTGGCCGTGGACTACCCGAACGTGCTGGGGCTGCTGGCGATATTCGGCAGCGCGGTATTCGCCATCATGAACATTCTGGTTGGGGTGAACGCCGCGCGGGTGTTCGGCGGCTCACAGGCGATGGGCGGCGTGATGGCCGGGATCCTCTCCAGCCCGGCGCTGGCGCAGATCACGTTGTTCGGCGAGGCGCTGCAGCCGGGGCGCGGCGGGGTGATCGCCGTGCTGCTGGTAGTGGCGTTGATGTGCTGGGTGGAGAAACGCCTGCGTACGCTGTTGCCGGAGTCGGTCGAACTGATCCTTAACCCACTGCTGACCACGCTGGTCACCGCCTCGTTGGCGATCCTGATCCTGCAGCCGGTCGGGGGGGTTATTTCCGATGCCATCGCCCACGGCGCCAATCTGGCGATCGACAAGGGCGGGCTGCTTGTCGGGGCGCTGCTCTCGGGGCTGTTCCTGCCGCTGGTGCTCTCCGGCCTGCATCAGGGGCTGGTGCCGATCCACGTCGAGCTGGTGCAGGCGCACGGTTCCAACCCGCTGCTGCCGATCCTGGCGATGGCCGGCGTCGGTCAGGTGGGGGCGGCGCTGGCGGTGCTGTTGAAAACCCGCAATGCGCGGCTGAAGAAGGTGATCAAAGGGGCGTTGCCGGTCGGCATTCTCGGCATCGGCGAGCCGCTGATCTTCGGGGTGACGCTGCCGCTGGGGCGGCCGTTTATCGGCGCCTGCCTCGGCGGTGCGGTCGGCGGCGCGCTGATCAGCTACTGGAAGGTGGCGACGGTCATCACCTTCGGCATTTCGGGGCTGCCTTTGGCGTTGACCATCGTCTCAGGTAAGGTGATGTTGTATCTGGCGGGGATGCTGATTACGATTATCGCCGGTTTTCTCTTCACCTGGATGATGGGGTTCAACGATCCCGAGGAGTAGCGTTTGAGCGACAAGCAGCAACCATCGGCCGCAGAAGGGCGCCGCGTGGTCTTTTTCGATCTGGACGGCACTCTGCATCAGGAGGATATGTTCGGCAGTTTCTTGCGCTTCCTGCTGCGCCGTTTACCGCTGAATCTGCTGCTGGTGATACCGCTGTTGCCATTGATTGGCCTGGCGCTGTTGCTGCTGGGGCGCGCCGCGCGCTGGCCGATGAGCCTGTTGCTGTGGGCGATCACCTTCGGGCGCTCCGAAGCGACGCTGAAGGCGTTGGAGCGGCAGTTTATCGAGGTTTTCCGCCAGAAGGTGACCGCGTTTCCGGTGGTGCAAATGCGCTTGCGGCAGTATTTGGATGAGCACGATGCCGAGGTGTGGCTGATTACCGGCTCGCCGGAGCAACTGGTGGCGCAGGTCTATCGGGATTCGGCGTTTCTGCCGCGGGTGCGATTGGTCGGCAGCCGCATCGCGCGCCGCTATGGCGGCTGGGTGCTGACCTTGCGCTGTCTGGGCGTACAAAAAGTGGTGCAGCTGGAGCAACGGCTCGGTGCGCCGCTGAAGCTGTACAGCGGTTACAGCGACAGCAAGCAGGATAACCCGCTGCTGTTTTTTTGCGAACACCGCTGGCGGGTAAGCAAGCAGGGCGAGCTGCAGCAGCTGGAATAAACAAAGGGCGGAGAATTCCGCCCTTTGCTGTTATCGCTACCGCGATCAGTCGTCGGTTACGTCGTGCGGTTTGCGCCCCAGTTGCCAAATCTTCTCCGCATAATGCCCCAACGCCCACAGGCTCAGGCCGAGCAGCGCGAAGAAAATCGCCTTCGGCATGCTGTCCCAGAAAAACTCGAACAGGCGGGTATAGAGGTTGATGCCGAGGAATGTCAGCCCGAAACCGCGCAGCATGGCGTCGTCATGCTTCAACCCCAGCCAGATGGCGGCGAGGGCGGCCAGCCCGAACAGCAGGCTCCAGTGGAACAGCTCAATCTGGCGCGCGCGGTACCAGTTGTCGAGATCGCCGTAGTTGCCAAAGATGGATAGCAGCCACAGCGCGATGAACAGGTACAGCAGGCCCATCGCCAGCGACACCCGCTGCAGGCCGCGCTGCGCCAACAGCGGCCGCAGCAGCAATGCGGCGGCGATCAGCACCGCGCCGAAGGCGATAAAGCGAATCGGGTAGCTCATGCCGAGCCAGTAGGCGCCCCAGCCGGACAGGTAGCCGGTTTCGGCGCCGAAGGCATTGCCGAGCGACAGCAGGGCGAACCACCACACCAGCCCGGAGCGGCTGAACCAGCCGATCGCGCCGTACAGCAGCGCGGCGACCAGCAGCAGTACGGAAACCCGGCCGCTGCCGTTATCCAGCCAGACCCCCAACTGCCATAAGGCGCAGGCGGTGAGCAACACGGCGACAAACAGCGCCGCCTCATTGCCGTAGCGTTTTTCCGGGCGCCGTTGGCGGCGGCGCAGCGCCCAGACGTAGGCCAGCGCCGCCAGTACGCCGGCGATCGCCATGCGCACCGGCGCGTCGAAGCGGAACAGTTCGCTCAGCCATTCAAGCAGTGCGCTGTCGGCGAACAGGCTGGTGACGGCGATCAGCAACGAGGCCAGCGCGGCGAGAAACGCATAGCGCGCCAGCCGTCGCCAGTCGAAAGGTTGTACGTCCACATGCAGCAGCAACTGCTGCCGTTGCTCGGGTGTCAAGGCGCCTTCCCCAACCCAGCCGTCCAGCGCCTTGCGCACCACGACGGCGTTCTTTTTACTGAGTTTCATGTTTCTTGTCCCTGAATCACACGCTGATTCGGCCAGTATAGCCATTGGCGGGCGGCTACGACAAAGGGAGGCTAGTGTGTATAATGCCCGCCGCAAAAGCGCACGAGGAATTATGCGATGACTGAATATAACGATGAGTACTGGATGCGTCAGGCATTGCAGCTGGCCCTGCGCGCACAGGAAGAGGGCGAGGTGCCGGTGGGTGCGCTACTGGTGCTGGACAATCAGGTCATCGGCGAGGGCTGGAACCGCCCGATCGGTCGACACGATCCAACCGCGCACGCCGAGATCATGGCGCTGCGCCAGGGCGGCGCGGTGCTGCAAAACTACCGCTTGTTGAACGCCACGCTGTACGTCACGCTGGAGCCCTGCGTGATGTGCGCCGGTGCGATGGTGCACAGCCGTATCCGCCGGTTGGTGTATGGCGCCGCCGACGAGAAAACCGGCGCGGCCGGTTCGCTGGTGGACATTTTGCGCCACCCGGGCATGAACCATCAGGTGGAGATCGTCTCGGGCGTGCTGGCGGACGAATGCGCCGCCACCCTGAGCAATTTCTTCCGCCTGCGCCGCGAACAGAAAAAAGCGCTCAAGCTGGCGCAGCGGGCGGCGGATAAGCCGGAATAATCAGTAGTTGAGCGCCAGTTCCGGCATCACCGTCGGATAGCCTTTCCCCAACGCTTCCTGCTCGGCGGCCGCTTGCGCCGCCTTTCTCTCTTTTTCCTGCAGATAACCCACCAGGCTGACCTGGTAGCGGCGGATGTTCTCTACATAGTTGTAGGCTTCACGCCCGCGCGCATAGCCGTAGGTCAGCTGCGGGTAGTAGCGCTTTTGGCTGAGCATCGGCAGGCGCTGTTTGACGTCGACCCAGCTGTCCGGATTGCCTTTTTGCGTTTTGGTCAGCTTGCGTGCGTCCAGCATATGGCCCCAGCCCATGTTGTAGGCCGCCAGCGAGAACCAGATGCGCTCGTCTTCCGGCACGCTGTCCGGCACCTTGGCCATCAGTCGCTGCAGGTAGAGCGCGCCGCCCTGAATGCTCTCTTCCGGATCGAGGCGGTCGTTGACCCCCAGGCCGTCGGCGGTGGCGCGGGTCAGCATCATCAGGCCGCGCACGCCGGTGGGGGAGGTGGCCTGCGGATTCCAGTGCGATTCCTGATAGGCGATGGCCGCCAGCAGCTTCCAGTCGATCTCGTTGGCGTGCTTCTCGAACAGCGGGCGGAAGTTGGGCAGCACCGAGTCGATGGCCGACAGGAAGGTTTTGGTGTCCACATAGTCGAAGCTGCCGACGTGGCCGAGGTATTTCTCCTCCAGCCGCGCCAGGGTGCCGTCGTCCACCATTTGACTGTAGAAATCCAGCATCGCTGCGTACAGGCTGTCGTCGCCGTCACGTTTGAGATACCAGGTGACCGGCTCTTCGTCGGTGACGTCGAACGCCACCGCCAGCTGCGGATGGATGCGCTGCAGCAGCGCGATGGTCACCGAATCGCCGAGGGTGTAGTCCAGCTTGCCGTCGGCAACCCGCTCCAGCAGCTCTTTGGAGGTGAGATCGCTGGAGGACTCCCAGGTGAGATCCGGGTATTTATCCTGCTTGAGCTGTTTTAGCGTGCTGACGTGCGCGGAACCGGAGGCGACCGCCAGCTTGCCTTTGATGTCGGCGAAGCTTTTCGGCCGCGGGGTGCCCAGTCGGTACACCAGCTGTTGGGAAACAGAGTAGTAGGCCGGGCCAGTGCGTGCGCGGCTGAGGCGTTCCTGGTTGTAGATAAGGCCCGCCGCCAGCAGGTCGGCGTCGTCGTCGTCCAGATCGTCGAACAGGTCATTGATGTTCTGATGGGGGATCACCACCAGCTTCACCCCGAGGTAGTTGGCGAAGCGCTTGGCCAGTTCGTAGTCGAGCCCACCCGGCCCTTGCTTGGTGTTGAAATAGGTCAGCGGTGAATTCAGCGTGCTGATACGCAACTCGCCGCGGGAGATGATCTCCTGGAGTTGCCCGCCCTGGCCGCTGCGCCAGGTAATATTGGGCCACAGCGCGAGAGCCAGAAGCAGGGTGACAACGCCGATGAGGATGTAGTTTATTTTAAGACGTTTCAAATAGTTATCCAGTGGTGGCACAGGTACACCGGCGACGACAACCGCGACTTTTCTCATGGTTAAATCACCAGTGCGGGGGGCATTTTGCGCAACAAAACGCCAGTGTGCAACTTTATTGACACGTTATGACAATTCGTCGGTGCGGCACGCTTTTATCAATAATCCCTACGCAAACGGTTTCGTCGGCGGCGAGGATTCTCTATAATGACGCGCGTTTTCCCCTGTTGCGCCCAATGAAGCGTCTTATCCGTCGCTTCGAAGACGAGAGAACTTTGATTATGGAAATTCTGCGTGGTTCGCCCGCTTTATCGGCTTTTCGCATTACCAAACTGCTGTCCCGCTGCCAGGACGCTCACCTGCCCGTCAGTGATATCTACGCCGAGTATGTCCACTTTGCCGATGTTAGCGCACCGCTAAGTGCCGAAGAACACGCCAAGCTTCAGCGGCTGCTCAAGTACGGTCCTTCTCTCGCCGAACACGCTCCCGAAGGCCGGTTGCTGCTGGTTACGCCGCGTCCGGGCACCATTTCTCCCTGGTCTTCCAAAGCCACCGATATTGCCCACAACTGCGGTTTGCAACAGGTGCTGCGGTTGGAGCGCGGCCTGGCGTTCTACGTCAAGGCGCCCGAGCTGACGGAAACCCAGTGGCGCCAGCTCGCCGCGCTGCTGCACGATCGCATGATGGAAACCGTCTTCAGCGAGCTGCAACAGGCCGAACAGCTGTTCGCGCACCATCAGCCGGCGCCGTATCAGTCGGTCGACGTGCTGGGCGCAGGGCGCACCGCGCTGGAGCAGGCCAACGTCCGGCTCGGCCTGGCGCTGGCGCAGGACGAGATCGACTACCTGCTGAATGCCTTTACCGGTTTGGGGCGCAACCCGACGGATATCGAACTCTATATGTTCGCGCAGGCCAACTCCGAGCACTGCCGCCACAAGATTTTCAACGCCGACTGGATCATCGACGGCGAACAGCAGCCTAAATCGCTGTTCAAAATGATCAAGAACACCTATGAGCAGACGCCGGACTACGTGCTGTCGGCGTATAAAGACAACGCCGCCGTGATGGAAGGCTCGCAGGTTGGTCGCTTCTTCGCCGCGCCGGAGAACGGCACGTACGATTACCATCAGGAAGACGCGCACATCCTGATGAAGGTAGAAACCCACAACCACCCGACGGCGATCTCACCGTGGCCGGGCGCCGCGACCGGCTCCGGCGGCGAGATCCGCGACGAGGGCGCCACCGGCCGCGGCGCCAAGCCGAAGGCCGGCCTGGTGGGCTTCTCGGTGTCCAACCTGCGCATTCCCGGCTTTGAACAGCCGTGGGAGCAGGATTTCGGCAAGCCGGAACGCATCGTCACCGCGCTGGATATCATGACCGAAGGCCCGCTGGGCGGCGCGGCATTCAACAACGAATTCGGTCGTCCGGCGCTGCTGGGCTACTTCCGTACCTATGAAGAGCGCGTCAACAGCCATAACGGCGTTGAGCTGCGCGGCTATCACAAACCGATCATGCTGGCGGGCGGTATCGGCAACATCCGCGCCGATCACGTGCAGAAAGGGGAAATCACCGTCGGCGCCAAGCTGGTGGTGCTGGGCGGCCCGGCGATGAATATCGGCCTGGGCGGCGGCGCAGCCTCGTCGATGGCGTCAGGCCAGTCCGATGCCGATCTGGACTTCGCTTCGGTGCAGCGCGACAATCCAGAAATGGAGCGCCGCTGTCAGGAAGTGATTGACCGCTGCTGGCAGCTGGGCGACCAGAACCCGATCCTGTTTATCCATGACGTCGGTGCCGGCGGCCTGTCCAACGCCATGCCGGAGCTGGTGAGCGACGGCGGCCGCGGTGGCCGCTTCGAGCTGCGCGATATCCTCAACGACGAGCCGGGCATGAGTCCGCTGGAAGTGTGGTGCAACGAATCGCAGGAACGTTACGTGATGGCGATTGCCCCGGCGCAGATGGCACAGTTCGACGAGATTTGCCGCCGCGAGCGCGCACCTTATGCGGTGATCGGCGAAGCGACCGAAGAACAGCACCTGACGCTGAACGACCGCCACTTCGACAACCAGCCGATCGACATGCCGCTGGACGTGCTGCTCGGCAAGACGCCGAAAATGACCCGCGACGTTACCCGCCTGCAGGCGCATGGCGAGGCGGTGCAGCGTGAGAACATCACGCTGGCCGACGCGGTGAAACGCGTGCTGCATTTGCCGGCCGTTGCGGAGAAAACCTTCCTGATCACCATCGGCGACCGCACCGTTACCGGCATGGTGGCGCGTGACCAGATGGTCGGCCCGTGGCAGATCCCGGTGGCCGACTGTGCGGTCACCACCGCCAGCCTGGACAGCTATTACGGCGAAGCGATGTCGCTCGGCGAACGCGCGCCGGTGGCGCTGCTGGACTTCGCCGCCTCCGGCCGCCTGGCGGTCGGGGAAGCGCTGACCAACCTGGCCGCCACGGAAATCGGCAGTCTGAAGCGCGTGAAGCTGTCCGCCAACTGGATGGCCGCCGCCGGCCACCCGGGTGAAGACGCCGGCCTGTACGAAGCGGTGAAAGCGGTGGGCGAAGAGCTGTGCCCGGCGCTGGGCATCACCATTCCGGTGGGTAAAGACTCCATGTCGATGAAAACCCGCTGGCAGGAAGGCAATGAACAGCGTGAAATGACCTCGCCGCTGTCGCTGGTCATCACCGCCTTCGCTCGCGTGGAAGACGTGCGCCACACCGTGACGCCACAATTGCGCACCGATAAGGGCGACAGCGCGCTGCTGTTGATCGACCTGGGCAACGGCCATAACGCGCTGGGCGCCACCGCGCTGGCGCAGGTTTACCGCCAACTGGGCGACAAACCTGCCGACGTGCGCAACGTTGCGCAGCTTGCGGGCTTCTTCAACGCCATGCAGCAGCTGGTGGCCGATCGCGCGCTGCTGGCTTACCACGATCGCGCCGACGGCGGCCTGCTGGTGACGCTGGCGGAGATGGCCTTCGCCGGTCACTGCGGCGTAGAGGTTAACCTCGATGGCCTCGGCGACGATGCGCTGGCGGTACTGTTCAACGAAGAGCTGGGCGCGGTGATCCAGGTGAGCGCCGAACGCCTCGACGACGTGAAGCGGGCGTTCGCGCAGCACGGTCTGACCGACAACGTGCATCACATCGGCAGCGTGCAGGCCGGCGATCGTTTCGTCATCACCCAGCACGGCAAGGCGCTGTACAGCGAAAGCCGCAATACGCTGCGCACCTGGTGGGCGGAAACCACCTGGCAGATGCAGCGCCTGCGCGATAACCCAGCGTGCGCCGATCAGGAACATCAGGCCAAGCAGGATGAACAAGATCCTGGCCTGAACGTGAAACTGACCTTCGCCCCCGAGGAAGACATCGCCGCGCCGTACATCGCCAAGGGCGCTCGCCCGAAAGTAGCGGTGCTGCGCGAGCAGGGGGTGAACTCCCACGTTGAAATGGCGGCGGCGTTCCACCGCGCCGGCTTTGACGCGGTGGACGTGCACATGAGCGATCTGCTGGCCGGGCGCCGCGATCTGCAGGACTTCCACACGCTGGTGGCCTGCGGCGGCTTCTCTTACGGCGACGTACTGGGGGCCGGCGAAGGCTGGGCGAAGTCTATCCTGTTCAACGAGCGGGTGCGTGACGAGTTTGAGGCGTTCTTCCACCGTCCGCAGACGCTGGCGCTGGGCGTATGCAACGGCTGCCAGATGATGTCCAACCTGCGCGAGCTGATCCCGGGCGCCGAACACTGGCCGCGCTTCGTGCGCAACCTGTCGGATCGCTTCGAGGCGCGCTTCAGCCTGGTGGAAGTGGCGGCCAGCCCGTCGCTGTTCATGCAAGGTATGACCGGTTCGCGCATGCCGATCGCCGTTTCCCACGGTGAAGGGCACGTCGAAGTGCGCGATGCGGCGCATCTGGCGGCGCTGGAAAGCCATGGTCTGGTGGCGCTGCGTTTCGTCAACAACGCCGGTCAGGTGACGGAAGCTTACCCGGCTAACCCGAACGGTTCGCCGAACGGCATTACCGCCGTAACCAGCGCCAACGGACGTGCCACGGTGATGATGCCGCACCCGGAACGCGTGTTCCGCACGGTCAGCAACTCCTGGCACCCGGAAGAGTGGGGCGAGGACAGCCCGTGGATGCGCATGTTCCGCAACGCCCGTAAGCAGCTGGGCTAAAAACGGTACCACCGTACAGAGGGCGCAAGCAATTGCGCCCTTTTTTATGGCCGGCGTTCGCCGACTGGCGGCAGTGTCTGCATTTTGCGACAGGCGCCATTTTTCCTGTCGCTAAATGGAGACATTTAACTATTTGATTTTATTGATGGTAAGCGGGTTTGGCTTTAGTTGTCTGCATTTGGCGACAGCGCGGCGTTTTTTTCATCACTCATCGGGGCGTGATGCGCAAAGAAATTTGCTGATATAATTTTATTTTTTAATAAAATCATTGAATTATAATTTTAATTGCAAAGTTGGCACGCAACGTGCATTATTCTCGTCAGTTGCTCATTCAATTTTTTATGACGGCGTCGTCATTAGACGGCAAATCGCCTCATAAGCCTCCGAATGATGCCAAAGAAATGGTGCCTATCGTCCAACTAAACCGATAACAGACCGTGCAAGCGGCTTTATCAAGCATCGGGCGACACGTGGAGTGAGGCACCGCCTGTATCCAACTGTGATGAAGGGTTCATCAATCCTGGATACTTACGGATGCTATTCGTCCTGTTCGATGCCAGCCGCTGCGCTACATCACCCTGGGGACGAGGTTCAAGGGCATCCACACCTTCCTTGCGTTGGGGCAAGTTTCTTGCCCCGATGTCAATTCTCAACGCTGCGCTTATCCCTGTTTCGTTGCCTATGCCCTCGAACGCAGACGCTCTCCCCATACTCTCGCTTTCGCACCGGTTGATGCTGCCGGGGCCGCATGTCGTCGGCAGGCCAGGCCTATGGGCGCGGTTCACCAATCCCGCGGCTTTTTCCTTGTGCGTTCAGGATTCTCCCTTGCCGGGCTTTTTTCTTTTCGGCGAGTCAGTTAGCATCGTGACAGAGCTGAGAGAATGAGATGATTTCGTTGAAAAAATGGCGTTTATTTCCCCGTTCGCTGCGGCAATTGGTGCTGCTGGCCTTTCTGTTGGTGCTGCTGCCGCTGTTGGTGCTGGCCTATCAAGCCTACCAGAGCCTGGATCACCTCAGCGCGCAGGCGGCGGACATCAACCGCACCACGCTGGTGGACGCGCGGCGCAGTGAGGCGATGACCAGCGTGGCGCTGGAGATGGAGCGCAGCTATCGTCAGTACTGCGTGCTGGTCGATCCTACGCTGCAGAAGCTGTACCAGAACCAGCGCAAGCAATATTCGCAGATGCTGGACGCCCACGCGCCGATTCTGCCGGACGAGCACTACTACCAAACGCTGCGTCAGTTGCTGACCCAGCTGGCGGCGATCAAATGCCATAACAGCGGGCCGGACCAAGAGGCTTCGGCCTTGCTCGAATCGTTCTCCCGTTCCAACGCCGAAATGGTACAGGCCACGCGCGCGGTGGTGTTCTCGCGCGGCCAGCAGCTGCAGCAGGCCATCGCCGAGCGCGGCCAGTTCTTCGGCTGGCAGGCGCTGCTGCTGTTCCTGGTCAGCGTGCTGCTGGTGGTGCTGTTCACCCGCATGATCATCGGGCCGGTCAAGGCCGTGGAACGGATGATCAACCGCCTGGGGGAAGGGCGCGCGCTGGGCAGCACCGCGTCGTTCAAAGGGCCGCGCGAGCTGCGTTCGCTGGCGCAGCGCATCATCTGGCTGAGCGAGCGGCTGGCGTGGCTGGAATCGCAGCGCCACGAATTCTTGCGCCATATCTCGCACGAGTTGAAAACGCCGCTGGCCAGCATGCGCGAAGGCACCGAGCTGCTGGCCGACGAGGTGGCGGGGCCGCTGACTTCCGATCAGAAAGAGGTGGTGACGATCCTCGACAACAGCAGTCGCCACCTGCAGCAGCTGATTGAACAGCTGCTGGATTACAACCGCAAACTGGCCGATGGCCCGGCGGAACACGAGAACGTCGAGCTGCGCGAGATGGTCGATTTGGTGGTCGCCGCGCACAGTTTGCCGGCGCGGGCGAAGATGATTTCCACCGAAATCGTGCTGGAGGCGGAAATCTGCTGGGCAGAGCCTACGCTATTAATGCGCGTGCTGGATAATCTCTACTCCAATGCGGTGCACTACGGCAAGGAATCCGGTAACATTTGGATCCGCAGCCGTCAGGTTGGACAACGGGTGCAAATCGACGTCGCCAATACCGGCACGCCGATCCCCGAGGCTGAAAGAGCCATGATTTTCGAGCCTTTTTTCCAGGGTAGTCACCAGCGAAAAGGGGCGGTAAAAGGAAGCGGACTGGGGTTGAGCATCGCTCAGGACTGTATCCGTCGCATGCGCGGTGAGCTGCAACTGGCGACGGTCGCCGGTGCAGACGTCTGCTTCCGCATTGAACTGCCGTTAACCGCCGAGAATGAATAAATAATGTACACATGGTCTAAGCGCCTTCGTCTTTCACAGACCGAACGTTCACCGCGTGCCACGCACAGAGCGCCGCTCGGCAAACGCCCGATCAGCTGGTTGGGCGCCGTCTTCTTTATGCCGCTGTTGCTGGCGGGCTGCGTCGATCGCGCCGTCAGCGGCGGCCTGAACGCTCAGCAGCAAGAGGCGATCCCGGATACCAAGGTGATCGATTACCGCACCGCGGCTTGCGATACCCTGTGGCAGTTGGACGACAAGGATGCGCTGGATAATGCGCTCTACTGGCTGCGCGCGATGGACTGCGCCGATCGCATCGGGTCGACCCAGGCGCGCGCGCTGGCGAAAACGGTGCCGGGTGACAGCTGGTCCGGCGTTTTCAAACAGAGCATCCTGCTGGGTAGCGCACAGCCGACCTCCGGCGAACGCCGCCAGATGATCGACAGGATCAACAGCTATCGGATGGAGTTCCCCGGCTCGCTGCGTCCACTGACGCAGCTGTGGCGCCAGCAGCAGATGCTGCAGATCACGCTGTTCGATGAGAAAGCGCGCTATCAGCATCTGCAGGAGAGCAGCGACAGCCAGATCGATTCGCTGCGCCAGAGCCAGGCGCGTTTGCAATCGCAGCTGCAGGACACCTCGCGCAAGCTGGAAAACCTGACCGACATCGAGCGCCAGCTCTCTTCGCGCAAGCAGCTGCAAGGGGAAATCCCGGACAACGGCGCGGGCTCGCAAAAGGGCGAAGCCGCCGGTAAAAACGGCGCGGCCGCCAAAGGGGCTGAGCCGCAGGACGAGCCGGAAAAGGGCACCGCGCTGCCGGTTGAACCGGAAGACACCTATACGCCGCCCCCTGCCAATAAGGAGTCCCACGCGCAATGACCGCACGCAAACCGGCCAACCTGTTATTGGTTGACGACGATCCCAGCCTGCTGAAGCTGCTGGGCATGCGTCTGACCAGCGAAGGTTTTCACGTCACCACCGCCGAAAGCGGCCAGGAAGCGCTGCGCCTGCTGGCGCGCGAACAGATCGATCTGGTGATCAGCGATCTGCGTATGGACGAGATGGACGGCATGGCGCTGTTCGCCGAGATCCAAAAACATCAGCCGGGCATGCCGGTGATCATTCTCACCGCGCACGGTTCGATTCCCGATGCGGTGGCCGCCACCCAGCAAGGGGTGTTCAGCTTCCTCACCAAACCGGTGGATCGCGATGCGCTGTACAAGGCCATCGACGAGGCGCTCGCGCTGTCGGCCACCCCGGCCGGCGACGAGGCCTGGCGGGAAGACATCGTCACCCGCAGCCCGCTGATGCTGCGCCTGCTGGAGCAGGTGAAAATGGTGGCGCAGTCCGACGTCAGCGTGTTGATCAACGGCCAGAGCGGCACCGGCAAAGAGGTGGTGGCGCAGGCGATCCACGCCGCCAGCCCGCGCGCCGGCAAGGCGTTCATCGCCATCAACTGCGGCGCGCTGCCGGAGCAGCTGCTGGAGTCCGAACTGTTCGGCCACGCCAAGGGCGCCTTTACCGGCGCGGTCAGCAGCCGCGAAGGGCTGTTCCAGGCGGCGGCGGGCGGCACGCTGTTCCTCGACGAAATCGGCGATATGCCGCTGTCGCTGCAGGTGAAGTTGCTGCGTGTGCTGCAGGAGCGCAAGGTGCGGCCGCTGGGCAGCAACCGCGATCTGGACATCGACGTGCGCATCATCTCCGCCACCCACCGCGATCTGCAAAAGGCGATGGCGAAGAACGAGTTCCGCGAGGATCTCTACTACCGCCTCAACGTGGTGAACCTGAAGATCCCGGCGCTCAACGAGCGCGCCGAAGACATTCCGCTGCTGGCCAACCACCTGTTGCGCGAAGCGGCTCAGCGGCACAAGCCGTTCGTGCGCAGCTTCTCGACCGACGCCATGAAGCGGCTGATGACCGCCAGCTGGCCGGGCAACGTGCGTCAGCTGGTCAACGTCATCGAGCAGTGCGTGGCGCTGACCTCGGCGCCGGTGATCAGCGAAGCCCTGGTGGAGCAAGCGCTGGAAGGAGAAAACACCGCGCTGCCGACCTTTGCCGAAGCGCGCAACCAGTTTGAGTTGCACTACCTGCGCAAGCTGCTGCAGATCACCAAGGGCAACGTGACCCAGGCCGCACGCATGGCGGGCCGCAACCGCACCGAGTTTTACAAATTGCTGTCGCGTCACGAGCTGGACGCCAACGATTTCAAAGAATGACAGATTCCCGCCGGTGCCTGCCACGCAGGTTCTCAACAAATCCGGCGGAATGATTTACACTCCGTTCTCTTTGCCGCGGCGCGCCCCGGCGTAGAGCACCATGGAACGTATTAAGCGGGATCGTACACAAATGAGCAGATCACTTTCCATCGCCCTGGCCCAGCTGAACCTGCTGGTCGGCGACATTGAAGGCAACACCGAACGCATGTTGCAAATCGTGCAGGAGCAGCAGAAGGCGGGAGCCGATCTGGTCATGTTCAGCGAACTGGCGCTGTCCGGCTACCCGCCGGAAGACCTGCTGTATCGCAATGATTTCTACCAGCGCTGCGACGCGCAGCTGCTGCGCCTGCAGCAGGCCTCCGCCGAGACGGCGATCCTGGTCGGCCACCCGTGGCGCGAAGGCGACAAGCTGTATAACGCGCTGTCGCTGTTTGCCGAAGGCCGCCTGCTGACCCGCTACTTCAAGCAGCAGCTGCCGAACTACGGCGTGTTTGATGAGAAGCGCTATTTCCATGCCGGCAACGACACCTGCGTGGTGGAGCTGAAAGGCTACCGTCTGGGGCTGCTGATTTGCGAAGATCTGTGGTTCCCTGAGCCGATCGACGCCGCCAAGGCGGCCGGCGCGGAGATTATCCTGTCGATCAATGCCTCGCCGTATAACCGCGAAAAACCGTATATCCGTAAAACGCTGATGGCCGGCCACTGCCAGCGCACCCAGCTGCCGCTGGTGTACCTCAACCAGGTCGGCGGCCAGGATGAGCTGATCTTCGACGGCTGCTCCAAGGTATTCGACGCCGCCGGCACCATGACCCACCGTCTGGCGGCCTTCGACGAGCAGGTGACTCGTCTGGAATTCAACGAGCTGGCCGTGGTGCCGATGGCCGATCCGGCCGCTGAACTGCCGCAGCTGGCGCAGGTGTATCAGGCGCTGGTGCTGGCGGTGCGCGACTACGTGACCAAAAACGGCTTTAAAGGCGCGGTGCTGGGGCTGTCCGGCGGCATCGACTCGGCGCTGACGCTGGCGATCGCCGTGGATGCGTTGGGTAAAGACAAGGTGCAGGCGCTGATGATGCCGTTCCGCTATACCGCGGATATCAGCATCGCCGACGCCAAGGAAGAGGCGGAAATCCTTGGCGTGGAGTTCGATATCGTCTCCATCGAACCGATGTTCGACGCCTTTATGGGCCAGCTGTCGCCGATGTTCGCCGGCACCGAGCGTGACACCACCGAAGAAAACCTGCAGGCGCGTTGCCGCGGGGTGGTGCTGATGGCGCTGTCCAACAAACGCCGTAGCATCGTGCTGACCACCGGTAACAAGAGCGAAATGGCGGTGGGTTACGCCACGCTGTACGGCGATATGGCCGGCGGTTTCGACGTGTTGAAAGACGTGCCGAAAACGCTGGTGTTCAAGCTGTCCGAATACCGTAATACCGTCTCCTACGTGATCCCGCAGCGGGTGATCGATCGTCCGCCGTCCGCCGAGCTGGCGCCGGATCAGGTCGATCAGGACAGCCTGCCGCCGTACGATATCCTGGATGCGATCCTGGAAGGCTACGTTGAGCGCGACAAGTCGGTCGCCGATCTGGTGGCCGAAGGGTTCGACGAAGCGATCGTGCGCAAGGTGATCCGCCTGGTGGACATCAACGAATACAAGCGGCGTCAGGCCGCCGTCGGGCCGCGCATCACCGCCCGTAACTTCGGCAAAGACCGCCGCTACCCCATCACATCCGGTTTTGGCCGCAAAAATTGGTAAAAGGAAAGAAGATGAAAAAGATCGACGCGATTATCAAGCCGTTCAAACTGGATGACGTCCGCGAAGCGCTGGCCGAAGTGGGCATCACCGGCATGACGGTCACCGAAGTGAAAGGTTTCGGCCGCCAGAAGGGCCACACTGAGCTGTACCGCGGCGCCGAGTACATGGTCGACTTTCTGCCTAAGGTGAAGATCGAGATCGTGGTTGCCGACGACATCGTCGACACCTGCGTGGAAACCATCATGCAGACCGCGCAGACCGGCAAGATCGGCGACGGCAAGATCTTCGTCTTCGACGTGGCGCGCGTGGTGCGCATCCGTACCGGCGAGCAGGACGAAGAAGCGATCTGATCCTCCGCAGGATCATCGGCCATCAGGGCGCAGCGTGCTGCGCCCTTGTCATTTCTGTCCCCCGCACATCGCACTTCTTCGCCTCATTGTTCCCCCCATTTTTGCCTGTCGGCATTCTAAAAAAGCGAACGCTATCGCGTTTTTGATACTTTTACCGATCGCTTCACGGCCGGCGTCTACACTCAACGCAATGTTTTTGCTTGAGGAATCACCCCCATGATGACGTTACGCCAAATCCGCCACTTCATCGCCGTGGCGGAAACCGGGTCGATCTCCGCCGGCGCCCAGGCGGTGTTTGTCTCCCAGTCTTCGCTGACGCTCGCTATCCAGCAGTTGGAAACCGAGATCGGCGTGCGGCTGTTCGATCGCCACGCCAAGGGCATGACGCTGACCCATCAGGGGCACCAGTTTTTGCGCCAGTCGTATCTGATCCTGGCGACGGTGGACAACGCCAAGCGCAGCCTGCAGATCGGCACCGAAAGCCTGACCGGCAAGCTGACCATCGGCGTCACCAGCCTGGTGGCCGGCTACTTCCTGGTGGAACTGCTCACGCGCTTTAAATCGGCCTATCCCAACGTCACCGTGCAGGTGGTAGAAGACGAACGCCCGTACATCGAGCATCTGCTGGTCAGCGGCGAGATCGACATCGGCGTACTGATCTTGTCGAACATCGAGGACCGCGACGCGCTGCAGACCGAGGTGCTAATGCACTCGCCGTACCGCCTGTGGCTGCCGCCGCTGCACCCGCTGCTGGAGCACGAGAGCATCAGCCTGGCGGACGTGGCCAAACAGCCGCTGATCCAGCTCAACGCCGATGAAATGGACGTGCACGCGCGGCGCATCTGGGCGCGCGCCGGGCTGAAGCCGGAGATCGCCATGAAGACCGCCTCGACCGAGGCGGTGCGCAGTCTGGTGGCGGCGGGGATGGGGGTCTCCATCCAGCCGGACATGGCGTACCGCGCTTGGTCGCTGGAGGGCAACATGATCGAGGCGCGCAAGCTGGACGATCTGCTGGAGCCGCTGGATATCGGGTTGGCATGGCGGCGCGGCAGCGCGCGGCCGGAGCTGGTGACGCCGTTCCTCACCATCGCGCGCGAGAACGGCAGCAAACACGCCGCCGGGCTTAAGCATTCGATTTAATCGAACGCGTCGTTCAGTATTTAGAATTTGTTGCCCGCCAGAGGCTCGCTTAGGCTGATTAAAACTAACTTATTCACATTTGGTTAACGTTTTTGTCACTTAGGGGCGTCAGGCGATGGCGGATGTGCAGGTTCTCTCAGGTTTGTCCTGTCAGCAGTTCATTAACGGTCAGCTTATCGACGGCGAAGGCCAGCAGGAATGCATCGTCAATCCGGCCAACGGCGAGACGCTGATCGCCCTGACCGAAGCCTCTTCGGCGCAGGTCGGCAGCGCGGTAAAAGCCGCGCAGCAGGCGTTCAGCCATTGGTCGCGCACCACGCCGGCCCAGCGCGCCACGCTGTTGCTGCGCATCGCCGACGCCATCGAGCGGCAGGCGCCGCAGCTGGCGCAGCTGGAAGCCCTCAACTGCGGCAAACCGCTGCATCAGGCGCTCAATGACGATCTGCCGGCGGCGGTCGACGTGTTCCGCTTCTTCGCCGGCGCAGTGCGCACGCAGCAAGGGCAGCTGGCCGGCGAGTATGTGCCCGGCCACACCTCGATGATCCGCCGCGATCCCATTGGCGTGGTGGCCTCGATCGCCCCCTGGAACTATCCGCTGATGATGGCGGCGTGGAAAATCGCGCCGGCGCTGGCGGCGGGCAATACCGTGGTGTTTAAACCGTCCGAACATACGCCGCTGACCATTCTGGCGCTGGTGCCGGTGCTGCAGGAGATCCTGCCGCCGGGCGTGCTGAACATCGTCTACGGCGGCGGGGAAGGGGTCGGCAGCCAGCTGGTGGGGCACCCGCAGGTGCGGCTGGTATCGGTCACCGGCGATATCGTCACCGGGCAAAAAATTCTTCAGGCGGCGGCCAAAAGCGTCAAGCGCACCCACCTGGAACTGGGGGGCAAGGCGCCGGTGATCGTCTGCGACGACGCCGATCTTGACGAAGTGGTCAACGGCATTCGCACCTATGGTTATTACAACGCCGGCCAGGACTGCACCGCCGCCTGCCGCATCTACGCGCAGGCGGGCATCTATCCCAAACTGGTGGACGCGCTGGGCGAGGCGGTCGCCAGCCTGCGCTTCGCCCGCAAGCGCGATCAGGACAACGAGATCGGCCCGTTGATAAGTAGCCGCCAGCGCGATCGCGTCGCCAGCTTCGTCGAGCGCGCGCTCAGCCAACCGCATATCGAATTGATCACCGGCGCCGCGGCCCACTCCGGGCCGGGGTTCTACTACCAGCCGACCCTGCTGGCGGGCTGCCTGCAAAGCGACGAAATCGTGCAGCGCGAGGTGTTTGGCCCGGTGGTCAGCGTCACGCGCTTCGAGCATCTGGAGCAGGCGGTCGAGTGGGCCAACGACTCGGAATACGGGCTGGCTTCGTCGGTGTGGACGCAAAATATCGATCGGGCGCTGCACATTGCCGCCCATCTGCAGTACGGCAGCACCTGGATCAACACCCATTTCACCTTGGCGAGCGAGATGCCGCACGGCGGCCTGAAACGCTCCGGCTACGGCAAGGATCTGTCCAGCGATTCGCTGCAGGATTACAGCGTTGTCAGGCACGTAATGGCGAAGTTCAAAGCCAGCTTCTAGCGGTTCTATAAAGCAAAATCAGGCGGCAGCCGTTCCCTGCCGCACACAGATACGCAACACAGGGGTAATTACGATGAGAAAAACTACCGCAGTCACCACCACCGTCTCCGCGCTCTGTCTCACCGTGCTGTGCGGCCTGGCCCAGGCGGCCGATCTGCCGCAGTCGCTGGGCAAAGGCGAAGGCCGGCTGGATATCATCGCCTGGCCCGGCTACATCGAACGCGGCCAGTCCGACAAAAACTACGACTGGGTCACCCAGTTTGAAAAGCAAACCGGCTGCGCGGTGAACGTGAAGACCGCCGCCACCTCCGATGAAATGGTCAGCCTGATGGCCAAGGGCGGCTACGATCTGGTGACCGCCTCCGGCGACGCCTCGCTGCGCCTGATCTTCGGCAAGCGGGTGCAACCGATCAACACCGCGCTGATCCCGAACTGGAAGAACATCGATCCGCGCCTGCTGAACGGCGCCTGGTATACCGTGGACGGCAAAACCTACGGCACGCCGTACCAGTGGGGGCCAAACCTGCTGATGTACAACACCAAAACCTTCCCGACGCCGCCGGACAGCTGGGCGGTGATCTTCCAGCAGCAGAACCTGCCGGACGGCAAGAGCAACCAGGGGCGGGTGCAGGCTTACGACGGCCCGATCTACATCGCCGACGCGGCGCTGTTCCTGAAGGCCACCCAGCCGCAGCTCGGCATCAGCGATCCTTATCAGCTCAACGAAGAGCAGTATCAGGCGGCGCTGAAGCTGCTGCGCAGCCAGCACGCGCTGATCCACCGCTACTGGCACGATACCTCGGTGCAGATGAGCGACTTTAAAAACGAAGGCGTGGTGGCTTCCAGCGCCTGGCCGTATCAGGCCAACGCCCTGAAGGGCGAGGGGCAGCCGATCGCCACCGTGTTCCCGAAAGAGGGCGTGACCGGCTGGGCGGATACCACCATGTTGCACAGCGACGCCAAACACCCGAGCTGCGCCTACCAGTGGATGAACTGGTCGCTGGAGCCGAAGGTGCAGGGCGACGTGGCGGCCTGGTTCGGGTCGGTGCCGGCTTCGCCGGCGGGCTGCAAGGCCAGCGCGCTGCTGGGTGAGAAGGGCTGCGAAACCAACGGCTTCAACCAGTTCGACAAAATCGCCTTCTGGAAAACGCCGCAGGCGCAGGGCGGCAAGTTCGTGCCGTACAGCCGTTGGACCCAGGACTACATCGCCATCATGGGCGGCCGCTAAGCCGCGGGGCGCAGCGCGCTGCGCCCGAATCACATCCGTATGGAGCACAGAAAATGACCATTGCCGTGCAATTCATCGATGTTTCGCGGACTTTCGGCGATGTTCGCGCCGTGGATCGGGTATCCATCGATATTCAGGACGGGGAATTCTTCTCCATGCTCGGGCCGTCCGGCTCGGGCAAAACTACCTGCCTGCGCCTGATCGCCGGCTTTGAACAGCTCACTTCCGGCTCGATTCGCATCCACGGCCAGGAAGCCGCCAACCTGCCGCCGTACCAGCGCGACGTGAACACCGTGTTTCAGGATTACGCGCTGTTCCCGCACATGTCGGTGCTGGAAAACGTCGCCTACGGCCTGATGGTGAAGGGCGTCGCCAAACGCGAGCGGCTGGCGCGGGCGCAAGAGGCGCTGGAGAGCGTGGCGCTCGGTTTCGTCGCCGAACGCAAGCCGGCGCACCTGTCGGGCGGCCAGCGTCAGCGCGTGGCGTTGGCGCGCGCGCTGGTCAATCGGCCGCGGGTGCTGCTGCTGGACGAGCCGCTCGGCGCGCTGGATCTCAAGCTGCGCGAGCAGATGCAGGGCGAGCTGAAGAAGCTGCAGCGCCAGCTGGGCATCACCTTTATCTTCGTCACCCACGATCAAAGCGAAGCGCTGTCGATGTCCGATCGGGTGGCGGTGTTCAATAACGGCCGCATCGAACAGGTGGATACGCCGCGCGAGCTTTACATGCGGCCGAAGACGCCGTTCGTCGCCGAGTTCGTCGGCACCTCCAACGTGGTACGTAGCGAGCTGGCGCAGCGCCTGCTCGGCGAAAGTCGAACCTTCTCGATCCGGCCGGAACATATCCGCCTGCTGGAGCAAGGCGGCGCGGCGCAGGACGAGATCCAGGTGCAGGGCACGCTGCAGGAAATCCACTACCAGGGCGCGGCCACACGCTATGAAATCGCGCTGAACGGCGGCGAAAAGCTGCTGGTCAGCCAGGCCAATCCGCAGTGGATCGCCGAAGGGCAACAGCGGCAGATCGGCCAGCCGATCGTCGCCTGCTGGCCGCGCGCGGCGATGGTGCCGCTGCTGGAGGAGAGGTGAGATGGACATGAGCATCGATTCCCCCTCGGCGCGCGGCGGTACCGTGCGCGCGCTGTCGACCTGGCTTTATCGCCGGCCGACGCTGTATCTGCTTTTGCTGCTGGTGCCGCCGCTGCTGTGGTTCGGCGCGGTGTACCTCGGTTCGCTGCTGACGCTGCTGTGGCAGGGGTTTTACACCTTCGACGATTTCACCATGGCGGTGACGCCGGACCTGACCTTCGCCAACCTGGCGGCGCTGTTCAACCCGGCCAACTACGACATCATCCTGCGCACGCTGACCATGGCGGTGCTGGTGTCGCTGGCCAGCGCGGCACTGGCGTTCCCGATCGCCTATTACATGGCGCGCTACACCAGCGGCCGCGTCAAGGCGTTCTTTTACATCGCGGTGATGATGCCGATGTGGGCCAGCTATATCGTTAAAGCCTATGCCTGGACCCTGCTGCTGGCGAAAGACGGCGTGGCGCAGTGGTTCCTGCAGCACCTGGGGCTGGAACCGCTGTTGGCTTCGCTGCTGACGGTGCCTGGCGTCGGCGGCAACACGCTGTCGACCTCGGGGCTGGGGCGTTTTCTGGTGTTCGTCTATATTTGGCTGCCGTTCATGATCCTGCCGATCCAGGCGGCGCTGGAGCGCCTGCCGCCCTCGCTGCTGCATGCCTCAGCGGATCTGGGCGCGCGACCGGCGCAGACCTTCCGCCACGTTATTTTGCCGCTGGCGGTGCCGGGTATCGCCGCCGGATCGATCTTCACCTTCTCGCTGACGCTGGGCGACTTTATCGTGCCGCAGCTGGTGGGGCCGCCGGGCTATTTCATCGGCAGCATGGTGTACGCCCAGCAGGGCGCGATCGGCAATATGCCGATGGCTGCGGCCTTTACGCTGGTGCCGATCGTCCTGATCGCCATCTACCTTTCCATCGTCAAACGTCTGGGGGCTTTCGATGCACTCTGAACGCGCGCCCTTAGGGCTGAAGCTGGCCGCCTGGGGCGGACTTGTCTTCCTGCATTTCCCGTTGGCGATCATCGCCATCTATGCCTTCAACACCGAGGATGCGGCCTTCAGCTTCCCGCCGAAGGGCTTCACGCTGCACTGGTTTAACGTCGCCGCCGGGCGGCAGGACATCCTCGATGCGGTACTGCTGTCGGCGCAGATCGCCTGCCTGGCGACCGCCATCGCGCTGGTGCTCGGCACCCTGGCGGCGGCGGCGCTGTATCGGCGCGATTTCTTCGGCAAGGACAGCATTTCGCTGCTGCTGCTGCTGCCGATCGCGCTGCCGGGGATCGTCACCGGCCTGGCGCTGCTGGCGGCGTTCAAGGCGCTGAACATCGAGCCGGGCATCCTGACCATCGTCGTCGGCCATGCGACGTTCTGCGTGGTGATCGTGTTCAACAACGTCATCGCCCGATTCCGACGCACCTCGTACAGCCTGATCGAAGCGTCGATGGATCTCGGCGCCGACGGCTGGCAAACCTTCCGTTACGTGATCTTGCCGAACCTCGGCTCGGCGCTGCTGGCCGGCGGCATGCTGGCGTTTGCGCTGTCGTTCGACGAAATCATCGTGACCACCTTTACCGCCGGCCACGAGCGCACGCTGCCGCTGTGGCTGCTGAACCAGCTCGGCCGCCCGCGCGACGTGCCGATCACCAACGTGGTGGCGCTGTCGGTGATGCTGTTAACCATGCTGCCGATCCTCGGCGCTTACTACCTGACCAAAGGTGGAGAAAGCGTCGCCGGCAGCGGCAAATAATTTCCTTACCCGACCTCTGATAAAAGGATAACCCTATGCAAAGCCAACTGTTGATTGACGGCCAACTGGTGAATGGCCAGGGCGCGACCCAGCCGGTGTATAACCCGGCGACCGGCGAAGTGATCGCGCAGGTGGCGGAGGCCAGCCCGGAGCAGGTCGATCGCGCGGTGCTGGCGGCGGATGCCGCGTTCGTCGCCTGGGGGCAAACCACGCCGAAGGAGCGCGCCGAGCATCTGCTCAAGCTGGCAGATCTGATCGACGAGCATGCCGAGACCTTCGCCAGGCTGGAGTCGCTCAACTGCGGCAAGCCTTATCACTGCGTATTGAATGACGAACTGCCGGCGGTGGCCGACGTGTTTCGCTTCTTCGCCGGCGCCAGCCGCTGCCTGACCGGCATGGCGGCCGGCGAGTATCTGGCCGGGCACACCTCGATGATCCGCCGCGATCCGCTCGGCGTGGTGGCCTCGATCGCGCCGTGGAACTACCCGCTGATGATGGCGGCCTGGAAGCTGGCGCCGGCGCTGGCGGCGGGCAACTGCGTGGTGATCAAGCCGTCGGAGCAGACGCCGCTGACCACCTTCAAACTGGCCGAACTGGCCGCCGGGCTGTTCCCGCCGGGCGTGCTCAACGTGCTGTTCGGGCGCGGCGCCGGCGTGGGCGATCGGCTGACCGGGCATGACAAGGTGCGCATGGTGTCGCTGACCGGGTCTATCGCCACCGGCGAGCACATCATCGCCCACACCGCCGCCGGCATTAAGCGCACCCATATGGAGCTGGGCGGCAAGGCGCCGGTGCTGGTGTTTGACGACGCCGATCTGCAGCAGGTGGTGGACGGCATTCGCGGCTTCGGTTTCTACAACGCCGGGCAGGATTGCACCGCCGCCTGCCGCATCTACGCGCAGAAAAACATTTATCCCGAGCTGGTGAAGCGGCTGGGCGAGGCGGTGGCCAGCCTGAAGATCGGCGCGCCGGACGACGAGAGCACCGAGCTGGGGCCGTTGATTACCGCCCAGCATCTGGAGCGGGTGGCCGGTTTTGTCGAGCGCGCCAAAGCGTTGCCGCACGTGCAGGTGGTGACCGGCGGCGAGAAGGTGAAAGGGCCGGGCTACTACTTCCAGCCGACGCTGTTGGCCGGCGCGCGCCAGGACGATGAGATCGTGCAGCGCGAAGTGTTTGGCCCGGTGGTGACGGTGACGCCGTTCGACGACGAAGAGCAGGTGCTGGCCTGGGCGAACGAATCCAACTACGGCCTGGCGTCGTCCGTGTGGACCCGCGACGTGGGCCGCGCGCATCGCTTAAGCGCCCGCCTGCAATACGGCTGCACCTGGGTGAACACCCACTTCATGTTGGTGAGCGAAATGCCGCACGGCGGCCAGAAATTGTCCGGCTACGGCAAGGATATGTCGATGTACGGGCTGGAGGATTACACGGCCATTCGTCATGTGATGTTCAAACATTGATTTTACAGTAATTATCCGCACAATAGCGCGGCCTTCGAGCCGGCTCCGGCCGGCTGATGATAATAAAAATTGAAAGGAAGCCTATATGGGTATCACCAGACGCGATTTTCTCAACGGAGTGGCGATCACCATCGCCGCCGGGTTGACGCCGCTGCAAATCTTGCGCGCGTCGCCGCAAACCGCCAATCAAACCCTGTACTATCCGCCGGCGCTGACCGGGCTGCGGGGCAATCATCCGGGCTCGTTCGAGCATGCGCACCAGCTGGGGCGCGACGGCAAAACCTTTGATTTCGGCAGCGTGCCCGCCGTTGAAGAGTTCGATCTGGTGGTGGTGGGCGCCGGCATCAGCGGGCTGGCGGCCGCCTGTTTCTGGCAGCAGCTGAAAGGCGAGCAGCAGCGCATTCTTTTGATCGACAACCACGACGACTTCGGCGGCCACGCCAAGCGCAACGAGTTCAACAGCGACGACGGCATGCTGCTCGGCTACGGCGGCAGCGAATCGCTGCAGTCGCCGCGCTCCAACTTCAGCCCGGTGGCGATGGGGCTGCTGCGCAAGCTCGGCGTCGATATCGACCAACTGGAGCAGGCTTTCGACACCACCTTCTACCCGGATTTGAATTTGAGCCGCGGGGTTTACTTCGATCGCAAGAACTTCGGCGTCGACAAGGTGGTGAGCGGCGATCCGGGCCGCACGGTGGCGGACGACATTCCGCGCGATCGCCTCAACGGCCGCTCTTATGAAGCGTTCATCGGCGATTTCCCGCTGCCGGAAAGCGATCGCCAGGCGCTGATCGCGCTGCATACGGTGGAGAAAGATTATCTGCCGGAGATGACGCTGGAGCAGAAGGTCGAGTGGCTCGATACCCACAGCTACACCCAGTTCCTGCGTGAAAAAGTGGGCCTGAGCGAGCTGGCGATCCGGTATTTCCAGCAGACCACCAACGACTTCCAGGCGGTGGGCATCGACGGCACCTCGTGCAGCGATGCGCGCATCTGCGATCTGCCGGGCCTCGGCGGCATGAATCTGCCGCCGCTGGACGAAGAGTCGCAGGCGGATCTCGACGATCCTTACGTGTTCCACTTCCCGGACGGCAACGCCACGCTGGCGCGCCTGATGGTGCGCAAGCTGATCCCGGCGGTGGCGCCGGCCGGCAAAGACATGAACGACGTGGTGCTGGCCAAATTCGACTACAGCCAGCTCGATCGGCCGGAGTCGCCGGTGAAGCTGCGTTTAAACAGCACCGGGCTGCACGCGGCCAACGTCGGCGACAAGGTGGAAGTCACCTATATGACCGGCGAGAAGATGACCAAAGTGCGCGCCGGGCAGGTAGTGATGGCCGGCTACAACATGATGATCCCATACCTGGTGCCTGAGATGTCGCACGAGCAGCAGGAGGCGCTGAAGCAGAACGTCAAGGCGCCGCTGGTGTACAGCAAGGTGGTGATCCGCAACTGGCAGCCGTTCATCAAGCTGGGCGTGCACGAAATTTATTCGCCGGCCGCGCCGTACAGCCGCGTGAAGCTGGACTACCCGGTGAGCATGGGCGGGTACCAGCACCCGCGCGATCCGGATCGGCCAATCGGCCTGCATATGGTCTATGTGCCGACGCTGCCGGGCAGCGGCCTCAGCCCGCGCGAGCAGTCGCGCAAAGGGCGCGCGCTGCTGCTGGGCACGCCGTTCGAGGTGCACGAGCAGATGATCCGCGAACAATTGCAGGGCATGTTAGGCGACGCCGGTTTCGACCATCAGCGCGACATTCAGGCGATCACCGTCAACCGCTGGTCACACGGTTACTCCTACTTCCTCAACGGGTTGTTTGACGACGAAGATGAAGCCAAGAAAATCATCGAAACGGCGCGGCAGCCGATCGGCAAGATCGTTATCGCCAACTCCGATGCCGACTGGAGCCCGTACGCCAACTCGGCGATCGATCAGGCGTGGCGTGCGGTGAATGAATTGGCCTACGGCAAGGTTACCGCCAAGGAGGGAGCATGAGTCTGCGCTCGCTGTACCTGTTGAGTCTGCTGGCCGCCGGCGGTTCTGCCCAGGCGATGTCGGCCGGGGAATACGTCGCCAAAGCCGGTGATTGCACCGCCTGCCACACCGCGCCGGGTGGCGCTGAACTGGCGGGAGGCATGAAGTTCCCGACGCCGCTCGGAGCTATCTACGCCACCAACATCACGCCGGACAAGCTGCACGGCATCGGCGCTTACTCATTCGAAGAGTTCGATCGCGCCATGCGTCAGGGGATCGCCAAAGACGGTCACCGGCTTTATCCGGCGATGCCGTACACCTCGTACGCCAAAATGAGCGCGGAAGACATGCGCGCGCTGTATGACTATCTGATGAAAGAGGTGCCGGCGCAGAACGTCGCCAACCGCGACAGCGATATCAGCTGGCCGCTGTCGATGCGCTGGCCGCTGGCGGTGTGGAACTCGCTGTTCCACGACGACCAGCCGTATCAGGCAGATCCGCAGCAAAGCGCCGAGTGGAACCGCGGCGCCTATCTGGTGCAGGGCGCGGGCCATTGCGGCAGCTGCCACACGCCGCGCGGCTGGGCGATGCAGGAGAAGGGCCTGGACGGTAAGGCGCCGGTATTCCTGAGCGGCGCCGAGCTGGACGGCTGGTACGCCTCCAATCTGCGCGGCCTGCCGCCGGAAGAGGTGACGGCGCTGCTGAAAACCGGGCGCAGCCGCCATGCGGCGGTCGCCGGGCCGATGAGCGAGGTGGTAACCCACAGTACGCAGTATCTCAGCGACGGCGATCTGAACGCCATCGCGGTGTACCTGCGCAGCCTGGCGCCGGAAACCGCCGCCAAAGCCGCTGCGCCAGCCACGCAGGCGGATAACCCGGGTGGCAAGGCGACCTATGCAATGTACTGCTCGACCTGCCACGGCAATAAGGGGGAGGGTACCGACTTCGCCATTCCGGCGCTGGCAGGCAATGCCACGGTAACGGCGGACAATCCGCTGACCGCGCTGCGGGTGGTGCTGGAGGGGGCGCATACGCCGATCACGCAGCAGGCGATGGCGTTCGACATGCCGGCTTACGGCTGGGCGTTGAACGATCGGCAGGCGGCGGATCTGATGAGCTATCTGCGGGGAAGCTGGGGCAACCAGGCGGCGCCGGTGACGGTGCAGCAGGTCCAGGACGCGCGCCAACTGCAGGCGAAATGAAGAGGGAGCGCGGTCTGACGGCCGCGCTCCGCAAGCATTACAGCACCTTATGCGGGCCGAAGCATTCGTAGTGGATGCGTTCGGCCTCTACCCCCATCTCCAGCAGCTGTTTGCCCACGAACTGCATGAAGGCCACCGGGCCGCAGAAGTAATAGTGCATCTGCGGATCGGCCAGGCTGCCTTGCAGCGCGCTCAAATCCATCAATCCGCGGCTGTGGTAGTCGCGGCCTTCCACGTCATCGGCACCCGGCTCGCGGTACCACACATGGCGGCTCAGATTTGGCATACGGCCGGCAATATCCGCTACCTCATCGGCAAAGGCGTGTACGCTGCCGTTTTCCGCCGCGTGCAGCCAGTGGACCTGCGCCTGATGTTGGCTGTCGTGCAGGGTGTTGAGCATGCCGAGCATCGGGGTTTGGCCGACGCCGGCGGAGATCAGCGCCACCGGCGTGGTCGGCGCCACGTCGAGGAAGAAGTCGCCGTGCGGCGGGGCGATGTCGATCACGTCGCCTTCCTGCGCCTGCTGGTGCAGGTAGTTGGACACTTTCCCCTGATCTTCGCGCTTCACCGCGATGCGGTAGAACTCGCCGTTTGGCGAGGTGGTCAGCGAGTACTGGCGAATTTCCTGATGCTCCAGGCTGTCGTGCTTGATGTAGACCGCCAGGTATTGCCCCGGTTTGAAGTCCGCCACCCGGCCGCCGTCCACCGGCGCCAGCACGAAGCTGCAGATCACGTCGCTCTGCGGCTGTTTCTTCAGGATGCGGAATGCGCGCAGATCGCGCCAGCCGCCGTTGTCGGTTTCGCTCTGCTGATAAATCTGCTCTTCACGCTGGATAAATACGTTGGCCAGCACACCGTAGGCCTTGCCCCAGGCGTCCAGGACTTCCTGGCCCGGGCTGAACATTTCGTCCAGCGTCGCCAGCAGGTGACCGCCGACGATTTGGTACTGCTCCGGCTGGATATTGAAGCTGGTGTGCTTCTGCGCGATGCGCTCCACCGCCGGCAGCAGCGCCGCCAGGTTCTCGATGTTGGCGGCGTAGGCGCAGATGGCGTCGAACAGCGCTTGACGCTGATCGCCGTTGCGCTGGTTGCTCATGTTGAAAATATCTTTCAATTCCGGGTTATGCGCGAACATGCGATCGTAAAAGTGGGCGGTCAGCTTCGGCCCGGTCGCAGCCAGCAGGGGAATGGTGGATTTTACGGTGGCGATGGTTTGGCTATCCAGCATGGAAGCGCTCCTTAGGTTAGGATCTTGACGATAATTGTAATGATGTATTTTAAATGCATCTTATTGGGTTCCGCGTCGCTTGTAAATACCCTTGTTTTCGTTGCGGTGTTCTTCGGGCGTCGATCGCGCTCACAGAACATGAAAAAAGCGCATTGTTCGCATGAGGAAATGTCCGTTGATAAACGGCGGCATTTAGCGGATCAAAGCCTTGCGCCACCTCATGCCAATCGTTTGCGTAAAAACCTCTGTCAAGACCTATCTTCGGTGGGGCGAAACGGTTTACACTGTGGCCCAGAACCCAAACGGGTAGTTATTTGGTGATTTTTTAGTTAGCTGATTTAAGTCAGGAGATGCCGGATGTTAAAGCGTGAAATGAACATTGCCGATTACGATGCGGAACTGTGGCGTGCCATGGAGCAGGAAGTGGTGCGTCAGGAAGAGCACATCGAGCTGATCGCGTCTGAGAACTACACCAGCCCGCGCGTGATGCAGGCTCAGGGTTCCCAGCTGACCAACAAATACGCTGAAGGCTATCCGGGCAAGCGTTACTACGGCGGCTGCGAATACGTGGATATCGTTGAGCAGCTGGCTATCGATCGTGCCAAAGAATTGTTCGGCGCCGATTACGCCAACGTGCAGCCGCACTCCGGCTCCCAGGCTAACTTCGCCGTGTACACCGCGCTGCTGCAGCCGGGCGACACCATTCTGGGCATGAACCTGGCGCACGGCGGCCACCTGACCCACGGTTCCCCGGTTAACCTGTCCGGCAAACTGTATAACGTGGTGCCTTACGGCATCGACGACAAAGGCCAAATCGACTATGACGATCTGGCCAAACAGGCGCAAACCCACAAGCCGAAAATGATCATCGGCGGCTTCTCCGCTTACTCCGGCGTGGTTGACTGGGCCAAAATGCGCGAAATCGCCGACAGCATCGGCGCTTACCTGTTCGTCGACATGGCGCACGTGGCTGGCCTGATCGCCGCCGGCGTGTATCCAAACCCGGTACCGCACGCGCACATCGTCACTACCACCACCCACAAAACCCTGGCGGGTCCGCGCGGCGGCCTGATCCTGGCGAAGGGCGGCGACGAAGAGCTGTACAAGAAGCTGAACTCCGCCGTGTTCCCTGGCGGCCAGGGCGGCCCGCTGATGCACGTGATCGCCGGCAAGGCGGTGGCGCTGAAAGAAGCGATGGAGCCTGAGTTCAAGGTTTACCAGCAGCAAGTGGCGGTCAACGCCAAGGCGATGGTGGACGTGTTCCTGCAGCGCGGCTACAAAGTGGTCTCCGGCGGCACCCATAACCACCTGTTCCTGCTGGATCTGGTCGATAAAAACCTGACCGGTAAAGAAGCGGACGCCGCCCTGGGCCGCGCCAACATCACCGTCAACAAAAACAGCGTGCCGAACGATCCGAAGAGCCCGTTCGTCACCTCCGGCGTGCGTATCGGCACCCCGGCCGTCACCCGTCGCGGCTTCAAAGAAGCCGACGTGCGCGAACTGGCCGGTTGGATCTGTGATGTGCTGGACAACATCAACGATGAAGCCACCATCGAACGCACCAAGAAGAAAGTGCTGGATATCTGCGCCCGCCTGCCGGTTTACGCATAATCCCGCTTTTGCCTGATAAAACCCGCTGCGGCGGGTTTTTTTGTGGCCGCTCGCGGTAAACTGTGAGCTGTCTGGCACTCTAACGCATTGAAGCGGAATGAAGATTGCGGGGCGGTGTGAGCTCTGTCAAAGTATTGCCCTCACTCCGGAGGGATCATGGTTCTGCAATCCACGCGTTGGCTCGCGCTCAGCTATTTCACCTACTTCTTTTCCTATGGCATCTTCTTACCGTTCTGGGGCGTGTGGCTGAAAGGCGAAGGCATCGCGCCGGAAACCATCGGCATATTGCTCGGCGCCGGTTTGGTGGCCCGCTTCCTCGGCAGTTTACTGATTGCACCCCGCGTTAAAGATCCCTCTCATTTAGTCTCCGCCCTGCGCCTGCTGGCGCTGCTGACACTGGCTTTCGCGGTTGGCTTCTGTTTCGGCAACGGCTGGGGCTGGCTGATGCTGGTGATAGCGGGGTTCAACCTGTTCTTCTCGCCGCTGGTGCCGCTGACCGACGCGCTGGCCGCCACCTGGCAAAAGCAGATCCGCATGGACTATGGCCGAGTGCGGCTGTGGGGCTCGCTGGCGTTCGTCATCGGCTCGGCGCTGACAGGGCAGCTGGTGGCGGTGTGGGGCCATAACGCCATTCTCTACAGCCTGATCTTCAGCGTGCTGGCGATGCTGCTGGGCATGTTGCTGAAGCCGAGCGTCATGCCGCAGGGCGAAGCGCGCACCCACAGCGATACCGAACGTTCGCTGTGGGCACTGCTGAAAGAAGGGCCGGTCTGGCGCTTCCTGTTGTGCGTCACGCTGCTGCAGGGGGCGCACGCCGGCTACTATAGCTTCGGCTCCATTTACTGGCAGGAGGCGGGCTATTCGGCCTCGACCATCGGCTATCTGTGGTCGCTGGGCGTGGTGGCGGAGGTGATTATTTTCGCCAGCAGCAACGTGCTGTTCCGCCGCTGGAATGCGCGCAACCTGCTGTTGCTCTCCGCCTGCTGCGGCGTGTTGCGCTGGAGCCTGATGGCCTACAGCACTGAGTTGGGCTGGCTGCTGCTGATCCAGATCCTGCATTGCGGCACCTTCACCGTCTGCCATCTGGCGGCGATGCGCTTTATCGCCGCGCGCCAGGGGCAAGAGGTGATCCGGCTGCAGGCGGTGTATTCGGCGCTGGCGATGGGCGGCGGTATTGCCGTCATGACGGTCATTGCCGGGTTCCTGTTCGAACATTGGCAGGGCGGGGTTTTCTGGGTGATGGCGGCGGTCGCGGTGCCGGCCTTGTTCATCCGGCCGCCGGCGGTCAGCGTCAGCCGCTGATTAAGGCGCTTCCAGCAGCGCGCGGATGGCCTGGCGCTGCCGGGTTTCCAGCGGCAGTTCGGTATAGATCAACGGCGGGTGCGGATCGCTGTGCACCGCCGCATAAGGGGTGATCACCAGCATGACGCCCTGCGGCGCTCCGCCGCGCAGATAGTCGCTCAACGGCAGATACTTGATGTTCAGCGGCAGCAGCGTGAGCTCGCGGATCTGGTATTCCACTTCCTCTTCCAACTGCGGGTTATCCAGCGTCAGCAGCAGCACCTGTTTCTCCTGCAGCGCGTTGTCCTGCATCAGCCAGGCGCCGAAGCTGATGGCCACCAGGCCCGCCTCCTCGTTGGAAAAATGCACGCCGTATTCCTGTTCCAGCGGTATCAGCGCTTCCTGCGTGGTACGCATTAGCCGCGGGTATTTGCGCACCACTTCTTCCAGCAGCATATTGTCGATGCCGATGGCGAAACGGCAGCGCTCCAGCGCCGGCGCCAGGTGGGCGAACAGCTGGCTGACCAGCTCCGTCTTGCTGCTGAAGGCCATGCCGGAGAGTTGCTGGAAACGCTCGACCATGCTGTCGATCGCCGCCATCAATCTCTGCTCTTGCGCCGAGTCATTGCTGTGGTAGCTGTGATTTTTCAACATGGTGAAGGTCAGCGCCAAAAAATCGCGCTCGTCTGCCTGCGGCGGCTGGTTAAACAGTCGGTTGCAGGCCTGATGCAGCCAAGCGGCGGCCTGCTGCTCCGGCTTTTGCCGCAGCCAGTCGCGTTGAACGGCGTCGAAATGCGGATGGCGCTGCAGGCGATTTTGCCAGGCGCAGTAGAGCAGGTAATGCTGCAGGAATTGGCGGTCGCGCGCGTCAAAGTAGCGGCTGAGCAGTGGCTCGCAGGCGTCGATCGCTTGAGCCAGCGCAGACGCTGGGGCGGCATCGGCCGCCAGCGCGTGCCGCAGGCGCGGGGCGAAATCGTCTTCGACGAACCGCGGGCTGCAGCGCAGGGCCCGTCGCAGCCAATGGATCAGACACAGGCGTTGGTTGAGCGCGCTGCCCCGCAGTTGGTAGCCATGGTCGGGATCGACGGCGATCTCCAGGTGATGGAAACGCTGGATTTCACTGGCCACCTCGGCTATATCTTGCCGGGTTATCGGGGGGGCGACGCCGTTGATTCGGCTTAGGGTCTCCAGCTGTAACTCGGGCTCCGGCGTGTACAGCATCAGCAGCAGATGGCAGCGCCGTTGTTGTCCGGAGAGCGCGGGCACGGGAGAGGTGTCCAGGCTCATTATCACCTTCCGGCATAAAAGGTTGCGATTATGCCTAAGCATAGCAAAAGGCTTTGTGCCGGCAGGGTTAACGCGCGGCTTTTACTTCGGCTTACAACTTTCGTCACAAATATCGCCGGCGGAGGCGGGCCGTTCGGCAGTTATTTATGTTACGTTATAACAAATATGGGTAAGGCAGGATAATGATGAAGTTACGTCGACTTTTGGCTGCCTTTGGCGCCGTGTTCAGCGCCGGTGCGATCGCGCATCCGCACAGCTTTATCGACATGAATACCACCTTCGTCGCCAAAGACCAGCGGCTGGTTGGCCTGAAAATGGTGTGGGTGATGGATGAAATCACCTCGGCGGATCTGCTTTACGATGCGAAAAACGCCAAGAGCGATTCGGAAGTGTGGAAAAAGCTGGCGGCGGAAGTGATGGCCAACGTGCTGGGGCAGCACTATTTCACCGATCTTTACCGCGACGGCAAGCCGGTGAAATATCTGAACTTGCCCAGCGAATATCACCTGTCGCGCCAGGGCAATCAGGCGGTGCTGGAGTTCGTGCTGCCGTTGGCCGAACCGCAGCCGCTGGCGGGCAAGCCGTTCGAACTTTCTACTTACGATCCGACTTATTTCGTGGATATGACCTATAAAGACCAAAATGCACTGCATCTGCCGCCGGAGATGGCGCAGCAGTGCAGCTACAAGCTGATGACGCCGCAGCCGAATGCGTCGCTGCAGGCCTATGCGCTGTCGCTCGACAAGAACGACTCGCCCGGCGAAGACCTGGCGCTGGGGCAACAGTTCGCCCAGCGGGTGACGCTACAATGTCGTTAAATCTCTCGCAACCGACGACGAGCCGGCGTCACTGGGCCTTCGGCCTGTGGCCGCTGCTGCCGTTCACACTGGTGCTGGCGGCCGCCGCGCTGCTGGCGTGGCACTATTGGCCGCAGCTGCTGATGCAGAGCGTGGTGTGGCAAAAAGCGCTGCACCAGCAGATGGCGGGGCTGTTGCAGCAGGTGAAGGCCGCGCCGCAGCAGGCCGGGTTGGCGCTGATGCTGTTCAGCCTCGGCTATGGCGTCTTGCATGCGCTCGGCCCCGGCCACGGCAAAGTGGTGATCGCCACCTATCTGGCTACCCATCCGGCGCGGCTGAAAAGCAGCCTGAAGCTGACCTTCGCGGCTTCGCTGGTGCAGGGCGGGGTGGCGATCGCGCTGGTCACGCTGATGCTGGTGGTGTTACAGCTCTCTTCGCGCCAGCTGCACCAAAGCAGTTTCTGGCTGGAGAAGGGCAGCTTTATTCTGGTGATGCTGCTTGGCGTGCTGCTGAGTTGGCGCGCGCTGAAACGCCTGTTTGCGGCGATCAAGGCGATGCGCCCGGCGCCGGCGCTGCGCATCAACAGCCTGACGCCATTGGCGGCGGATCATGTGCACAGCGCCAATTGCGGCTGCGGCCACCGGCATCTGCCGAGCGACAGCGAGCTGCAGGCGGGAAGCGACTGGCGCACTCAGGCCGCCATCGTGCTGGCGATGGGCATGCGTCCCTGTTCGGGGGCGATTTTAGTGCTGCTGTTCTCCAAGGTGATCGGCGTGTTCGGTTGGGGAGTGATCTCCGCGCTGGCGATGGCGTTCGGCACCTCGTTGACCATCTCCATGCTGGCGCTGCTGGTGCATTACAGCCGCCGGCTGGCGGTGCGCCTCAGCCGTTCGCGCGCGCCCGCCGCCTGGAGCGCGGTGGCCTGGGGCTCGCTGGCGCTGGCAGGCGGTCTGATTCTGTTGGCCGCCGGGCTGTTGCTGTACGTCAGCGCGCAGCCGGAATTCGGCGGCGGCATCCGCCCCTTCTCCCGCTAACGGGCATAAAAAAAGCGCTGCATCGGCAGCGCTTTTTTTCGATTCGCTTCTGGCGATTAACGCTTCAGCGCTTCGCTCAGTTCTTCACGCATGGTGGCCAGCATGGCTTTCACCACGCGTGGGTTACCTGCGACCAGGTTACCTGAGCTGAAGTGGTTGTGGCCGCCGACGAAGTCGGTCACCAGGCCGCCGGCTTCACGCACCAGCAGCTCGCCCGCGGCGAAGTCCCACGGCTTCAGGCCGATCTCGAAGAAACCGTCTACGCGGCCGGCGGCCACATAGGCCAGATCCAGCGCGGCGGAACCGGTGCGACGGAAGTCTGCGCACTGGGTGAACAGCTTGCCGACGATGTTGATGTAAGGCGTTGCGTGCTGTTTGACTTTGAACGGGAAGCCGGTCGCCAGGATGGTGCCATCCAGATCTTTGGCGTTGGTACCGCGCAGGCGGTAGCCGTTGAGCTGTGCGCCCTGACCGCGCGTGGCGGTGAACAGTTCGTTGCGCATCGGATCGTAAACCACGGCCACTTCAGTACGGCCTTTGATGCGTACGGCGATGGAAACGGAGAAATGAGGGAAACGTTTGATGAAGTTTGCAGTGCCATCCAGTGGATCGATCACCCATTGCACATCGCGATCTTCGCCGATCAGCTCACCGCGTTCTTCGCTCACGATACTGTGTTGCGGATAAGACTTGCGGATGACGTCGATGATCAGATGCTCTGCATCGCGATCGACGTTGGTGACGAAGTCATTGGTCCCTTTCTGGCTCGCTTCTACAGCGTCCGGGGTTTCGTAGTTTTTGGCAATCAGGTTACCGGCCTTGCGCGCAGCGCGCACGGCGATAGTCAGCATCGGATGCATGGGTATCTTCCAACTAGGATGTTAAAGAACAGGAAACGGCGCGAAGTATAGCAGCTGTTCGGCAAATTGCCTACGGCTGTGTTAAGATGCTGCGATTTTCCGCCACGCTCAGAGTTTGTATGCTGCACAATATCCGCATTGTTCTGGTAGAGACTTCACATACCGGCAACATGGGCTCGACCGCCAGAGCCATGAAAACCATGGGTTTAACCAACCTTTATCTGGTTAATCCGCTGATCAAACCCGATTCTCAGGCCATCGCCCTGGCCGCCGGCGCCAGCGACGTGATCGGCAACGCCACTATCGTCGATACCCTCGATGACGCCATCGCCGGCTGTAGCCTGGTGGTGGGCACCAGCGCACGTTCTCGCACCTTGCCGTGGCCGATGCTGGAGCCGCGTGAATGCGGCGTGCGCGCGGTACACGAAGGCGAACACGCGCCGGTGGCGCTGGTGTTCGGCCGCGAACGCGTCGGGCTGACCAACGATGAATTGCAGAAGTGCCACTACCACGTCGCCATTCCGGCCAACCCGGACTACAGCTCGCTGAACCTGGCGATGGCGGTGCAGATCCTGGCGTATGAAGTGCGCGTGGCTTACCTCGATCGCCAACAGGCGGGCGCGCCGCAGCTGGAAGAGACGCCGTATCCGCTGGTGGATGACCTCGAGCGTTTCTATCAGCACCTGGAGCAGACGCTGCAGCGCACCGGCTTTATTCGCCCGTCCCATCCGGGCCAGGTGATGAGCCGCCTGCGCCGGCTGTTCACCCGCGCGCGCCCGGAAGGGCAGGAGCTGAATATCCTGCGCGGCATGCTAACCTCGATCGAGAAACAGGATAAACATCAAGGTAATTAATTGATGTGGCATAACGGTGGGCGACAATAGTATTAGTTATCCAAAGGTTATAACATGTATTTTATATACCTTTGTTCTTGCTAAGTTCAAAACGTGCTAATACTTGAGTCAATTACTAGGTTAAATAGTTGACTGTTTTACTCAGGAATGTCAGACTTTCGGCCATATTTGACCAACAGGTAACCATTGAGCTATGAGACTGACATCCAAAGGCCGTTATGCCGTAACCGCTATGCTTGACGTAGCGCTGCATTCCCAGGAAGGGCCGGTGCCACTGGCGGACATTTCCGAACGCCAGGGTATTTCGCTCTCTTATCTGGAACAATTATTCTCCCGTCTGCGCAAGAATGGCCTGGTGGCCAGCGTGCGCGGTCCGGGCGGTGGTTATCTGCTGGGTAAAGACGCGGGTGAGATCGCCGTTGGCGCTGTCATCACTGCCGTCGATGAATCGGTAGATGCAACCCGTTGCCAGGGCAAAGAAGGCTGTCAGGGCGGCGATCGCTGCTTGACCCACGCCCTGTGGCGCGATCTGAGCGAGCGCATCAGCGGGTTCCTGAACAACATTACGCTGGCAGAACTGGTCAATAACCAGGAAGTGCTGGTGGTGGCGGATCGTCAAAACAACGATACGCGCCGCACGGCCAACGGTCGTCCGCAAGAAACTATCAACGTTAATCTGCGCGCATAAGCAGCTGGCGAAATTATTTTAGTTTTTGGAAGTGATGTACGGAGCACAAGAGCAATGAAATTACCGATTTATCTGGATTACTCAGCAACGACGCCGGTTGACCCGCGCGTTGCTGAGAAGATGATGCAGTTTTTGACCCTGGACGGCACTTTCGGCAACCCGGCTTCCCGTTCCCACCGTTTCGGTTGGCAGGCGGAAGAGGCGGTAGACATCGCCCGTAACCAAATCGCCGAACTGGTGGGCGCCGACCCACGCGAAATCGTCTTCACCTCCGGGGCGACCGAATCCGACAACCTGGCGATTAAAGGCGCTGCCAATTTCTACCAGAAAAAAGGCAAGCACATCATCACCAGCAAAACCGAACACAAAGCCGTGCTGGACACCTGCCGTCAACTGGAGCGCGAAGGGTTTGAAGTGACCTACCTGGCGCCACAGAGCAACGGTATCATCAGCCTGCAGGATCTCGAAGCGGCGCTGCGCGATGACACCATCCTGGTCTCCATCATGCACGTCAACAACGAAATCGGCGTGGTGCAGGACATCGAAGCGATCGGTGAAATGTGCCGTGCGCGCGGTATCATCTACCACGTTGACGCCACCCAGAGCGTGGGCAAACTGCCTATCGATCTGAGCAAGCTGAAAGTCGACCTGATGTCGTTCTCCGGCCACAAAATCTATGGTCCGAAAGGCATCGGCGCGCTGTACGTGCGTCGTAAGCCGCGCATCCGCATCGAAGCGCAGGTGCACGGCGGCGGTCACGAGCGCGGCATGCGTTCCGGTACCCTGCCTGTCCACCAGATCGTCGGCATGGGCGAAGCTTACCGCATCGCCAAAGAAGAGATGACCGAAGAGATGGCGCGTCTGCGCACCCTGCGCGATCGTCTGTGGAACGGCGTGAAAGATATGGAAGAAGTGTATCTGAACGGCGATCTGGAGCACGGCGCACCGAACATCCTGAACGTCAGCTTCAACTACGTTGAAGGCGAGTCGCTGATCATGGCGCTGAAAGACCTGGCCGTTTCTTCCGGTTCAGCCTGTACCTCCGCCAGCCTCGAGCCGTCCTACGTGCTGCGCGCGCTGGGCATGAGCGATGAATTGGCGCACAGCTCGATCCGTTTCTCCCTGGGGCGTTTCACCACGGAAGAAGAGATCGACTACACCATTCAACTGGTGCGTAAATCCATCGGCCGTCTGCGCGATCTGTCCCCACTGTGGGAGATGTTCAAGCAGGGCGTGGACATCAACAGCATCGAATGGGCGCATCATTAATTCTCAGGTTTCAGGAGCAAGGTCATGGCTTACAGCGAAAAAGTAATCGATCATTATGAAAACCCACGTAACGTGGGTTCTTTCGACAACGAAGATCCTACCGTCGGCAGCGGCATGGTAGGGGCGCCGGCTTGCGGCGACGTGATGAAGCTGCAAATCAAGGTTAACGATGAAGGCATCATCGAAGACGCGCGCTTTAAAACTTACGGCTGCGGTTCCGCCATCGCCTCCAGCTCGCTGGTGACCGAATGGATGAAAGGCAAGTCGCTCGATCAGGCTGAAGCGATCAAAAACACCCAGATCGCCGAAGAGCTGGAATTGCCGCCGGTCAAAATTCACTGCTCGATCCTGGCTGAAGACGCCATCAAAGCAGCGATTGCCGACTATAAGAGCAAGCATAGCGCCAAGTAATTTGTCTGAATCGGCCCGGCCGCGCCGGGCTTTGATGTGAAGTGTGAGGTTGTGATGTCTATTACCATGAGCGACAGCGCTGCGCAGCGTGTTCAGGCGTTTTTGACGAACCGCGGCAAGGGTCTCGGCCTGCGTCTGGGAGTGCGAACTTCCGGCTGCTCCGGGATGGCCTATGTGCTGGAATTTGTTGACGAAGCCAACGATGACGACATCGTGTTTGAAGACAAAGGCATCAAGGTGATCATCGACGGCAAGAGCCTGGTCTACCTTGACGGCACCGAGCTTGATTTCGTTAAGGAAGGCCTGAACGAAGGCTTCAAGTTCAACAACCCGAACGTCTCAAGCGAGTGCGGCTGCGGCGAGAGTTTCAACGTCTGACAGTCCATCGTGCTCCCCCGTTTCGGCGGGGGAACTTCATCCGCTAACGCCCAGAGCACGCTATGGATTACTTTACTTTATTCGGGCTGCCCGTTCGCTACACCGTGGACGGCAGCCTGCTTGCGTCCCGCTTCCAGGATCTGCAGCGCCAATTCCACCCCGATCGTTTCGCCAACCAGCCGGAGCGCGAACGCCTGATGGCGTTGCAGCAGGCGGCGACCATCAACGAAGCCTACCAGTCGCTGAAGCACCCGTTAAAACGCGCGGAGTATATGCTATCTTTGCACGGCTTCGATCTGGGCAACGAACAGCATACGATGCGCGACACCGCCTTTCTGATGGAACAGCTGGAGCTGCGTGAAGAGCTCGACGCCATTGAGCGCAAGCCGGAGGCGGAAAGCCTGCTGGCCGATTTCGGCGCGCGGCTGGCCTCCTCCATCAAGCAGCGCAGCGCGCTGATGCTGCAGCAGTTGGACAGTGAACAGTGGGCGGATGCCGCCGACACCGTGCGCAAGCTGCGCTTTTTGGACAAACTCCAGCAACAGGTTGAACAACTCGAAGAAAAACTGCTGGGTTTTGAGTAACACCTTCTGATTCTGATTGTGGAAGCTTCAACATGGCCTTATTACAAATTAGTGAGCCTGGCCTCAGCGCCGCGCCGCACCAGCGACGCCTGGCCGCCGGCATCGACTTAGGCACCACCAACTCGCTGGTCGCCACGGTGCGCAGCGGGCAAGCGGAAACGCTGGCCGACGATCAGGGACGCCATTTGCTGCCTTCGGTGGTGCATTATCAGGCGGACGCGCAGCGCGTCGGCTGGGATGCGCGCCAACAGGCGGCGCAGGATCCGGCCAATACCGTCAGCTCCATCAAACGCATGATGGGTCGTTCGTTGGCGGACGTGCAGCAACGTTACCCGAACCTGCCGTATCAATTTCAGGCCAGCGACAACGGCCTGCCGCTGATCGTCACCGCCGCCGGCCCGGTTAACCCGGTTGGCGTCTCCGCCGATATCCTGCGGGCTCTGTCCGCGCGCGCGCAAGCGGCGCTGGAAGGCGAGCTGGATGGCGTGGTGATCACCGTTCCCGCTTACTTCGACGACGCGCAGCGCCAGGGCACCAAAGACGCGGCGCGTCTGGCCGGCCTGCACGTCCTGCGCCTGCTGAACGAACCGACCGCGGCGGCGATCGCCTACGGGCTGGATTCCGGCCAGGAAGGGGTGATCGCGGTTTACGATCTGGGCGGTGGCACCTTTGATATCTCCATTCTGCGCCTCAGCCGCGGCGTGTTCGAAGTGCTGGCCACCGGCGGCGATTCCGCGCTGGGCGGCGACGATTTCGATCACCTGCTGGCCGACTGGCTGCGCGAGCAGGCCGGCGTGGCCGATCGCAGCGATCACGGTGTGCAGCGCCAACTGCTGGACGCCGCCATCGCCGCCAAAATCGCGTTGAGCGATGCCGACAGCGTGTGCGTTGAGGTAGCCGGCTGGCAGGGCGAGGTGACCCGCGCCCAGTTCGAAGCGCTGATCGCTCCGCTGGTGAAACGTACGTTGATGGCCTGCCGCCGCGCGCTGAAAGATGCCGGCGTCGCCGCCGACGAGGTGCTGGAAGCGGTGATGGTCGGCGGTTCCACCCGCGTGCCGCTGGTGCGTGAGCAGGTGGGGGCCTTCTTCGGCCGCACGCCGCTGACGTCGATCGATCCGGATAAAGTGGTCGCCATCGGCGCCGCGATCCAGGCCGACATCCTGGTGGGCAACAAGCCGGACAGCGACATGCTGCTGCTGGACGTGATCCCGCTGTCGCTGGGCCTGGAAACCATGGGCGGTCTGGTGGAGAAAGTGATCCCGCGCAACACCACCATTCCGGTGGCGCGCGCGCAGGAGTTCACCACCTTTAAAGATGGCCAGAGCGCGATGATGATCCACGTGCTGCAGGGCGAGCGCGAGCTGGTGCAGGATTGCCGTTCGCTGGCGCGCTTCACGCTGCGCGGCCTGCCGCCATTGCCTGCCGGGGGCGCGCACATTCGCGTCACCTTCCAGGTGGATGCCGATGGTCTGCTGAGCGTCACCGCGATGGAGAAATCCACCGGCGTGGAAGCCTCGATCCAGGTCAAGCCGTCATATGGTCTGTCGGACAGCGAAATCGCCGGCATGATCAAGGATTCGATGGCCAACGCGCAAAGCGACGTGGGCGCGCGCAAGCTGGCGGAGCAACGCGTGGAAGCCGCGCGGGTGCTGGAAAGCCTGCAGGGTGCGCTGGCCACCGACGCCGCGCTGCTGAGCGAGGCGGAAAGCCAGGCGATCGCCGCCGCGACCCAGGCGTTGCAGCAGGCGGCGCAGGGTGAAGATCCCGCCGCTATCGAAGACGCCATCAAAACATTAGATGCACAAACGCAAGATTTTGCCGCGCGCCGCATGGACGCTTCCATTCGCCGCGCGCTGGCTGGCCATTCTGTGGATGAGGTTTAACCATGCCTAAAATTGTTTTCCTGCCCCATCAAGACCTTTGCCCGGAAGGGGCGGTTCTGGAAGCCGAAAAAGGGGAGTCGATCCTCAACGTTGCGCTGCGCAACGGCATTGAAATCGAGCACGCCTGCGAGAAATCCTGCGCCTGCACCACCTGCCACTGCATCGTGCGTGAAGGCTTCGATTCGCTGGAAGAGAGCAGCGAGCTGGAAGACGACATGCTGGACAAAGCCTGGGGGCTGGAGCCGGAAAGCCGTCTGAGCTGCCAGGCGCTGGTCGCCGACGAAGATCTGGTGGTCGAAATGCCGCGCTACACCGTCAACCACGCGCGTGAGCATTAATTGTTAGCCGCAGCGTCAACCCGGAGATCATAATGGGACTGAAATGGACCGACAGCCGTGAAATCGGCGAAGCCCTGTACGACCAATACCCGGACACCGATCCGAAAACCGTGCGTTTTACCGACATGCATCAGTGGATCTGCGATCTCGAAGAGTTCGACGACGATCCGCAGGCTTCCAACGAAAAAATACTGGAAGCGATCCTGCTGGTCTGGTTAGATGAAGCGGAGTAAATAGCGTAACGGGCTGCCATGGGCGGCCCGTTTATTTTGTATCCGACAAGATTAATAAAAGAATAATCCGGAGTAAGAAGGCTATGACAACAGAATTCATGCAGGTCACGCTGTCGCAACAACCTGCCGACGCCCGCTGGGGCGAGAAAGCGCTGCTGAGCACCAACGGTGAAGGGATGACCATCCACCTGACCGGGGCCGACAAGCTGGGCGCGATCCAGCGCGCGGGCCGCAAAATTGATGGCCAGGGCATCAAAAACGTCAAGCTGGCCGGCGACGGTTGGGATTTGGAAAACAGCTGGGCGTTCTGGCAAGGCTATCGCGGGCCGAAAGGGCAGCGCAACGTCGAATGGGCTGAACTGCCGGAAGCCGCGCGTCAGGAGCTGGATAAGCGCCTGAAGATCGTCGACTGGGTGCGTGACACCATCAACATGCCGGCGGAAGAGCTGGGGCCGGAGCAACTGGCGACCCGCGCTGTCGATCTGATGTGCGACGTCGGCTGCGATGCCGTCAGCTACCGTATCACCAAGGGCGAAGATCTGCGCGAGCAGAACTATGCTGGCATCCACACCGTCGGCCGCGGTTCCGAACGCCCGCCGGTGCTGCTGGCGCTGGACTTCAACCCGACCGGTAACCCGGACGCGCCGGTGTTCGCTTGCCTGGTCGGCAAGGGCATCACCTTCGATACCGGCGGTTATAGCCTGAAACAGAGCGCCTTTATGGATTCGATGAAGGCTGACATGGGCGGTGCGGCCACCATCACCGGCGCCCTGGCGCTGGCGGCGGCGCGCGGCTTGAAGCAGCGCGTGAAGCTGTACCTGTGCTGCGCCGACAACATGGTCAGCGGCAACGCCTTCAAACTGGGTGACATCATTCGCTACCGCAACGGCAAAACCGTTGAGGTGATGAACACCGATGCGGAAGGGCGCCTGGTGCTGGCCGACGGCCTGATCGACGCTTCTGAGCAGGATCCGCAGCTGATTATCGACTGCGCCACCCTGACCGGCGCGGCCAAAACCGCGGTGGGCAACGACTACCACGCCCTGTTCAGCTTCGACGATGCGCTGGCGCAGGAACTGTTGAGCAGCGCCGCCGCCGAGCAAGAGCCGTTCTGGCGTTTGCCGCTGGCCGAGTTCCACCGTAGCCAGCTGCCGTCCAACTTCGCCGAGCTGAACAACGTAGCCGGCCCGGCCTACACCGCCGGCGCCAGCACCGCGGCGGCCTTCCTGTCGCACTTCGTCAAGAATTACCAACAGGGCTGGCTGCACATCGACTGCTCCGCCACTTACCGCAAAGGCGCGGTGGATCAGTGGTCGGCCGGCGCGACCGGTTTGGGCGTGCGTACCTTGGCCAACCTGCTGCTGAGCAAAGCCAAATAATTGAACGCCCGCCGCATCGGGCGCTAGAATGCGCATTATCTTCGGGGCCCAGCATGCTGGGCCTCGCTATTTGATCCTGGAGTTTGCCATGAGTGCCCATCATCACGATGCCGCCCCGAGCGAGAACGAACTTGAACGCCTGCTGAAGCTGGCGGTGACGGAGCCGGCCCACCGCCCGGCGTTCTTCCGTGAACTGCTCGAGGCCACGGTGCTGATCCTCGGCGACAGCGAACAGGTGCAGCAGGACGGCGACATCACGCTGAACGCGGATACGCCGGTCAATATCCAGCATTGGGAAAAGCAGGACGGCGGCAGCATCATTCCGTTCTTCACTTCGCTGGAAGCACTGCAGAAGGCCGTTGAGGACGAACAGCCGTTCATCGCCATGCCGGCGCGGGTGTTGTTCGAAATCACCCAGGGCGCGGATCTGTTCCTCAACCCGAAGGCGGAGTACGGCAAAGAGTTCTATCCGGAAGAGGTGGCGATGCTGTTGGCGACCGGCGGCGTCGTCAAACCGGTGGAGCATTACGTCGATAAAGAGACCCAAATCCTGCTGGGGCAGCCCGAGGAATATCCGTCGGCGATGGTGGATGCGTTGACCACGCTGTTCAGCCAGCGCAAACCGGTGCGCCGCGCGTTTCTGGCGCTGATGCATGACCAGGCGGCGGACGAGAAGCCGAATCTGCTGGTCGGACTGGAAGTGGACGCCGAGCCGGCGGAGATCGAGGCGCTGATCAACGAGGCCGGCAGCGTCGCCAGCGAAACGGCGCCGAACGACGAACCAGTGGATTTCTGCCTGGTGTCGGAGAACGAGCGCGGCATCAGCCACTATCTGATCTCCCATACGCAGCCGTTTTATCAGCGCCGCTGGGGCAGTTGGCTACGCAATTTGATCCCGTCTACCGACAAGACCCAGTAGCGCCGCCGCGTGGTCGAAAATGCCCCATGAAGATCATATTTTTTTAATGAAATGTTGATTTTCCCGTAGGCAAGCGTTAACGGCGCACATATAATCTGCGCCACTTGAGAAGGCCGGCAACATTGCAGACCGGCCTGTTTTGGAAGTCATACAGAGGCCATCATGACCGTAGAACGTACCTTTTCCATCGTTAAACCAAACGCTGTAGCCAACAACGACATCGGCGCTATCTACGCGCGTTTCGAGCGCGCCGGTTTCAAAATCATCGCCGCTAAAATGCTGCGTCTGACTCGCGAACAAGCTGAAGGCTTCTACGCTGAGCACAAAGGCCGTCCATTCTTCGACGGTCTGGTCGAATTCATGACCTCTGGCCCAATCATGGTGCAGGTTCTGGAATCTGAAAACGCCGTGCAGCGCAACCGCGACATCATGGGCGCAACCAACCCGGACAACGCACTGGCCGGCACCCTGCGCGCCGACTACGCGGACAGCTTCACCGCTAACGCCGTTCACGGTTCCGACTCCGTTGAATCCGCACAGCGCGAAATCGCTTACTTCTTCAACGAAAGCGAAATCTGCGCACGTTAATCGCGCGTTTCTGAGCTGATAGCCAGGCATTCACCGGCTGAAACAATAAAAATGCCCTGAATGCCTTTCAGCCGTAGCCACCCGCTACTAAAATTTGTACAATGCCGCGCCCCTGATAAGACGACTTGTCAGGGGCGTGTTTTTAGTGCCGCCACCCGAATCATGCGGGCTGAAATGCACAACTTACTGTCCATTCTTTAGCGCCATAACGTGTAATAACGAGGCCAGAGATCATTATGTTAGAACCCATCACGTCCGAGCACACCGTGTCTGAAAATAATTCGCTGACTACCCCCTCCGTTAACGTGGAGCAACCGGCTGCGGCCAAAATCAACCTGCTGGATCTGAACCGCCAGCAAATGCGCGAGTTCTTCGCCGAAATGGGCGAGAAGCCGTTCCGCGCCGATCAGGTGATGAAGTGGATTTACCACTACTGCTGCGACGATTTCGAGCAGATGACCGACATCAACAAAGTCCTGCGCGGCAAGCTGCAGCGCGTGGCGGAAATCCGCGCGCCGGAAGTGGCGGAAGAACAGCGTTCGGCCGACGGCACCATCAAGTGGGCGATTAAAGTCGGCGATCAGCAGGTCGAAACCGTGTACATCCCGGAAGCCGACCGCGCGACGCTGTGCGTCTCCTCGCAGGTAGGCTGCGCGCTGGAGTGCAAATTCTGTTCGACGGCGCAGCAGGGCTTCAACCGCAACCTGCGCGTGTCGGAAATCATTGGCCAGGTGTGGCGCGCGGCGAAAATCATCGGTGCGCTGAAGGTGACCGGCCAACGCCCGATCACCAACGTGGTGATGATGGGCATGGGCGAGCCGCTGCTCAACCTGAACAACGTGGTGCCGGCGATGGAAATCATGCTGGACGACTTCGGCTTTGGCCTGTCCAAACGCCGTGTGACCCTGTCTACCTCCGGCGTGGTGCCGGCGCTGGACAAGCTGGGCGACATGATCGACGTGGCGCTGGCTATTTCGCTGCACGCGCCGAACGACACCATCCGCGATGAGATCGTGCCGATCAACCGCAAATACAACATCGAGACCTTCCTGTCCGCGGTGCGTCGCTATCTGGAGAAATCCAACGCCAACCAGGGCCGCGTGACCGTCGAGTACGTGATGTTGGATCATATCAACGACAGCACCGACGATGCGCATCAGCTGGCGGAAGTGCTGAAAGACACGCCGTGCAAGATTAACCTGATCCCATGGAACCCGTTCCCGGGCGCCCCCTACGGCCGCAGCTCCAACAGCCGGGTGGATCGTTTCTCCAAGGTGTTGATGGAATACGGCTTTACGACTATTGTTCGTAAAACCCGTGGTGACGATATCGACGCCGCCTGCGGGCAACTGGCGGGTGAAGTGATCGACCGTACCAAGCGTACCCTGAAGAAGAAAATGGCCGGGGAACCTATCAACGTACGGGCGGTCTGAATCCTATAGCACCATTTTTTGTTATCTAACAGCCTGTTATGCGCAAGCATGTCGCTGGCGGGCGTTAGCTGACGGCCGATAAGGAAATGAATGCGGGCATGAAGCTGAAACTGTGGGGTATGTGGCTGGCGGCCGGGTTGTTGGCCGGGTGTTCCGGTTCAGCGCCGGAAAAGGAAGCACAGGTCGCTGAGGCGGGCCAGACGCGGTTGCAACTGGGCCTGGAGTACCTGCAGCAAGGCGACATGGACGCCGCGCGCCAGAACCTGGAAAAGGCGCTGGACGCGGCCCCGCAGGATTACCGCACGCAGTTGGGCATGGCGCTCTACGCGCAGCGGAACGGTGAAAACGCCGAGGCCGAACAGCGTTATCGGCAAGCGCTCAAACTTGCGCCGGGCAATGGCACCGTATTGAATAATTACGGTGCGTTTCTTTGCGGTTTAGGGCAGTATGTACCGGCGCAACAGCAGTTTAGCGCTGCGGCGCTGGTGCCCGATTATGGCCAGGTCGCCGACAGCCTGGAAAACGCAGGTTACTGTTTTCTCAAGGCCGGACAAAACGATGAGGCGCGCACGCTGTTGAGCCGCGCGCTAAAAGTCGATCCGGACAAAGGCACTCCGCTGTTGGCGGAGGCCGAAAAGCAATTTGGAGAAGGGAAGCGCGCCCAGTCGCAACTTTTATTGGATGTTTATCAGCATGTTCTGCCGGCCAGCGCCAGCAGCTTATGGTTACAGATTCGTTTCGCCGCGTCAGCCGGCCGCCAGGATAGCGTTCAACGCTATGGCAAGCAGCTAGCGCGAAGTTTTCCACAATCCAAACAGTACCAGCAGTTCTTAGCTAATGAATACTGAAGCCTCCCAAGATAAAACCGTATCCATGACGACGGGCCAGCGCCTGCGTCAGGCCCGTGAGCAACTCGGGCTGAGCCAACAGACCGTTGCAGAACGCCTGTGTCTCAAAATGTCCACCGTGCGCGATATCGAGGAAGACAGCGTGTCTGCTGACCTCGCGTCCACCTTCGTGCGCGGCTACATCCGTTCCTACGCCAAGCTGGTGCATCTGCCGGAAGACGAACTGCTGCCGATGCTGGCCAAGCAGGCGCCGTTGAAGATGGCGAAAGTGGCGCCGATGCAAAGCTTCTCGCTGGGCAAGCGCCGCAAGAAACGCGACGGCTGGCTGATGAGCTTCACCTGGCTTATCGTGTTCGTGGTGATCGGCCTGACCGGCGCTTGGTGGTGGCAAAACCACAAGGCGCAGCAGGAAGAGATCGCCACCATGGCCGATCAATCCTCGGCGCAGCTTTCACAGAATAACGAAGGGCAGTCCGTGCCGCTGACCGACGGCAATGCCGACGCCGGCACCAACGTGCCGTTGGTCGACAACAGCGCTACGCCGGCTGATACCGGCGCAGCGGCTCAGACGCCTGCGGCGACCGCCCAGGCGCCGAGCGCGGCCCAGCAGCAGCCTGCCGTGGTGTCGCCAAGCCAGACAACCCTGCCGGAAACCGCGCCGGCGGCACAAGCGCCGTTGCCGACCGCCGATGCGGGCGTGGCTGCGCCGGCGGCCGATCCGAACGCGCTGGTGATGGATTTCTCCGCCGACTGCTGGCTGCAGGTGACCGACGCGAGCGGTAAAACGCTGTTCAGCGGCACCCAGAAGCAAGGTGGCAAGCTGAACCTGACCGGCACTGCGCCGTATAAACTGACCATCGGCGCGCCGGCGGCAGTTCAGATCCAGTATCAGGGTAAACCGGTTGATTTAAGCCGGTTCGTTAAGTCAAACCGTGTTGCTCGCCTGACCGTCGCCGCGCAGTAATCGCGCGGCTGGTCGTGATGTCAGAGCAGCAATGGAGAGTAAGTAATGCATAACCAAGCGCCCATCAACCGTCGAAAATCTACACGCATTTACGTCGGCAAGGTGCCTATTGGTGATGGCGCGCCGATTGCCGTGCAGTCGATGACCAACACCCGTACCACCGATGTTGAAGCAACGGTTAATCAGATCAAAGCGCTGGAGCGCGTGGGCGTCGACATCGTCCGCGTTTCGGTTCCTACCATGGACGCCGCCGAGGCGTTCAAACTGATCAAGCAGCAGGTCAACGTGCCGCTGGTCGCCGATATCCACTTCGATTATCGCATCGCGCTGCAGGTTGCCGAATATGGCGTAGACTGCCTGCGCATCAACCCGGGCAACATCGGCAACGAATCGCGCATTCGCTCGGTGGTGGACTGCGCCCGCGACAAGAACATCCCGATTCGCATCGGCGTCAACGGCGGCTCGCTGGAGAAAGACCTGCAGGAAAAGTACGGCGAACCTACGCCGGAAGCGCTGTTGGAATCCGCCATGCGCCACGTGGACATCCTCGATCGTCTCAACTTCGACCAGTTCAAGGTCAGCGTCAAGGCGTCGGACGTGTTCCTGGCGGTGCAATCCTACCGCTTGCTGGCGTCGCGCATCGATCAGCCGCTGCATCTGGGCATCACCGAAGCCGGCGGCGCGCGCAGCGGGTCGGTCAAATCGGCCATCGGCCTGGGCATGCTGCTGTCTGAAGGCATCGGCGATACCCTGCGCATCTCGCTGGCGGCGGATCCGGTTGAAGAAGTGAAGGTCGGTTTCGACATTCTGAAGTCGCTGCGCATCCGCGCGCGCGGCATCAACTTCATCGCCTGCCCGACCTGTTCGCGTCAGGAGTTCGATGTGATTGGCACGGTGAACGCGCTGGAGCAGCGCCTGGAAGACATCATCACGCCGATGGACGTCTCGATCATCGGTTGCGTGGTGAATGGCCCGGGCGAAGCGCTGGTGTCCACCATGGGCGTGACCGGCGGCCACAAGAAGAGCGGCTTCTATGAAGACGGCGTGCGCCAGAAAGAGCGTTTCGACAACGAACAGATGATCGACCAGCTGGAAGCGAAAATTCGCGCCAAGGCCGCGATGATGGACGAAAGCAACCGCATCACGGTCAACCTGCTGGAAAAATAAGCGTTATCGCTACACGGCGGGCCAGTTGGCCCGCTTGTTTATGAGCCTGAAGGGCAGAAAACCGCATCCGCGTTGAATACCGGGCGGCAAAGTCCCTATAATCGGGTTCATTTTTACAGACAACGGACAGAGAACTCACGTGGCAAAGAACATTCAAGCCATTCGCGGCATGAACGACTACCTGCCGGAAGAAACGGCATTATGGCAGCGTATTGAAGGCACCCTCAAGCAGGTGCTGGGCGGCTACGGTTACAGCGAAATCCGGTTGCCGATTGTAGAGCAGACCCCGTTATTCAAACGCGCGATCGGCGAAGTGACCGACGTCGTGGAAAAAGAGATGTATACCTTCGAAGACCGCAACGGCGAAAGCCTGACGCTGCGTCCGGAAGGGACGGCCGGCTGCGTGCGCGCCGGCATCGAACATGGTCTGCTGTACAATCAGGAACAGCGTCTGTGGTACATCGGCCCGATGTTCCGCTACGAGCGCCCGCAGAAGGGCCGCTATCGCCAGTTCCATCAGCTGGGCGCAGAAGTGTTCGGCCTGCAAGGCCCGGATATCGACGCCGAGTTGATCCTGCTGACCGCCCGCTGGTGGAAAGCGCTGGGCATCGCCGAGCACGTCAAGCTGGAGCTGAACTCCATCGGTTCGCTGGAGGCGCGCGCCAACTACCGCGACGCGCTGGTGGCGTTCCTGGAGCAGCACGTCGAGGTGCTGGACGAAGACTGCAAACGCCGCATGTACAGCAACCCGCTGCGCGTGCTGGACTCCAAGAATCCTGAGGTGCAGGCGCTGTTGAACGACGCGCCGCGCCTGTCCGAGTACCTGGATGAAGAATCCCGTGCTCACTTCGCCGGTCTGTGTGAACTTTTGGCGCAGGCAGGTATCCCATATACCGTTAACGAGCGCCTGGTGCGCGGTCTGGATTACTACAACCGCACCGTGTTTGAGTGGGTGACCACCAGCCTGGGCGCGCAGGGCACCGTCTGCGCGGGCGGCCGTTACGACGGCCTGGTCGAGCAATTGGGCGGCCGCGCCACCCCGGCGGTCGGTTTCGCCATGGGCCTCGAGCGTCTGGTGTTGCTGGTGCAGGCGGTCAACCCGGAATTCAAGGCGCCGTCGGCTATCGACGTATACGTCATCTCTTCCGGCGCGGGCACCCAGAGCGCGGCGATGCAGCTGGCTGAACAGGTGCGCGACGCGGCGCCGCAGCTGAAGCTGATGACCAATTACGGCGGCGGCAACTTCAAGAAACAGATCACCCGTGCGGACAAATGGGGCGCGCGCATCGCGCTGATCCTGGGTGAGAGCGAAGTGGCGGCGCAGCAGGTGGTGGTGAAAGACCTGCGCAGTGGTGAACAAGAAACGCTGGCGCAAAGCGAAGTCGCTGCGCGTCTGGCTTTGATGTTAGGTTAAGGAGAAGGACACCGTGGAAGTCTATACCACTGAAAACGAACAAGTCGACGCACTGCGTCGGTTCTTTGTCGAGAACGGCAAAGCGCTGGCGGTGGGCGTGGTGCTCGGAATTGGTGCCCTGGTTGGCTGGCGTTACTGGCAGAGCCATGAAAACTCCAACATGATGGCGGCATCGCAATCCTATCAGGAAGCCAGCGATCGTCTGGCGGCCGGCAAGCCGGATGACGTGGCTGCCGCAGAGAAATTTGTCCAGGCTAACGGCAACAGCTACGGCGTACTGGCCGCGCTGCAGTTGGCCAAGCACTTTGTCGAACAGAATGATTTCGCCAAGGCGGAACAGCAGCTGGTGCTGGCGCAGGGCCAGACCAAAGACGACAACCTGTTGGCGATGATCGACCTGCGTCTGGCGCGTGTCCAGCTGCAGGAGAAAAAGCTGGATGAAGCGCTGAAAACGCTGGATGGCGTGAAAGGCGAAGGCTGGGCGGCGATGATGCAGGATGTGCGCGGCGATGTATTGCTGGCCAAGGGCGACGCCAAGGGCGCGCGCGAAGCTTACAGCAAAGGCATTGAGTCCAATGCTTCTCAGGCGCTGCAGGTTCTGCTGCGCATGAAATTGAATAACTTGTCCAGCTAAGGGGAATTCCCATGCAATTGCGTAAAACACTCTTGGTCGGACTGGTTTCCGCTGCCTTGCTGAGTGGTTGCTCGCTGTTTAACAGCGAAGAAGACGTGGTTACCATGTCGCCGTTGCCGAAAGTTGAAAATCAGTTCACGCCGAGCAAGGCGTGGAGCACCTCGGTGGGCGACGGCATCGGTGAGTATTACTCCCACCTGCGTCCGGCCTATCAGGACAGCACCATTTACGCCGCCGATCGCTTTGGCATCGTGAAAGCGATGGACGCCGACAGCGGCAACGAGAAGTGGAAGGTCAACCTCTCCGAGAAGACCGGCTTCTTCTCCAGCAACCTGTCTGCGCTGCTGTCGGGCGGCCTGACGGTTGCGGGCGACAAGGTTTACGTCGGCAGCGAAAAAGCGGTGGTTTACGCATTGAACACCGCCGACGGCGCCATCGCCTGGCAGACCAAAGTGGCCGGCGAAGCTATTTCACGTCCGGTTATCAGCGACGGCATGGTGTTGGTGCACACCTCCAACGGCATGCTGCAGGCGCTGAACGAAGCCGACGGCGCGGTGAAGTGGACGGTTAACCTGGACATGCCTTCGCTGTCGCTGCGCGGTGAATCCGCGCCGGCCGTCGCCTTTGGCGCCGCCATCGTCGGCGGTGACAACGGCCGCGTCAGCGCCGTGCTGATGCAGCAGGGCCAACTGATCTGGCAACAGCGCATTTCTCAGCCGAGCGGCGCGACCGAAATCGATCGCCTGAACGACGTGGACACCACGCCGGTAATCGTTGACGGCGTGGTCTACGCGCTGGGTTACAACGGCAACCTGACGGCGCTGGATCTGCGTTCCGGTCAGATCATCTGGAAACGCGAGCTGGGTTCGGTGAATGATTTCATCGTCGACGCGGGCCGCATCTACCTGATCGACCAGAACGATCGCGTGGTGGCGCTCAGCACCGAAGGCGGCGTGACCGTGTGGACGCAAAGCGATCTGCTGCACCGCAACCTGACGCCGCCGGTGATGTATAATGGTTATCTGGTGACCGGTGACGCCGAAGGCTATCTGCACTGGGTCAACACCACCGATGGCCGTTTTGTCGCCCAGCAGGAAGTGGACAGCTCCGGCTTCCTGTCTGCGCCGATGGTGGCCGGCGACAAGCTGGTCATCCAGGCTCGCGGCGGGAAAGTTTACGCTTTCACCCGCTAACGCCGCTCGTCGTGATCCTTCTTGCGCCCGAAAGATTTCGGGTTGCAGCCAGGCGGCAAGCGCATGAGTCCTCGGGAGCTTAGTGAGCTAAGTGACCGAGGCGAAGGTGCGCAGACAACGCCGCTGTGGCGCGAAAGATGAAGGGGAAAACGGCTCCTGAATGTTCAGGGGCCGTTTCGTATTTTATAAGCTGCACCGCTGGTGTCTATCCACAGTGCAGTAACGCATTGATTATTAAGTAATGAGGCTTCAACAATGATACCTGTCGTCGCGCTGGTCGGGCGCCCGAATGTGGGTAAATCCACCTTGTTCAACCGTTTAACCCATACGCGTGATGCGCTGGTGGCGGATTTCCCGGGGCTGACGCGTGACCGCAAGTATGGTCGTGCTGAAATCGAAGGCAATGAATTCATCATCGTCGATACCGGTGGCATCGACGGCACCGAAGACGGCGTCGAAACGCGCATGGCCGGTCAGTCGCTGCTGGCGATCGAAGAAGCGGACATCGTGCTGTTCATGGTCGACGCCCGCGCCGGCCTGATGCCGGCGGATCAGGGCATCGCCCAGCACCTGCGCAGCCGCCAAAAGGCGACCTTCCTGGTGGCCAACAAGACCGACGGTCTGGATCCGGACACCGCCACCGCCGATTTCTACTCGCTCGGCCTGGGTGAAGTGTTCGCTATCGCCGCTTCTCACGGCCGTGGCGTGACCCAGCTGATTGAACACGTGCTGGTGCCGTTCGTGCCGGAAAAACCGGAAGACGTCGAGCTGACCGAGGAAGAGGCCAACGCCGCTTACTGGGCCGAGCAAAACGGTGAAACGCTGGAAGGCGAAGAAGACGAAGAGCCGGAAGAAGCGTTCAACCCGCAGGATCTGCCGATCAAACTGGCGATCGTCGGCCGCCCGAACGTCGGTAAGTCTACGCTCACTAACCGTATCCTCGGCGAGGAGCGCGTGGTGGTGTATGACATGCCGGGCACTACCCGCGACAGCATCTACATTCCGATGGTGCGCGACGAACGCGAATATGTGCTGATCGACACCGCCGGGGTGCGTAAACGCGGCAAGGTGACTGAAACCGTCGAGAAGTTCTCGGTGATCAAGACCCTGCAGGCGATTGAAGACGCCAACGTGGTGCTGCTGGTGATCGACGCGCGTGAAGGCATCTCCGATCAGGATCTCTCGCTGCTCGGCTTTATCCTCAACAGTGGGCGCTCACTGGTGATTGCGGTCAACAAGTGGGACGGCATGAGCGAAGAAGATCGCGAGCACGTGAAAGAGATGCTCGATCTGCGTCTGGGCTTCGTCGACTTCGCGCGCGTGCACTTTATTTCCGCCCTGCACGGCAGCGGTGTCGGCAACCTGTTCGAATCGGTACAGGAAGCCTACGAGTGCGCAACCCGTCGCGTAAACACCTCGATGCTGACCAAAATCATGCAGATGGCGGTTGACGATCACCAGCCGCCGTTGGTGCGCGGCCGCCGCGTGAAGCTGAAATATGCCCACGCCGGCGGTTACAACCCGCCGATCGTGGTGATCCACGGCAACCAGGTCAGCGATCTGGCCGATTCGTACAAGCGCTATCTGATGAACTACTTCCGCCGCTCGCTGAACGTGATGGGGACGCCGATCCGCATCCAGTTCAAAGAGGGTGACAACCCGTTCGCCGGCAAACGCAACCTGCTGACGCCGACCCAGATGCGTAAGCGCAAGCGCCTGATGAGCCACCTGAAAAAGAGCAAGTAATTGCTCATGAGGGGCGCGGCAGTGATGCCGCGCCCCTTTTTTATTGGCCCGAAATCGTTTTATTATCTGAAGATTACCTCGCCTGCCTGAAGGAACACCATGTCCTGGGAAACCTGGAGTTTTGCGTTTAACGTCACCGTGCCGAATCTGCTGATGATGCTGCTGGGGATCCTGCTGCGCCATTGGCGCCTGATGGATGACCGTTTCGTCGACGGCGCGACCCGCCTGGTGTTCAATTTGGCGCTGCCGTGCCTGCTGTTTTTCAGCATCGCCACCAACCACCCGCAGCTGCTCGGCAACCTGCCGCTGGTGCTGTTCGGCGCGGTCGGCACGCTGGCGACCTTCCTGCTCTTGGAGCTGGCGGCCAAGTGGCTGGTGAAAGAACCGCGTGAGCGCGGGGTGTTCGTGCAGGGCGGCTTCCGCGCCAATACCGCCATCGTCGGCCTGGCCTACGCCATGACCGCCTATGGCAGCGAAGGCATTGCGCTCGCCTCGCTGTACCTGACGGTGACGGTGATCCTGTTCAACATACTGTCGGTTATCACCCTCACGCGCAGCCTACAGGGTGGGCAGGGCAAGAAAATCAGCCACCTGTCGCTGCTGCGCAGCATCGTTACCAACCCGCTGATCATCGGCCTGGTGTGCGGGCTGCTGTATGCGCAAACCGGGCTGGGCATCCCGACCGTGATCCGCCAGACCGGCAGCTATATCTCCGCGCTGTCGCTGCCGCTGGCACTGCTGTGCACCGGCGCCAGCCTGGATTTTCGCGCCATGTTCCGCTCGTCCAACGTGGCGGCGCTGTCGTCGGCGGCCAAGCTGTTTCTGGTGCCGTGCCTGATGACGCTGGCCGGCTGGCTGTGCGGGTTTCAGGGTGCGGCGCTGGGCATTATCTTCCTGTTTTCCGCCACGCCGACCGCTTCGGGCAGCTATGTGATGACGCGCGCCATGGGCGGCAACGCCACGCTGGCGGCCAACATTATCGCCATTACCACCGTCGGTTCGTTCTTCACCACCGCGTTGGGGATCTATTTCTTGCGCTCATGGGGCGCGATTTAACCTGGGAGCCGTTATGGATGCGCATTGTCCGCACTGTCGTCAGACCATGAATTGGGTAGCGGGTCACTACCATTGTGCCGCCTGTCAGCGCGATTATCGGCAGCTGGCGAGCTGCCCGGAGTGCGGGCAGCCGCTGCAAGAGTTGAAGGCCTGCGGGGCGGTGGATTACCTGTGCCAGAACGGGCACGGGCTGATCTCCAAAAAACGGGTGAATTTCAGCTATCAGCCGCTGTAAGCCCTCACTCATCCACCTGGCCGGTTTTCCACAAATCCACCAGCGCCTGCGGCGCGCTGCTTTCCGGGATTAACAGCACGATCTCGGTGCTCAGGGTGGGGCTGGTGTAGTTGATCTGTACGCGGTAGTAGCGCTGGTCGCCGCAGCCGGGGGAGTTGGGTTGGCCCTCTTCCTGGGCGTACGGCAGCGTCTGATTCAGCAACTGATTCAGGCGCTGCCGTTGCTCCGGCGTGATATCGGCCAGCGCAATGCGGCGCTGGCCCGCCAGTTTGGGAATGTAGGCGAAGCCTCCCTCGCGCGCCAGCTCAATGACCGTATCCTGATTGAGCGTCGGCAGCGGTTTCATTACTCCACCCCCACCTGATGCCAGGCCTGCTGCACCTTGTCCGCCACGCTTTGATCGAAACGCGCCTGCGCGTGTTTCACCGTGGCGCGGGCGAAGGTGGCGAAGTCGGCGTTTTGCGGCAGCGCTTTGTCGCACACCGTGTCATACCACACGTAGCCGGCTTTTTCCCAGGCGAAGCCACCCAGCGCGGTTGCCGCCAGGTAGAACGCGCGGTTGGGAATGCCGGAGTTGAGGTGCACGCCGCCGTTGTCTTCCTTGGTCTGGATGTAATCCTTCATGCTGGCGGGCTGCGGGTCTTTGCCCAGCAGCGGGTCGTCGTAGGCAGTGCCGGGTGCCGACATCGAGCGCAGCCCTTTGCCTTTGATGCCCTTGGCGAGCAGACCGGCGCCGATCAGCCAGTCGGCTTTATCGGCGGTTTGCTGCAGGTGGAATTGCTTGACCAACGAACCGAACACGTCAGACAGCGATTCGTTGAGCGCGCCGGACTGCTGGTAGTAGATCAGCCCAGCCTCGCTCTCGGTCACGCCGTGCGCCAGCTCGTGGCCGACCACGTCGATGGCGATGGTGAAACGGTTGAAGATCTCGCCGTCGCCGTCGCCGAACACCATCTGCTGGCCGTTCCAGAAAGCGTTCTGGTACTCCTTGCCGTAGTGCACGCTGCCGACTAGCGGCAGCCCTTTATTATCCAGCGAATTGCGCCGGTAGGCCTGCCAGAAGAAATCGTAGGTGACGCCGAGATAGTCGTAGGCCTCGTCCACCGCCACGTCGTGGTTGCTGGGCTGGCCCTCCTTGCGCACTTGTTTGCCGGGCAGTTGGGTGCCGTTCTGGGCGTCGTAGATATCGCGGAGCGCTTCGCCGGCTCGGGCGTTTTTCTCGGTCGGTGAACGCAGCGGCTTGTTGCCGAGTAGGCTTTGCACGTGGTTCAGGGTGTGCAGCGCGCAGTCGCGCTGCGGGGCGTTACCGTGTTCAATGATGCGGCGCAGCATGTAGGGAGGAATGACGGAACGCATGCGCTGGGCTGGCATAGTGGCTCTCCTTAGGCAAAAAATTTACCTCATCGAATGAATGCACTGAGCCTAAGTGTAGCCTACTCGTCATAAAGCCTGTGGTCATGCGTGCTCACCGCCGGCGCGGTCTTGTGCGGGCTGATGCGCCGCACCGAGGCGCGTACCGCCAGCCGGCCGTGCAGCAACAGATTGCACGGCGGCGCGTCGGCGCGCAGCATGCGCCGCTGCAGCAGCTGGATCGCCTCGTAACCTAGTTCGTCGCGCGGCACCTGCACTGAGGTCAGCGGCACGTCGTGGATTTCCGCCAGGTTGAAGCCGTCGGTGCTCATCACCGAGACGTCGCCCGGCACGCTCAGCCCCCGCTTGTTGAGCGCCTTGACCGCCCCGACCGCCATGTAGTCGCCGCCGGCCAGGATCGCCGTCGGCAGCGGAGAGTGGCCGTGGAGGCCATCGAGATAGGTGGTCAGCGCCTGCTCGGCCTCTTCGCCGCCGAAGCCCGAGGTGGTGATCAGATGGCGGCCGTCGTCGAACGGCAAATGATGCCGGGCGTAGGCCTGTCGGATGCCCGCCAGCCGCAGTTCCATGGTGTGGCGGCGCAGACACTGCAGGTTGAGGATATGGCTGTGCCCCTGCTGAAACAGGTAGCTGGCGGAATAGTCGCCGATCAGCTGATGATCCGGCGAGACGCTGTCCAGCCGCATCTGCCGATCGCTGCAGTTGATCAGCACGCAGGGCTTGTGCAGATCGGCGGCCAGGGTGTGGATATGCTCGTCGTCGATGCCGATGATCAGCGCCGCTTCGGTGTGCGGGTCGCTCATCTTTTCCAGAAACAGCACGCCGTCGCTGTGTTGCTCTTCCAGCCCGCAGTAGCGGATGCGCACCTCGTGCTCCATCAGCGCGGCGGCGATACCCTGAATGACCTTGTAGTAGAAGATGTCGGTGCGTACGTCGAACGCGCGCTGCGGCGCGAACACCATCACGTTGTTCAGCATCAGCCGGCCGCTGGAAATACCCTGCAGAATGCCGTTTTGCTGCGCACAGTCCAGCACCTTGCGGCGCGCCTCGGCGCTGGTGTTGGCCTTGCCCGCCAGCACGCGGGAAACGGTGCTGATCGACAACCCGGTTTGGCGAGCGATCTCCTGAATTTTCAGCTTTCCGTTCATTCTGTGATCTCCTTCAAATTCGTCCATGAGAATATTTTCACCGCGGATTTTCAGCGTCTTGACCGGCTTTCATGCCCATTATGACTATTTTTTTACCCACCTGTGAAAATCTTTGCAAAAAACCCCGTTTCGCTGCGCGCTCTCGCTGAGTAGTCTGCATTGGTACACCAATTTTAGCGACCTGTCAGTCCAATTTTAACGGTGTGCGAAAAAGAAAACAAAAAATAAATCATGGGGTTGTGATTGTCTTTCGGCCAATGATACGGCGCCGACCCGCTTTCACCGTCCCGTGTTTGATAGCACAACGTACCCTACCAAAACGCGCGTCGCCGTAGCCGGCGGCCGCGGGGAGAGAACCGATGAGTGTGGAGATCAATCAGGCGGTCGCGCAGAGCGGCCGGCGCAAGTTCAAATCGCTGCGCTGGTGGATGCTGGCGCTGTTCTTGCTGGGCGTCACGGTCAACTACATCACCCGCAACTCGCTGGGCATTTTGGCGCCGGAGCTGAAAACCAGCCTGAACATGAGCACCGAGCAATATGCCTGGGTGGTGGCGTCGTTCCAGCTGGCCTACACGGTGTTTCAGCCGATCTGCGGCTGGCTGATCGACGTTATCGGCCTGAAGATGGGCTTTCTGATCTGCGCCGGCATTTGGGCGGTGGTATGCATGTTGCACGCCGGCGCCGGCAGCTGGCTGCAACTGGCCATTCTGCGCTTCTTCATGGGGGGCGCGGAGGCGGCGGCCACCCCGGCCAACGCCAAGGCGATCTCCGATTGGTTCCCGAAGAAGGAGCGGCCGATCGCTGCCGGCTGGGCGGGCGTCGGTTTCTCCATCGGCGCCATGCTGGCCCCGCCGATCATCGTCATCGCTCACGTCTCCTTCGGCTGGCAAGGCGCCTTCCTGTTCTCCGGCGGGCTGGCGCTGATCTGGGTGGTGCTGTGGTGGCTGTTCTACCACTCGCCGCAGCAGCACCCGAACCTCAGTCAGCAAGAGCTGGACCTGATCCGCGAAGACAACGAGCCGGTGTTGCCGAAGCTGCCGTTTCTCACCTCGCTGGCCAGCCTGTGCAAGAACAAGAAATTCTACGGCATCGCCATCCCGGCCTTTCTCGCCGAGCCGGCCTGGGCGGTCTTCAGCTTCTGGGTGCCGCTGTACCTGGCCACCGAACGCGGCATGGATCTGAAACAGATCGCGATGTTCGCCTGGCTGCCGTTCCTGGCGGCGGATATCGGCAGCGTCGCCAGCGGCTATCTCACCACCCTGTACCGCAAATGGTTCGGCTGCAGCCGCGTTAACTCGGTGGTCGCCAGCTCGGTGACCGGCGCTTTCCTGATGGTGTCGCTGGCGTTTGTCGCGATCACCCAAGATCCCTATGTGGCGATCGCGCTGATCTCGATCGGCGGATTCGGCCACCAGGTGATCTCCTGCATGCTCAGCGCCCTGGTGGTGGAATCGTTCGATAAGAATCAAATGGCGACGGTGAACGGCATGCGCGGCTCCAGCGCCTGGATCGCCAGTTTCCTGTTCACGCTCCTGATCGGCGCAGTATCCGACACCCTCGGCTTTAACCCGCTGTTTATCGCGATGGGCTTCTTCGATTTGATCGGCGCCCTGTTCCTGATTGCCCTGATCGCCGAGCGCGGCGGTAAGAAAACCCCTTCACACAGCTAAGTGGAATATTTATGAAAACCTTGAAAAATTGGACGTTGGCGGCGCAGCATGCCGACCACGTCGAGCTGCTGGTCGATGAACGCCACCGTTTCTGCCTGTACGTGCTGGAAGACGGTCTGTTCCGCGTGTTGATCAAACGTGAGGGCGGGCTGGCGCTGGATCGCACCTGGAGCATCGCGCCGCAGGAGGATGTGCCCTGGGAGGGGCGCGATCGGCTCAGCGTCGCCGGTTTCAGCCTGCCGGGCTATCAGCTGCGCCGGGAGGGCGATCGGCTGGTGGTCAGCACGCCGCGGCTGCGCGTGACGGTGCATCAGCCGCTGTGGCTGGCGTGGGAGTATTGCAATGCCGACGGCGAGTGGCGGCCGCTGGCGTCGGATCGGCCAACCAGCGCCTACCTGCTCAATGCGCACGGCGACGGCGTGGCGCATTACCAGCGGCGTTTCGCCGATGAGCGCTATTACGGCCTGGGGGAGAAGGCCGGCGATCTGGAACGCACCGGCCGCCGCTTTGAGATGCGCAATCTGGACGCCATGGGCTACAACGCCGCCAGCACCGATCCGCTGTACAAGCACATTCCGTTTACCATCACCCGCGGGCCGGAGGCGAGCTTCGGCCTGTTCTACGATAACCTGAGCAGCTGCTGGCTGGATCTGGGCAACGAGATAGACAACTACCACGCGGCCTACCGCCGCTATCAGGCCGAAGCGGGCGATCTGGATTACTACCTGTTCCTCGGGCCGAAGGTTTTGGACGTCACCAAGGCCTTCGTGCGCCTGACCGGCCGCACCCACTTCGGGCCGAAGTGGAGCCTGGGCTACAGCGGTTCGACCATGCACTACACCGACGCGCCGGACGCCCAGCAGCAGCTGCAGCAGTTCATTGCGCTGTGCCGTCAACACGCCATTCCCTGCGACTCTTTCCAGCTGTCGTCGGGCTACACCTCGATCAACAACAAGCGCTACGTGTTCAACTGGAACTACGACAAGGTGCCGCAGCCCAAGCTGCTCAGCCAGGCGTTTCACGACGCCGGCCTCAGACTGGCGGCCAACATCAAGCCGTGCCTGCTGCAGGATCACCCACAGTATCAGGCGGTGGCGGCACAGGGGCTGTTTATCCGCGATTCGCAAAGCGACGCGCCCGAGCGCTCCAGCTTCTGGGACGACGAAGGATCGCACCTCGACTTCACTAACCCGGCGGCGGTGCGCTGGTGGCAGCAGGGCGTCACACAGCAGCTGCTGGAGATGGGCATCGACTCGACCTGGAACGACAACAACGAGTACGAAGTGTGGGACGGCGAAGCGCGCTGCCACGGCTTCGGGCGGCCGATCGCCATCAAGCACATCCGCCCGGTGATGCCGCTGCTGATGATGCGCGCCTCGATGGAGGCCCAGCAGCGCTTCGCGCCGCAGAAGCGGCCGTACCTGATCTCGCGCTCCGGCTGCGCCGGCATGCAGCGCTACGTGCAGACCTGGAGCGGCGACAACCGCACCAGCTGGCAGACGCTGCGCTATAACATCCGCATGGGGCTGGGCATGAGCCTGTCCGGGCTGTATAACCTCGGCCACGACGTCGGCGGCTTCTCCGGCGACAAACCGGACGCGGAGCTGCTGGTGCGCTGGGTGCAAAACGGCGTGATGCATCCGCGTTTCACTATCCACTCCTGGAACGACGACGCCACGGTCAACGAGCCCTGGATGTACCCGGCCGCCACCCCGGCGGTGCGCGAGGCGATCAATCTGCGTTACCGGCTGCTGCCGTATTTCTACACCCTGCTGTGGCAGGCCTGCGTTGACGACGAGCCGATGCTGCGCCCGACCTTCCTCGATCACGAACAGGATGCGCGCACCTTCGGCGAGAACGACGATTTTCTGATTGGCCGCGATCTGCTGGTGGCCAGCGTGGTGGAACCGGCGCAGCGCCGGCGTTCGGTGTATTTGCCGGACAACGGCGAAGGCTGGTACTGCTTCTACAGCGGCCAGTGGTTCGGCGGCGGCCAGACGGTAACGCTGGCGGCGCCGCTGGAGCGCCTGCCGTTGCTGGTGCGTGCCGGGGCGGCGCTGCCGCTGTCGCAGCGGCTGGCGCATGTGGACGTGGCCGCCGACGATCGGCGCGAGCTGCGGCTGTTTCCGCTCAAGGGCTGCGGTGCAAGCCGTGGGCTGCTGTTTGAGGACGACGGTGAAAGCGACGGCTGGCGGCAGGGCGATGCGCTGTGGCTGCGCTGGGAAATGCGCTGCGACAATCAGCGCATTATGCTGGATATCACGACGGAAGGGCATTTCCGCCCGGCTTGGCGCACGCTGACGCTCAGCCTGCCGGAAGGTGAAACGCGCGCGCTGTGGGTGAACGGCGAACCGGGCGAGCGTTTTACGCTGGAGTAGGAGGGTTACTCGGCCGCGCGCTTCTTGCGCGGCTTTTTGGCGACGGTGATGGTTTTCACCTCGCTTTCCACCCAGCCATCCTGCAGGCGGGTTTTCAGCAGTTCGCCGACCTGCGCCTGCTTGGTGGTTTTCAGCAGCTCGCCGCGCGGAGTTTGCGTCACGCTGTAGCCGCGCGCCAGCGTCGCCAACGGGCTGACGGTTTCCAGTTGGCTGCAGGCCACGCCGAAGCGCTGGCGGTAGGCGTTGAGCTGCCGCTCCATCGCCTGCTGCAGACGGTATTCCTGCTGCTGTACGCGCTGTTGGTAGCGGTGAATGCGGCCCTGCGGCTGCACCTGCGCCAGCCGCTGCTGGGCGCGTTCGCTGCGGCGGGCGGCCAGGCGCAGCTGTTGCTGCATGCCGTCTTCCATCCGGCGCTGCAGCTTGAACAGCAGCGTCTGCTGGCGCGCCAGGCGCAGATGCGGATGCTGCTGCTGTAAACGGTGGTGAATGCGGGTGAACTGCTGCTGGCGCTGCGCCAGATAGTAATCCATCGCCATCTCCAGCCGCTGCTGCTGCGACTGCAGCTGGCGCAACAGCTCAAGCTGATTGCGGCTGACCAGTTCGGCGGCGGCGGAAGGGGTCGGCGCGCGCAGATCGGCGACGAAGTCGGCGATGGTGACGTCGGTTTCATGGCCGACGGCGCTGACGATCGGAATGCGGCTGGCGAAGATCGCCCGCGCCACGCGTTCGTCGTTGAAGCTCCACAGATCTTCCAGCGAACCGCCGCCGCGGCCGACGATCAGCACGTCGCATTCATCGCGGCGGTTGGCGGTCTCGATGGCGCGCACGATTTGCATCGGCGCTTCCGCGCCCTGCACCGAGGTGGGGTAGATGACGATCGGCAGCGATGGATCGCGCCGCTGCAACACCTGCAGGATATCGTGCAGCGCCGCGCCGCTGGCGGAGGTGATCACCCCGACGCGTTTGGCCGGGGCGGGCAGCGGCTGCTTGAACTGCTGATCGAACAGCCCTTCGGCGCTCAGGCGCTGTTTCAGCTGCTCGAACTGTTGCTGCAGCAGGCCGTCGCCGGCGGGCTGCATGCTCTCGGCGATCAGCTGGTAGTCGCCGCGCGGTTCATACAGCGTGATGCTGGCGCGCACCAGGACCTGCTGGCCGTTTTGCGGCCGGAAGGTGACGCGGCGGTTGCTGTTGCGGAACATCGCGCAGCGCACCTGGGCGCGGTCGTCTTTCAGCGTGAAATACCAGTGGCCGGAGGCGGGCTGGGAGAGGTTGGAGATCTCGGCGGAGAGCCAAATCTGCCCCATTTCCATTTCCAGCAGTTGGCGAACCGTCTGATTGAGGCGGCTTACGGTAAAAATGGAAGGCGAAACAGGTAGCGACATGTGACCCAGATCAAATTTCAAAACAATCACTTAATTGGTCGATACTACATGGCTGAAAAAGGTAATCAAGACTTTTTGTAAGAAAGTGCTGGAGGCAACCGATTCCGCTCTGTATAATGCCGCGGCAATATTTTATCTTTTTCACAGCCCACCCTGGTGAGATATTGCCCATGCTACGTATCGCTAAAGAAGCTCTGACGTTTGACGACGTCCTCCTGGTTCCAGCCCACTCCACGGTTCTGCCTAACACCGCAGAGCTCGGCACTCAACTGACCAAAACCATCCGCCTGAACATCCCTATGCTGTCCGCAGCCATGGATACCGTGACCGAATCCGGCCTGGCCATCGCGCTGGCGCAGGAAGGCGGCCTGGGCTTCATCCACAAAAACATGTCCATCGAGCGCCAGGCTGAAGAAGTCAGCCGCGTGAAGAAGCATGAAAGCGGCGTAGTTACCGACCCGCAGACCGTTACCCCGTCCACCACGCTGCAGGAAGTGAAAGAGCTGACCGCGCGCAACGGCTTCGCCGGTTACCCGGTCGTTACCGAAGACAACGAGCTGGTCGGCATCATCACCGGCCGTGACGTGCGCTTCGTGACCGATTTGTCTCAGCCGGTGACTGCGGTGATGACGCCGAAAGATCGCCTGGTCACCGTGAAAGAAGGTGAAGCGCGCGACGTGGTGCTGCAGAAGATGCACGAAAAGCGCGTAGAAAAAGCGCTGGTGGTGGACGACAGCTTCCACCTGCTGGGCATGATCACCGTTAAAGACTTCCAGAAAGCGGAACGTAAGCCGAACGCCTGTAAAGACGAGCACGGCCGTCTGCGCGTGGGCGCGGCGGTCGGCGCCGGCGCCGGCAACGAAGAGCGCGTTGACGCGCTGGTGGCGGCAGGCGTTGACGTCCTGCTGATCGACTCCTCGCACGGCCACTCCGAAGGCGTGTTGCAGCGCATCCGCGAAACTCGCGCCAAATACCCGGATCTGCAGATCGTCGGCGGCAACGTCGCGACCGCAGCGGGCGCCAAAGCGCTGGCTGAAGCCGGCGTGAGCGCGGTGAAAGTGGGTATCGGCCCTGGCTCCATCTGCACCACCCGCATCGTGACCGGCGTGGGCGTACCGCAGATCACCGCCATCGCCGACGCGGTGGAAGCGCTGGAAGGCACCGGCATTCCGGTTATCGCCGACGGCGGCATCCGCTTCTCCGGCGACATCGCCAAAGCGATCGCCGCGGGCGCATCCTGCGTGATGGTCGGCTCCATGCTGGCGGGCACCGAAGAATCCCCGGGCGAAATCGAGCTGTATCAGGGCCGTTCGTTCAAATCTTACCGCGGCATGGGCTCGCTGGGCGCGATGTCCAAAGGCTCTTCCGACCGTTACTTCCAGACCGATAACGCCGCCGACAAACTGGTGCCGGAAGGTATCGAAGGCCGCGTGGCCTATAAAGGCATGCTGAAAGCCATCGTGCACCAGCAGATGGGCGGCTTGCGCTCCTGCATGGGCCTGACCGGCTGCGCCACCATCGACGATCTGCGCACCAAGGCGGAGTTCGTGCGCATCAGCGGCGCCGGCATTCAGGAAAGCCACGTGCACGACGTGACCATCACCAAAGAGTCGCCGAACTATCGCATGGGCTGATGCCTTAACCTCTCCTGAGTGAGAGGCCGGGGTGGGGCGCCAAGCCACATCCCGAAACACACATTTTCGCTCTTTTTCTCTTGTTGCTGGAATTCGCCTCACATGACACAAAATATCCATAAGCATCGCATCCTGATACTGGACTTCGGTTCGCAATACACTCAACTGGTCGCCCGCCGCGTGCGCGAAATCGGCGTTTACTGCGAACTGTGGGCCTGGGACGTTAGCGAAGAGCAGATCCGCGAATTCAACCCAAGCGGCATCATCCTGTCCGGCGGCCCGGAAAGCACCACCGAAGCCGGCAGCCCGCGCGCCCCTGACTACGTGTTCAACGCCGGCGTGCCGGTGCTGGGCGTGTGCTACGGCATGCAGACCATGGCGATGCAGCTGGGTGGCCATGTGCAGGGTTCCAACGAACGCGAGTTCGGCTACGCGCAGGTGGAAATCGTCAAAGAGAGCGCGCTGCTGCGCGACATCGAAGACGCTATCAGCCCGGCCGGCAAACCGCTGCTGGACGTGTGGATGAGCCACGGCGACAAAGTGACCGCGATCCCGTCCGACTTCGTGACCATCGCCAGCACCGATACCTGCCCGTTCGCTATTATGGCCAACGAAGAAAAACGCTTCTACGGCGTGCAGTTCCACCCGGAAGTGACCCACACCCGCCAGGGCCAGCGCATGCTGGAGCGCTTCGTACTGGACATCTGCCAGTGTGAAGCCCTGTGGACGCCAGCCACCATCATCGAAGATGCGGTCGAGCGCATCCGCGAGCAGGTGGGTGAAGACCACGTGATCCTCGGCCTGTCCGGCGGCGTCGACTCCTCCGTGACCGCGATGCTGCTGCACCGGGCCATCGGCAAACGCCTGACCTGCGTGTTCGTCGACAACGGCCTGCTGCGCCTGAACGAAGCCAAGCAGGTGATGGAAATGTTCGGCGACCACTTCGGCCTGAACATCGTGCACGTTGAGGCGGAAAACCGCTTCCTGACCGCACTGGCGGGCGTGGACGAGCCGGAAGCCAAGCGTAAAATCATCGGCCGTGTGTTCGTTGAAGTGTTCGACGAAGAAGCCTGCAAGCAAGAGCAGGTGAAATGGCTGGCACAGGGCACCATCTACCCGGACGTGATCGAATCCGCCGCTTCCGCCACCGGCAAAGCGCACGTGATCAAATCGCACCACAACGTGGGCGGCCTGCCGAAAGAGATGAAGCTGGGCCTGGTCGAGCCGCTGAAAGAGCTGTTCAAAGACGAAGTGCGCAAGATCGGCCTGGAGCTGGGCCTGCCGTACGACATGCTGTTCCGTCACCCGTTCCCGGGCCCGGGTCTGGGCGTGCGCGTGCTGGGCGAAGTGAAGAAAGAGTACTGCGATCTGCTGCGCCGCGCCGATGCCATCTTCATCGAAGAGCTGCACAAAGCCGACCTGTACAACAAAGTCAGCCAGGCGTTCACCGTGTTCCTGCCGGTGCGTTCGGTCGGCGTGATGGGCGACGGCCGCAAATACGACTGGGTGGTCTCCCTGCGTGCGGTAGAAACCATCGACTTCATGACCGCGCACTGGGCGCACCTGCCGTATGACTTCCTCGGCCGCGTCTCCAACCGCATCATCAACGAAGTGGACGGCATTTCCCGCGTGGTGTACGACATCAGCGGCAAGCCGCCGGCGACGATCGAGTGGGAGTGATTTGACACTTCCCGCAGCCTGTTCGTAACTAGGCCGAAGTGACTGAAACCCTCTGTTTTTACAGAGGGTTTTTCTTTATATGACCAAACATTTTCTGCCTGATGCCAGCCATAAGTAAAGCCGAACATCGTTTGTGGTCTAAATATGGCCTATGTTCAGACCTTGGGATGATTGATAGCGCCTGGGGGCATGAAGAAAGTAGAGACCATCGGTTACGTTAAAAAGAACGCGGCCATGCTCGATCTCTCTGAACCTATCTATGGGGGATCGCATCACTCGTCCTGCTCATCATACTTGCGTTGGCACTCCTGAATCGCCTCAATATTCCCCAGCGTCCAGTCGAACAGTACCGAGAACGGCCCCTGCAGGGATTTGCCGAGCGGCGTCAGCGAATACTCGACGCCAAGCACCCGCCCGTCCAACACTTTGCGATGCACCATGCCGTTGCGTTCCAGCTTGCGTAGCGTCTGGGTCAGCACGCGTTGCGTGACGCCATCCAAACGGCGCTTGATGGCGTTGAAGCGCTGCGGCTCGCGCAGCACTTCCAGCACCATCATGGACCATTTATCGGCAATCTGATCGAGCACGATGCGGCTTGGGCAGTCGGCGCGGTAAACAAGGTCGGTCGTATCCATCGGTATCCTCCTGCATCCCTGGGATGCTTAAGGTGCGTAATTGACGCCAGGTATGCAAAGTATACCATTCGACACACGGCGCGAAAAACCCGCACTTGTACCCCAGGTAAAAGGACATTGAGATGACAGATACAGATTTCAGCAAACTTAGGCTGTCTCATACGCACGGCGTGATGACGATCGCTATCGATAACCCACCGGTAAACGTACTCGATGTGGCGCTGATGTCGGAAATCAGCCGTTTATTGCTCGCGGTGCGTGACGATCCGGATACGCGGGTGTTGGTGTTCCAGAGCGCGAACCCAGCGTTCTTTATTGCTCACGTCGACATGACCTTGATCGATGAGCCGCACGCTTTCGACGAACTGGCGAGCAACGCGCCGGAGGGGCTAAATCCGTTCCAGGCGTTTGGCGAGCTGCTGCGTAGCCAGCCGCAGGTCACTCTCGTTAAGCTGGCCGGGCTGGCGCGCGGCGGTGGCGCCGAGTTTGTGGCGGCGGCCGATATGGCTTTCGCGGCACGGGAAGCGGCGGGGCTGGCCCAGTGCGAGGCCTTGATGGGCATTACGCCCGGCGGCGGTGCGACGCAGTATCTGACGAGCCGAATGACGCGCGGCCGCGCTCTGGAAGTGATCCTGGGCGCCGATCTCATCGATGCCGCTACCGCAGAACGCTACGGCTGGATTAACCGCGCCTTGCCTGCCGCCGAGCTGGATGATTTCGTCGAGCGGTTAGCGCGCAATATCGCGGCATTGCCTGCGGGGGTGATTGCGGCGGCCAAACAGGCGATGCCTGCACCGGATCTGCAGGCCGGTTTTTATCGCGAGCACGACGCCTGGGCGGGATTGTTCGCACGCCCGGCCGCGGAGCGGTTGATCCGCGGTGGGCTGAAAGCCGGTGCGCAAACCCCGGAGGGGGAGCGCAACCTTGAAGGCCTGCTGCGGCATCTTGCCCGCTAAGGCACCGCCTCGCGCTAGCCCGCCCCCCACTGCGTCAGCAGCGCATGCAGCTTGGCCGGCTCCAGCGGCTTGCGCAGCACCAGATAGCCTTCCTGCTCGGCCTCTTGCAATATCTGTGAGTTGAACTCGCCGCTGACCATCGCGCCGCTCACGTCCGGCAGGCGCTCGAACAGCGCTTTCAGGATGTCGAAACCGCTCTCGCCGGAGCGCAGGCGCTGGTCGCACAGCACGGCGAACGGCGTAAAACCGTCCTCGACAATGGCGAAGGCCTCCTCGGCGGAAGCCGCGCAGCGCACGGTGATGCCCCAGGTGCTCATCAGGCTCTCCCAGGCGGAGGTCACCAAGGGATCGTCGTCCACCACCAGGCAGGCGCCGCGCAGCGGCGCATAGCGGATAGGCGTGGCGGTGTTGTCGTAGGCGGCCGCGGTGTCCGGCGCTTTGTCTTCGCCGCTGTATTGCGTGAAGCGCATCCAGAAGCGCGAACCTTTGCCTTCGACGGAGTGCATGCCGTACTTCACTTTCATCAGTTTGGCGCAGCGCGCCACCACCGCCAGCCCCAGCCCGTGGCCGGCGCTGTCGATTTTCCACGCCAGTTCAGGGCGGTAGTAAGGGGAGAAGATTTTGCTTTTCTCTTCGTCGGCGATGCCCACGCCGGTGTCCCACACTTCCACCAGGCACTCGGGGCCGCGTGGGCGGATGGCGATCAACACGCCGCCCTGTTGCGTATAGCGCAGGGCGTTTTGGATCAGGTTGATCAGCGATTGCCGCACCAGCAGCGGATCGCCCATCACGCTGATACGCCGTCTAGGCCGCCAGGTGCGCAGCGCCAGGGCGCGGCTGTTGGCCTCTTCGCGGAACAGGGTGACCACCGAGTCGAGCAGGGCGCCGATATCCACATGGGTGGCGGCGGTGCGCACGTTGCCGGATTCGATCTTGCTGAGATCGAGCAGTGAATTGAACATCAAATGCACCGAACGCACGCTTTGTTGCAGATCCAGCAGCTGCGGCGTCAGGCTGTCGTCCCGGTTTTTGTGGATGATGGCTTCGATCAGAAAACCCATGGCGTGCACCGGCTGGCGCAGATCGTGGCTGGCGGTGGTCAGGAACTGGTTCTTGTCCAACAGCGCCTGTTCCGCCTCTTCTTTAGCCTGGCGGAACTGCTCCGCCAGGCGCGAGCTTTGTTCTTCGAGCAGCGCCTGCTGGATAAAGAACGCATGCGAGGTTAATGCGTGGCGGTAAATGGCGAAGCCGTACAGCAAGTTCAGCATCAGTACGATGAACATCACGTCTTCCAGCCGCCAGATGATGCCGAGGTTCAGCAGCCCCCAGGAGGCGAAGAAAAAGCGGGTAAAGGTGCTGATGACGGGCGTCAGGTGCGTTGCATTGGCGGCGACGATCGCAGCGATGCTGATATTGAGCAGCAGAAAAAAGTCAAAGTTATGGGTCTGTGGGGTAATTAAATAGAGTGATGAGATCCCCAACCCGTGAATAAACGCCACCTTATTAATGCGCGGCAGCCAGCGGCGCAGCACGGTGTCTTCATCATTTTCTTTGGCCTCATGCAGATAGCGACGATGTCCTATTCGGATCGCCACGGCGCATAGCAGGTAAACGATGATCCAGGTAATGGTTGGGCCGAGTTCATCACCCAGCAAATAAATCCAGATGGCGAACGGAATGCCGACGAAGGGCACGGCGGTGAAGCTGAACACCAGCCGCATGAAGGTGTTGTCCAGCAGGCGGATCTGTGCGCGTGGGGAGATGCCATCATTTTGTAAATGCTGGAAAAACCTCATGACGACGGATCCCGTTTGCCGTGCAACAGCGTGATAGCTTCCACCCGGCTGTTGACGCCGATCTTTTTCAATATATTGCTGATATGCTCTTTGACGGTGGGTTCTGAAATAGACAGTTGCGTCGCAATTCTTTTATTTGGCAGGCCGCGCAGCATCATAGTTAATACGTCTAATTGCCTCGGCGTTAAATTGAATTTATTTAAATGGTCATGGTTGTTTTTAATGGCGGCTTCATTGCCTTCCGGGAACCATTCCTGATTGTTATTCAGCGCAAAAACCGCCCTGGCGAATAATTCTGGCGGTTCATTTTTTAACACGAACCCATGCCCGCCGGCATTGTGCACTTTCTGCCAGATATCGTTATTCTCGTCGCCGCTGACCACCAAAATCCGCACCTGCGGATAACGTTGTTTTACTTCTTTGAGTAATTTCAACGCCGTACCGGAAGAGAGCCAAAAATCAATCACCAGTAAACGCGGTGGGCCATTTTCCCTAATATGGCGGTAGCAATTCTCTTCATTGGTCACCACATGCGCCTGTTTGAATCGGCAATGCGTGCTGAGAAAATTGGCGATGCCGCTTGCTACCAATGGATGGTCATCAACGACCAACGCATAATCCTGCCCCAAAGGATTCTCCTTTCGCCTTCAAATATCAGATAGGTCTGATGAATTATTATCAACCCTCCCTACTTTAGGAGGGTTTTTTCGTTTAGGAAAGGGAAATATATTATTCGAGGATTTGGATAAGAGAAAACATAAAGCCAATCGGTAATTTTAACTGATTGGTTATAAAGGATAATTTATGAAGAAACCACTTATCGCTTTAACCGTTACGATGATGATAGCCGGTTGTTCCACCCTGAAAACCGATCAGGCCATTCCATTACTGCAGGCGGAAACCGCCAAAATGCTGGGCCTGGGCTCATCGGACGAAATTACCGTGACCAATGTCAATGGCGCACAGCCAGATGCGCTGGGCGGCCAAAAACTTTCTTATCGCGCCACCACGGAAAAAGGCCGTATTTTTGATTGCTCGTCGCTGATGATGCCGGGAATTTTAGGTTCGTCGCCGTCGCTGAGCGCGCCGACCTGTACGCCGGTGGTCACGCATAAATAATTCGCTTCGGGGGCGGTATTGCCGCTTCCTGGTTTTCCATCGTCGGAGCGTCAGCGCCGGGGGGCAATAAGCTTTTGCTTCGACGATCACTAAACCGGCGTGCGCGAAATAACGCCTCACACCTCCTCTAGTGTATTGAGTTTTCCTATAACAATAAATTTCGCGACATCACGCTAACGAGTACGGAGATAGCCCGTGAATGACAAGACATCGCACCCTTTAGCGGTTAGTACACCGCTTTCCAAACTTTACCTCGCTCTATTTTCTGCGCCGCTGTTGATGCTGGCGCCCGCCGATATCGCTCGCGCAGACGATGCCATTTTTGACGGCGACTCAAAAATTACCGAATCATTGGCCTACACCGGGGACGTTTACGTCGGCCGCAATCAAAGCGGCAATCTGCTGATCGAGAATGGCAAGATCAGCGCCTATAACATCAATATTGGCCGGATGTTCAACGGCCAAATTCATGAGAGCGTAGTCACGGTCCGCGGGCCGAACGCCGAGCTGAACGCGGTGAACGATCAGTTCGTGCTGCGTGGCGGCCTGAATCTGGGGCGGGGCACCTTGCGGGTTGAAGACGGTGCGCTGGCCAGCGCGAAAGAGATCGTGGTCGGCACCACCCGTGGCTATGACAGCCACCTTATCGCCACCGGCGCCGGTTCTCGCGTCACCAGCAATTTTCTCAGCGTCGGCACCGATTTAGGGGCACGATCCACGCTGGCGATTGAAGACGGCGCGGTGCTGAATACCGCCTTTGACGCAAGCATCGGCAATGGCAGCGGGCCGGGCGAGAGCGATATGCTGAGCCCGAAAGCCACGGTCACGGGGGCTAATTCCCAATGGAACGTCGGCCGTGCGCTCACGCTTTACGGCGATCTGGACGTGCTGAACGGCGGCGCGGTCAACGTCGGTAATATTCAGGTGGCGGGCGTCTCCGGCGCGCGTAAAACCGCCGAGCTGACGATCGCCGGCAGCGGCTCACGGTTTACCAGCGGCAGCAGCGTCAACGTCGGCGATTACGGCAATGGCGTGTTGGCGGTCATGGACGGCGGGACATTCTCCGCCGGCGGCAACGAAGTGGTGCTGGGCAAGACCGGTTCCGGTTCTAACCGCGGCGCGCTGATTATCGGCAGCCGCGGCAACATGGATACCGGCACCGGGTTGACCGAGCCGACGCTCGGCGCGGCGGGCGCTGCAGGCACTATCGATGCCCAGACGGCGATCGCCCTGCGGGGCGGATTGTTCCGCAGCTATGTGTACTTTAACCATACCGACGGCAATTACGTTTTCAGCAACAAGATGAGCGGCGAAGGCGAGGTGATCAACACCGCCGGGCACACGACGCTGAACGGCGATCTCACTGGCCTGCAGGCAAACGTCACCGCGCGCGGCGGTAAGCTCATCATCGCCAGCGACATCAATACCCAGAAAGAAGACGACATTTTCGAGATCCAAACCCTCAGCGCCGAAAACGGCGGCACGCTGATCCTCAATGCGACGGCGGGTTCCGACGTCAATAACGGGCAGGGCTACAGCAGCGCCGCGTCGATCAAGGCCGGCGGCACGCTGGGCGGTAATGGCACGCTGGGCCAGACCGAGATCCTGTCCGGCGGCCATATCTCGCCCGGCGACGGCAATATCGGCACGCTGACGCTGAAACGCTACCTGAACTTTATCGGCGAATCCTTCTATGACGTCGATATCGCCGGCGACGGCCGCAGCGATCAACTGCTGGTGGCGGGCAAAACCACCATCAGCGATCAGGCCAAGGTGCAGGTTACGGCGCTGGATCCGCAAACCAGCTATAAAACCGGCCAAAGCTACCGCATTCTGACCTCGGACGGCGGCATTGACGGCCAGTTCGCGTCGGCGGTTTCCAAGTCCGCCTTCCTCGATGTGGCGTTGAACCACAGCGCCAACGCCGTGGATCTGACCATCGCGCAGAAAGACACGGGCGGTGAAAACCCTGGCGGCGAGAACCCGGGTGGGGAAAACCCAGGCGGTGAGAATCCAGGGGGCGAGAATCCGGGCGGGGAAAACCCAGGGGGCGAGAATCCGGGCGGAGAAAACCCAGGCGGTGAAAATCCGGGGGGCGAGAATCCAGGCAGCGGCAAACCGGGCATTTTCCAAACGGTGGCCGAGAGCGGCAACCAGTGGAATACCGCTGGCGCGCTCTCGACGCTGGCGCAGAGCGGCCCTTCGCTGGCGCTGTATAACTCGCTGCTGCTGCTGAGCGCGCCGGAAGCGCGCGAGGCGTTCAATCAGCTGTCCGGTGAAGTCTATCCGTCGATGCAGTCTAACCTGATCGCCGGCAGCACCCAGCTGTTCAACGTGCTGAACCAGCGCATGCTGCGCCTGTTCGACAATGACAGCCTGCCGATACCGCCGTTGGCGATGTCGCTGGTGCAACCGGCGCAGGCGCAAAACAGCGGCGTTTGGGGGCAAACCTTCAGTTCCTGGGGCAAAAACAGCGGCAACGGCAACGTGGGCAAGCTGGATGGCAACACCACCGGCTTCCTGTTGGGCGCGGATCGCAAGCTGGCGGACCATAACGTGCGCATCGGCGGCTACTTTGGTTACAGCCGCGGCGACTACGACGTCGACAGCCGCCGTTCCAAGGCCGATACCGACAACTACCACCTCGGCCTGTATGCGGCGGGGCAGCAGGATGCGTTCTCGCTGCGCGGCGCGCTGGGTTACACCTGGCACAAGATTGAAGGCAAGCGCAACGTCGATTTCAGCGGCTTCTCGGATCGGCTGAAGTCGGATTATGACGCGAACTCGCTGCTGGCGTTCACCGAAGCGGGTTACCGTTTCGGCCAGCCGGAGATGAACGTCGAACCGTTCATCAACCTGAGCTACATCCGCCTGCATACCGACAGCTTCCAGGAGTCGGGTGGCGCGGCGGCGCTGAGCGTGCGCAATGAAACGATGAACACCTTCTACTCTACGCTCGGGGTGCGCGGCGTGACCGAACTGCCGAAGAACGTCAGCCTTTACGGCTCGCTCGGCTGGCAGCACGCCTACGGCGATAAGAACACTTCATCGCGCATGGCGTTTGCCGGCAGCGACGCGTTCGTCACGCAGGGCCAGGCCGTGGATGACAACGTGATGGTGGGCGATATCGGTGTGAGCGTGAAACTGTCGCACGCCGCGACGCTGGATGTCGGCTATCAGGGGCAATTTGGCGCCGATACTCGCGTTAATTCGGTCAACGCCAACCTGCGCTGGTCGTTCTGATTTTTTCCTCCAGACTTCTCTGGTACTTGCAGGCCCGCTTGATGCGGGCCTTTTTTATGGTGAGAACGCAGTGGCGGCCTGTGGCTGACTTTTATGATGAAAAAGCCCGCGCAAAGGCGGGCTGAGCGAGGGAGAAAGGGCGTTAACGCCCTTTTTTCTTGCGCCCTGGCTGGGTAAAGCGCTTGCGGCCGGCTGGCGCAGCGGCTTTGTCGGCGCCTTTCGGCCCGCCGGCGTTCGGTTTTTTCGCAGGGGCAGATTTGGCCGGGGCTTTCTTCGTCGGTTTAGCCTCGGACGAAGAGCCTTCAATCAGCTTGAACAGCTCAATCAGCTCGTCATCGGTCAGATCGCGCCACTCGCCCAGCGGCAACCCTTTCAGGCTGACGTTCATGATGCGCGTGCGTTCCAGCTTGGTGACCTCATAGCCGAAGTGTTCGCACATGCGGCGGATCTGGCGGTTCAGCCCCTGGACCAGCGTGATGCGGAACACGAACGGCGCCTCTTTCTTCACCTTGCACTTTTTGGTCACGGTGCCCAGCATCGGCACGCCGGCGCCCATGCTGCGAATAAACTCGTCGGTCACCGGCTTGTTGACCGTCACCAGATACTCTTTCTCATGATTGTTGCCGGCGCGCAGGATCTTGTTGACCAGGTCACCGTGGTTGGTCAGAAAGATCAGCCCCTGTGAATCCTTGTCCAAACGGCCGATCGGGAAGATGCGTTTGCTGTGGTTGACGAAGTCGGCGATGTTGTCGCGCTCGCCGTCTTCGGTGGTGGTGACGATGCCGACCGGTTTGTTCAGCGCGATCAGCACCAGATCTTCTTCATTGCGCGGTTCGATCAGCTGACCGTTAACCTTCACCACATCGCCGGCAAATACCTGAGCGCCAACGGTGGCGCGTTTACCGTTGATGAAAACGTTGCCCTGTTCGATGTATCGATCGGCGTCGCGGCGTGAGCAGATGCCACTCTCGCTAATGTATTTGTTCAGACGAATGGATGAGTTAGTCAGCATGGGATCTCCGTAAAACGCGGACTATACATTACCCGGATGACGCTGCGAAGCGAATCATGCAGGGGGGCTGGATAAGGGTATCCTGACCGCGGCTACTACAAAGGTATTTGCAATATGTTTTTTTCGTTTAATTAATTATAGAAAATCGATGAGGATTTTTCTGCAAATTATTCAGGTTATAAATGGATTGTGCCAAATTAAACCATTTAAGCGTTCATGTATAGATTCATTTTAGAAAAGCATTAGGATATTGATAAATTCAAGGAGGGATAAATGAACGCATTAGCCGAGGAAGGGACGTTACGACGTATGACCATGGGGGAAATTAAATTGGCTCGCCATATATATGGAAGCTCAATTATATATGGTCGTGTATGGATACACTGTGATAGCTATTTCCCGTTTGGCTTACAAAACAGAAGTTATGCCATGGCACCTAATGGCGAGTTATGGTTACGGAGGGAACTCTATAAAGACGATTTTTCTGATAACACGGTTTTGATAGAAGAAAAACATCTTTTCATCCATGAGTTGGGGCATGTATGGCAGCATCAGCATGGACAATGGGTAAGAATGCGTGGGTTGTTTAGTTGGGCGGCTGAGTACAACTATCGTCTTGATAAGAATAAAATTACTGATTACTCGCTGGAGCAACAAGCTTCGATTTTTGCTGATTACTGGCTGCTGTTGGTTTATGGTATTGAAACGTGGCGTTATTATCAACGTCCTGGACGAGTGGGCAAGTACAGGGGAACCGATAGTTTGCGTGACATTCATGCACTTTATCAAAAAATTATTAAGGGATGAGGGGAGCATGAAAAAATATTTGGTTCTATTCACGGCCTGCCTCCTGGTCGGCTGTCCGGGGCCTGGCGATAAGCTGACTCCGCGCTTCCCCGCCGTCGTCACTGCCAAAGATAACCATGTCTGCATTCTTTCTTCTATGAAGGCAGGGGATAATATTCGCTTCGTTCAGATTTATAGCGAATCAGGCGATAAGCTCATTAAAGCTATCGATAATGACGTTTTCTTCGTTGAGCCGGGGAGGTGCATGCCGGTATTCGACTATGCTTTTCGGCCAGGGAAGCGTTATTCCGTCGCCTACGATATACAGACACCCGAAGGTTCGCATTTGATTACCGCCGCATTCATGGTTGTCTCCGACGAACGGGGCAACCTGAGGGTTAACCATTAACGCATGTTCTTAGGTTTAGTTTGTTGGACTGCGTTAGGTTGTAGAATGAAAGGCTATGAAAAAACTTGCCCTGTTGCTCGCTAACGCATTGGCTGTTGTTGGGCTGGCTGTGCTGACAATAAAGCTTTTTCCTGTACCCAGGCTAAACCAGAATCAAACCGCTTGGCTGATTGACGCCAGTGGGTTTTTCCATTTTAACGGTACGGAATGGTTTGGTGCGCTCGTTTTTGGCGCGGTTTATCTGCTGGCCGGGTGTCTGGAATGGCTCTTTATCCGCCAGGTTTTTCAGCGGGTGAGCTGCGGGCACCGCCACTAACTCTCATCACCGTTCCTCCACCTTCACCACCCGGGTATTCAGCGGGGTGAGCGTTTGCCCGGCGCTGCCGATCGGCGTCAAGCGCGGGACGGGGCGGCCGCTGTCGCTTTCCACCAGCGTTGAGTGCGCTTCTCCCTCGGCGAACAAATGATCTTCCCCCCACTGGCGCAGGCCGACGATCACCGGAAACAGCGCGCGGCCTTTCTCGGTCAGCACATACTCCTGATAGGCGCTGCCGTTTGCGGCGGGCACGATCTCCAGCACGCCGTGCGTCACCAGCGCGCGCAGGCGGGTGGCAAGGATGTTCTTCGCCATCCCCAGCCCTTTTTGAAATTCGCTGAAGCGGGTGACGCCGTCGAAGGCGTCGCGCACGATCAGCAGCGACCACCAGTCGCCAATCACATCCAGCGTGCGTGCCACCGGGCACGGCGCGTCTTCCAGGCTTTTACGTTTCACGGCGGTTATCTCCAGCTGCACATTCTGGTTGCATTATAAAACCTCTGCGCCTAAAGTTCATTGGGTTTAATAATGAAACCAGATAGAGGTGTGCAATGAGCGACAAACTGCTGAATCCTCCCTGTGTGGTGCTGGGGCGCCTGCCGGCATCCCTGGTGCTGCTGTTGGCCGCCGCCAGCGCCTTCAGCGTGGCCAACGTTTACTATGCGCAGCCGCTGTTGGACGCCATCGCCCATGATTTTTCCATCAGCCTGGCGGCGGTCGGCATGGTGATCTCCGTGACTCAGTTGGGCTGCGCGCTTGCGTTGCTGTTGGTGGTGCCGCTGGGGGATCGGTTGAACCGGCATCGGTTGCTGGCGGGGCAGCAACTGGGGCTGATTGGCGCGCTGCTATTGGTGGGCTGGGCGCACAGCGCATCCGGGCTGCTGGTAGGGATGTTGCTGGTGGGGCTACTCGGCACCGCCATGACGCAGGGGCTGATCGCTTTTGCCGCGGCACTGGCGGCGCCGCAGGAGCGCGGGCGGGTGGTTGGTGCGGCGCAGGGAGGAGTGGTGCTGGGATTGCTGTTGGCGCGCACATTGTCCGGTGCGCTGGCGGACGTTGGCGGCTGGCGCACGGTGTATTTCTTCTCCGCCGGGGTGACGCTGGTATTGCTGCCGATCCTGTTGCGCCTGCTGCCTGCGCCGCGCACCGCTCCCAGTACGCTGAGTTATCCCGCGCTGCTGCGTTCGATGTTGAGCCTGTTGCTGCATGACCGCACGCTGCAAATTCGCGGCATGTTGGCGCTGCTGATGTTCGGCGCTTTCAGCCTCTTTTGGAGTTCGCTGGTGTTGCCGCTGAGCCAGGCGCCGTTCAGCTTCACCCATGCTGCGGTGGGGGCGTTCGGCCTGGTCGGTGCGGTGGGCGCGCTGGCGGCGGTGCGCGCCGGGCATCTGGCGGATCGCGGGTTGGGGCAGGCGGCCAGCGGCGTGTGTCTGCTGCTGTTGACGCTGGCCTGGCTGCCGCTCGGTTTGCTCGGCAGCGGCCTGGTTTGGCTGGTGGCGGGCATCGTGCTGGTGGATCTGGCGGGCCAGGCGATCCACGTGCTGAACCAGAGCATGATCTTCAGTGCACACCCGCAGTCGCACAGCCGGCTGGTGGGCTGCTATATGCTGTTTTACGCCGTCGGCAGCGGGCTGGGCGCCTTTGCCGGCACCCATATGTACGCCTGGGCGGGCTGGAGCGGCGTCTGCTGGCTGGGGGCGGGCGTCAGCCTGAGCGCACTGCTATTTTGGCGGCTGACGCTGCGCGGCATGCCGGATGCGGCGGGTAAGAGCTAGCGGGCCGGCGAATGCATCAGGTAATAATCTTCTTCGCCGTCGTTACCGGTAGAGATGATGCGCCAACCGTGTTTGCGGTAGAACGCCAGCGCCTTTTCATTCTTCACCAGGCATTTCAGCGAGCCGGTGGCGGTGAAGGTGGCTTGCGCTGCCTGCAGTAGCGCACTGCCGACGCCGCGCGGCGGCTGATGGGGATCGACATACAGGTTATGAATGAAGTTGTCTTCGCGGTAGACGGAGACGAATCCCAGCAGCGTGCCGCCGTCTTCCGCCACCCAAATCGCTTCGCCCAGCGTCGCGCCGTCGAAATCTTCCAACTGATAGTTTGAGGTATCGCGCCAGCCGAACGCCGCCTTGCGCGACGCCAGGTACAGCGTGCGTAGGAAGGGGCGATCGGTCTCTTGGTAGGGTCTTATCTGCATAGTGATATTATTCTCAATTTATACTTCTATATTATATAGTTATGTTAATAAATCTTGAGTAATTTAAACTCATTAAGTACTATTGTCGAAATTTACGTAATATGGAGTTTCTATGGCTAGCATTAATGATTTTAAGTTGTTAAATTTAAAATGTCTAAAATATTATGATTTGCTAGAAAAAACAGTTAGTTTCAAAACAAAACCTAGTAGCGAGATGCAAAAAAAACGCTTTGGTTTTTATATGTTCATGCTAGAGGCTCTATGTGGTGTTAGAGATCTTGAGGAGTTGGCGAAGTTAATAACAGATACTGATTTTAATAAGCATTTGACAGGGGAAAACAATGATGATCTAGGTATAGATGCCGTCTATATCGATGAGGATAATAATGCTATAAATATATTTAACTTTAAGTTTAGAGAGTCATTTAAGCCTGGGGGGAAGCAGAGCCTGAATGAAACTATTTTGTCAACTAAATATGTTGGTGTTATATTTAATGAAGACACTAATGGGCTCGAGGGGAAACCAAAGAAATTCGCAAGGGAAGTAATTGAAAAGCTAAATGGAAATGATATTTGGAAGTTTAACTTGTATGTCATATCAAATGAAGATGTGGAGGTTGACTTAAATGATAACTCTTTAAGGCAGTTGAAAAATACATATGATTTAGAAGTTTTACCAGTAGGTTTATCTTATATATCAAATATACTATCAATTAGACCAGCAGCCATTAATGCTACTGTTATTATAGATCCTGATGCATTGATGTCTTATTCTGAGCATAGTTTATCATCATCAATATCTTATATTGCAAGATTGAAGTGTAGTGAAATCGTAAGGATTACATGTAATGATCACTCCCTTAGAGAAAAATATAATATAGAAGATCTTGAGCCGCTGTGTAATGCATCTTTAGACTTTGGTGCATTATTTGATAATGTTAGAGGGTTTGTGGTTAATTCAAAATACAATGGGAATATCGGTAAGTCATTAAAGGAGGAGCCAACAAGATTCTTTATGTACAATAACGGCATTACCATGGTTGCACGTTCAATAAAAACTTCGCAAATAAATGCTAATAAGAAATTAAAGGTGGATATTCAAGATTTTCAAATACTGAATGGTGGTCAGACTGTTCGTTCAATCCATAATTTTAATGTTATGGATAAGTCTAATATAATTGAACATCTTAGTAAAAGTGAAATTCTTGTTAGAATGTTTGTTGCAGATGGTTCTTCTGATACAGTTAATAAAATAGCTGAGTATACAAATAGCCAAAATACTATCTCACCTTCAGACTTAAAATCATTAAGCTCTGAACAGATAGCTATAGAGCAATATCTTAATGAGCATGATATTGTTTATGCTAGAAAGACAGGCGATACCGGTGTTACTGAAAATAAGAATTACAAGCATAAAATAAGCATGATAAAATTTGGCCAATTGCTATTGGCTTTAGCTGGTTATCCTGAAAAATCATCTAACCAGAAAAAGCAAATATTTGGAAGTTATTATGACATGCTTTTCGGGAAAGATAATTTTGATATACAAGAATCACCTAGGATTGTTGAGAGGTATTATGAAGTTGTTAGTAGTTATGATAAAATTGAAAGTATAAAATCTATTGAGCAAAAACATTTTTATATTATGTATTTGGATACAAAGAAGGAGTCTGTTTCTATCAGAGCAAAAATAGATTTTTTAGAAAAAATGATCCGAACATATGCCACAGCATCAGATACTTCTGATGCAAGAAAGATGATTCAAGTAGGTTTTAAAAATCATGTAGATGATCATATATCTATGCTTTTTGATTGATTTTTTAACGCATGGTATACACGGTTAAATATGTGTGGTAATTTTTTAAGATAAAGTAAAAATGACTCGGGGTGCCCTTCTACGTGAAGGCTGAGAAATACCCGTATTACCTGATCTGGATAATGCCAGCGTAGGGAAGTCACGGCCGCCCAGCCGGCGCCGCCTTCTTGAACGCCGGTTGGGAGGAATATGATCGCTCGACCTGATGCACTACCCGGCGCGCGCGCCGCGGCCTGTCTGACCCAATTCCAACAGCGCCCTCCGCTGATCCACTGCCTGACTAACGAAGTGGTGCAATCGCTGACCGCCAACGTGTTGCTGGCGCTCGGCGCTTCCCCGGCGATGGTGGTGGAGCCGCAAGAGGCGGCGCAGTTCAGCGCGCTGGCCGACGGCCTGCTGATCAACGTCGGCACCCTCAACGCGCTGCGTGCCGAATCGATGCGGGCGGCGGTGGCCGCCGCCAATCGGGCCGGCAAGCCCTGGACGCTGGATCCGGTGGCGGTCGGTGCGCTCTCCTACCGCACCGCCTTCGCCAAACAGCTGCTGGACGAGAAACCGGCGGCGATACGCGGCAACGCTTCGGAAATCATGGCGCTCAGCGGGTTGCTGGCCAGCGGCCGCGGCGTGGACAGTGGCGACGATTCGCTGGCGGCATTGCCCGCCGCGCGTGAGCTGGCGCAGCGCAGCGGCGCGGTAGTCGCGGTCACCGGCGCGGTGGATTACGTCACCGACGGCCAGCGCGACTGGGCGATCGAAGGCGGTTCCCCGCTGATGACGCGGGTAGTGGGCACCGGCTGCGCGCTGTCGGCGGTGGCGGCGGCGTTTTGCGCCCTGCCGGGCGATCGCCTGGATAACGTGGCGACCGCCTGCCGAGTGATGTCTCACTGCGGTGGCCTCGCGGCCAGGCAGGCCGCCGGGCCGGGCAGCTTTACGCCGGCGTTCCTTGACGCGCTGTATCAGCTGCGTGGGGAGGATCTGTAATGAAACGCATTAACGCCCTGACCATCGCCGGCACCGATCCCAGCGGCGGCGCCGGCATTCAGGCCGATTTGAAGGCTTTCTCGGCGCTCGGCGCTTACGGCACCTCGGTGATCACCGCGCTGGTGGCGCAGAATACCCGCGGCGTGCAGTCGGTGTATTACATCGATCCGGCGTTCGTCGCCGCGCAGCTGGACTCGGTATTAAGCGACGTGCGCATCGACAGCGTCAAGATCGGCATGCTGGCCAACGCTGACATCGTGCAGGCGGTGGCCGAACGGCTGCGCCATTACCGGCCGGAATTCGTGGTGCTGGACACCGTGATGCTGGCGAAAAGCGGCGATCCGTTGCTGGCGCCGGAGGCGGTAGCGTCTATTCGGCGCGAGCTGTTGCCGCTGGTGTCGATCATTACGCCGAACCTGCCAGAAGCGGCGGCGCTGCTGGCGTGCGCGCCGGCGGAAGATGAAGCGCAGATGCGTGAGCAGGGACGGGCGTTGCTGGCGATGGGCTGCCGAGCGGTGCTGATGAAGGGCGGCCACCTGAGCGAAAGTGAGAGCCCGGACTGGCTGTTTACCGCAGAAGGCGAGCAGCGCTTTACCGCGCCGCGCGTCGCCACCCGCCACACCCACGGCACCGGTTGCACGCTCTCGGCCGCGCTGGCGGCGCTGCGCCCGCGCCATGCTGACTGGGCGGCCACGGTGGCCACCGCCAAGGACTACCTGCAACAAGCGCTGCAACAGGCGGACACGCTGGAAGTGGGGCACGGCATCGGGCCGGTGCATCATTTTCACGCCTGGTGGTGAGTCAACTTTTTGCCGCAACCGTGGTCTGACTAGTTCAGGCCCGGTTTGACGGGCGAAACCTGATTTAACCTAGGGAGAAGGACTATGACGGGACACCAGGCGCTGCGTTGCGCCCTCTTCGGCGCACTGCTCAGCTTCAGCGCGGGCAGCTTTGCCCAGCAGATCGTCACCACGTCGGATTTAATTCAGCAGCCGGGGTATCAGGCCAGCTGGCAAAACATGGTGAAAGGCCAGGCGCGGATGCCGGGCTGGGCGCGCAAGGGCGTCGGCACCTCTACGCCGGCGCAGAACCTGAGCTGGAAGGGCAAAGAGTATCTGGTCGGCAACCTGTGCAAGCCGCACGACTGCGGCAACAACTTTTTGATCGTGGCGTTCAGCGCGGATAAATCTCAGGCCTGGGGCGTGCGGGTCGCGGTGGAAGATCGGCCGGAAGCCGTCGATCATCCGAAGAAATACGCCAAGTACCAGTGGCTAGGCAAGCCGAATGACGACATGAAAGCGCTGCTGAAGCAGCAGTTCGAGAACAATCCCGATTGGAAATGATCTGACCGGGGGCGCCTGTGATGGCGCCCCCGGCGTTGATCAGCCGATGCCGGCCTGATGCAGATCGTGCAGGTTGAGCGCCCCCACCAACACACCGTCCATATCGACCACCGGGGCCGCGCTGATGTGCTGTTCGTGCAGCGCTTCCAGCGCCTCGCCGGCGCGCCACTGCTCCGGCAGCCGATAGCCGGGGCGGGTGATCGCCGGGCTGAGCGGATCCTGCAGGCTGTTGCCCTTCACCAGCCAGCGGCGCAGGTCGCCGTCGGTAAATACGCCCACCACCCACTGCTGCGCGTCGCAGACCGCCACCAACCCGAGCCCGGTGCGGCTCAGTTCCAGCATCGCTTCCATCACGTTGGCGCTTTCGCTCACGCGCGGCAGGCGATCGCCGGTGCGCATCAGGTGATGCACGCGGTTCAGCAGGCGCGCGCCCAGGCTGCCGCCCGGGTGCGAGCGGGCGAAGTCTTCCGCGTTGAAACCGCGCTGGCGCATCAGCGCCATCGCCAGGGCATCGCCCATCATCAGGGTGTTGACCGCGCTGGAGGTGGGCGCCAGCCCCATTGGGCAGGCTTCTCGCTCGACGCCGATATCCAACACGCAGGCCGCGGCCTGCGCCAGCGGCGACTCTTTGCCGCCGGTAACGGCGATCACCGGAATACCGTTCTCCGCCAGCAGCGGCAGGATCAGGTCCAGCTCTTTGGCGCGGCCGGAGTAGGAGATGAACACCACCACGTCGTCGGCGCCGATCATGCCGAGATCGCCGTGCAGCGCCTCGGCCGGGTGCACGAAGAACGACGGCGTGCCGGTGCTGGCCAGCGACGCGGCGATCTTCTTGCCGATATGGCCGGACTTGCCGATGCCGGAAATCACCGCTTTGCCACGGCAGTTCAGCAGCAGTTCGCAGGCGCAGACGAAGTTGTCGTCCAGGCGCGCCAGCAGGCGCTGCGCTTCGGTCAGCTCGATCTCCAGCGTTTCGCGGGCGAAGGCGAGCAGGGCGTTGGCGTTACTCATCGGGGTCTCCTACCAGAAGGATATTGATGCCTTTCGCCTGCAGGGCGGCGAGGTAATCGGGGTTGATGTCTCGGTCGGTGATCAGCGTGTCGACGGCGCTGAGTTCGCACACCACGTTCGGGCTCTTACGGCCGAATTTCGAGGAGTCTACCAACAGAATAATGCGGCCGGCGGCTTCGCACATCGCTTTGCTGACGTTGTGCACTTCGTTGAAGGTGGTGACGCCGGCGTTGAGATCGACGCCGTCCGCGCCGATAAACAGCTTGTCGAAGCTGAACTGCTGGAACGCCGATTCGGCCAGGCTGCCGTGGAACGAGGCCGATTTTTTGCGGTAGGTGCCGCCGGGCATCAGGATGGTCTGATCGTTGTCCAGCTCCACCAGCGCGTTGACGATGGTCAGGCTATTGGTCATCACCGTGATGTTATTGAACTGCGCCAGGTGCGGCACCATCTGCAGCACCGTGCTGCCGGCGTCGAAGATCAGCGAGTCCCCGTCGGCGATCAGCGCCACAGCGGCGCTGGCGATGTGGCGCTTTTTCTCGGTATTGATATGGGTTTTGCGGTCGATCGGCTGATCGCCGTCGTCGCGGCTGAGCACCACGCCGCCGTAGGTGCGGATCACCTCGCCTTCTTCTTCCAGCAGGGTGAGATCCTTGCGGATGGTGGTGCCGGTGGTGGAGAAATGCTCGGCCAGGGCGTCCACTGCCGTTTTGCCATGCCGCTGCAGATATTCAAGGATAGCGGCCTGCCGCTGCTTTGGTTTCATCGCGATTCCCGTTCACAAGAGTGGGGCATTTCCCCTCGCTGAATAATTCACTATGAAAGGTAATGCCTTTTAATGTGAAAATATCACGATTTGGGTTCAATCGCTAACGATAGTGCAGACTGGCATGCGCGATCCTCGGGGAAGATCACATCCGGGTGCAAATCCCGCTGATGCAAACCGTGCAAATGAGGCAGCGGGCGGGGCCGGGCGAAAACGGTCAGGCCGCGCAGCAACAGGCTGCCGCACACCCGCCTATCGGCGTCGAAGGCCAGCGCCAGCACCACCCGCGGGCGAAAACGGCCGCCGGAACGGCCGACGCCGACGGCGCCCTGTTGGCACAGGCCGTCGAAGGCGCGATTGAAGCGCTGCAGTTGCCACCAGCCGAAGGCGATTTGCAGCAGCCAGGCCAGCAATGCGAAGGCGATCAGAGCTTGTGTCATGGGGTTCTCCTTAGGCCCCCTTCCGCAGAAGGGGGCGTCGGTGGCGTCAGAACATCACCTGGCCGCCGGTGATGTTGATCGACTGGCCGGTGCAGTAAGAGGCCTTCTCGCTGGCGTAGAACAGCAGGGTGTTCAGCACGTCCTGGTAGTCGCAGCCGCGTTTCAGCGGCACCTTGTCGATGTAGTACTGCTCCACTTGCTCCGGTGCGATGCCCAGTTTTTGCGCGTATTGCGGCAGCAGCGACTGGAACATCGGCGACTTCAGCAGGTTGCCGAGCATCAGCGAATGCACGGTGATGCCGTACTCCGCCAGATCGAGCGCCAGCGACTGCGTCAGCCCCACGCCGCCGAACTTGGCGGCGCTGTAGCCGGAGTTGTGCTTGCTGCCGACCTTGCCGGACTTGGAGTTGATCTGAATGATGCGCCCGGCGATGCCGTCGCGGATCATCAGGCGCGAGAACTCGCGGGCGCAGAGGAAATAGCCCACCAGGTTCACCTGCAGCGAGCGGTCGAAGTCGCCCAGCGGGAAGTCGGTGATCGGCGCCGCCTTGGCGATGCCGGCGCTGTACACCAGCAGGTTGGTTTGGCCAAATTCCCGGTCAACCGCCGCTGCCAACGCGATCACGCTCTGCTCGTCGGTGGCGTCGGCCTGAAAACCGCAGGCGCTGCCTGCGCCAAACGCTTCGTTGATCTGCTGTGCCACCCGATTGGCATTGTCGGCGTTCAGATCGGCCACCGCCACCCGATAACCGGCCTGCGCCAGCCCGTGGGACAAAAAGGCGCCTAACGTTTGGCCGCCGCCAATCACTACAGCTACTTCAGACATGGTCTACTCCTTATGCGATAAATGACAGCGTGCTGCCCAACGGGATATCGGTCGGCGTCGGGCCGGATACGTGGATCGATCCGGGGAATTCGGCTTCGGCTTCGCCGTCGAAGCGCACGGTGATGTGGCCCAGTTCGCGCAGATTCTGCGTGGCGACGCTGCCGACGGCGGTGATGGCGTAGCGCTGCTGCGCCAGCTCCATCACGCCGCCGACCTGCAGCTCGCCGGCGGTCGCACCGTGGCGGTGGATGAAGCAGAACTCTTCGATATCCGCCGGCGCGCCTTCACGGAAAGTGATCAGCATGTTGTCCAGCAACGCGTCGCGGGCGCAACCGCCGATCTGTGTGATGGTGGTATGAAAAATGGTGTGCATAAATGTCTCCCTAGGGATCAACTTATTGATAAATGAAGGCCGAGGCGGCCCAGGCGATCAACACCGTCGGCGCGCCGGTCAGGAAGCGGCCGACCAGCACTGAAGGCACGCCGACTCGCACGGTGTCCTGCTTGGCTTCCGCCAGCGACAGGCCGACCGGAATGAAGTCGCAGGCGGCCTGCGCGTTGATGGCGAACAGTGCGGGCAGCGCCAGCTGCGGCGGAATATGGCCGAGGCCGATCTGCACCCCGACCAGCACGCCGATCACCTGGGCGATGACCGCGCCGGGGCCGAGGAACGGCGACAGCAGCGGGAATGAGCAGATCAGCGCCAGCGTTACCAGGCCGATCGGGCTATTGGCCAGCGGCGTCAGGCCGTGAGCGATAAAGTCCCCGAGGCCGGAGGCCATGATGATGCCGATCAAGGCCGAGACGAACGCCATAAACGGCAGGATGGTCTTCAGCACGGTGTCGATGGTGTCGCGCCCGGCCTGGAAGAACACCGCCACCACCGATCCCATGCCCATGCCGACCTTCGCCAACAGCCCGTCGCTTTGCTCGGTGATTTTCTTGCTGGTGTCGTAGTCGCGCGCCTTGGGCGGCGCGGCAACGGCGGCGGCGGGTTGGCTATCTGCCGCTTCGATTCGGCTGATGTTGTGGTCACGCACGCCGGAGACATAGATGTCTTCGAGGATAAACTGCGCCAGCGGGCCGGACTGGCCGGTGGCGTGGATGTTGACCGTCGGAATGCGGCGTTTCGGGTACAGGCCGCAGCGCAGGGTGCCGCCGCAGTCGATCACCGCCACGCCGATCTCTTCCGCCGGCGGCTCGCCCTCTTTGAAACCGTCGACGGCCGGCCAGCCGGTCAATTCGCTGAGGCGATCGACGATCGAAGGCCGGGTGCCGGCGGTGATGTACACCACTTTCTTGCCGGGTTCGATCGGCAGCTCCAGGGGGCCACCCCAGCCGCTGGCGCCTTTTTCAATACGGATATAAGCACTCATGCTGCACTCCACGAATTAAAGTTGCACCTGGCGATCCAGACGGATGCCCATCTTGCGTTCGAACAGGCTGGTGGTCAGATCGGTGATCCAGCCGCGGAAGAAGTTGGTGAACAGCCCCACCAGGAAATAGCTCACCGCCAGCGGGCCGAGCGGCAGGCCGAGGGTGGTCAGGCCGCTGGCGATACCGAGGTAAACGAACAGTTCGCCGGGGTTGATGTGCGGAAACAGGCCGTTCATCGAGTGGCAGCTGTAGGAGGCCGCCGCGTAGTAGCTCGGCTTGTATTTCTCCGGCATGAAGCGCCCCAGGCTGAGGGTCATCGGGTTGCAGAAGACAAAGGTGCCAATTAGCGGCAGCAGCAGATAACGCGAAATGGGGTTGCCCGCGCAGCGCTGCGCCAATCGTTCGATACGTTCCTGGCCAACAAATTTGATCAGCGCGTTCATGATAACCAACAGGCTGATCAACAAAGGTAAAATGCCGGTCACCATGCCGACAAACACTTCACCGCCTTTCTGAAACAGGCCGATAAACCACTCGGCGCCGTGGGTGATTAGCTCAATCATTATGTTCTCCTGTAATGGACTGATATGGCCTGGAGCGAACGGCGGCTCTGTCGCCATGGGCCTTACAGTAGTCACTTTGGTGGGCTATTTGTTTTAAATAGATCACAATTTGAAAGATAAATATTTTATTTTGAAAGTTTAAGGTGAAAGAAAGAGAAGGTTGACGGCGTCGGGTTTAGGGGAACGGGCACAAAAAAGCCCGGCGAACCGGGCTTTGGGTAGGGTGATATACGGAAATCGCCGTTGTTAGCTTGTTTCTGTTACTGTTCGAGAATCTTTTGTATTGTCTGTACGGAAGCACCGTTTCTTTCGGCCGTTTGGGCCAGCTCTTGCTTTTGTTTGTCTTTTTCAGCGATTGCCATATCTTTGGCGGCGGCTATCGCGGCCAGGAAAATTTCTTTTTCCGTAGCGGTGAGCGGGCCTTGTAGTCTGGCTTCGCAGACGCGATACAACGTATCACGGATAAAATTTACCGTGGTGGTGCGCCGAGCCAGATCGACTACGGCGGTGCTGAACCCTGCATCACCACTGACTTTTTGAATTTGTTCCGTGCTCATTTCAGCTTTCAGCGCGGCAATAACGGACTGCGCGACATCAGGTGGGGGAGCCACGCAGTACTTGATATTTGAGTCTGCGGGAATATAAATGGCGCTGCTTCTTGTTGAGTCATAGTCAAACCAATACGTTTCTCCCGGTTTCAACTCATGCTTAGAGGCCGGAGATTTAAATAGCGCGCAAGACGATAGCGAAAGGATGAGCAGGGAGATGATGACAATATTGACTTTCATGATAGCACCACCATAAAAGTGTGGGTTAATTAGCGTAAATTTAGTCAAAAGTCCATAAATAACAATGAGCTATAATAATTATTAATGCGCTAACTTTTTGTGTTTTTGGAAAAGGTGGGAAATTTGAAATTTGATAAGGTTAACTTTCAATCTTTAATGATTTATGTCGTTCTCTTTCGCATATTTGGAATAAAAAAAGCCCAAGGATAGTAAATAAAAACTAATTCTTATTTTTGCTTATAAAATACATTCGGTTGCATTATTTCCTTGTCAAGACCTCCCTCGATGCACAAAAAAGCCCGGCGAACCGGGCTTTGGGACAGGCGGTCTGTCACATCAGGCGATGGTGACCTTCTTGTCCAGGTAGGCGTCTTGCACGGCGTTGATCAGCGCCACGCCGTCTTTCATCGATTTCTTGAAGGCTTTACGCCCCAGGATCAGGCCCATGCCGCCGGCGCGTTTGTTGATCACCGCGGTGCGCACCGATTCCTGCAGGTCGTTCTCACCGGCGGCGCCACCGGAGTTGATCAGTCCAGCGCGGCCCATGTAGCAGTTGGCCAGCTGGTAGCGCACCAGATCGATAGGGTGATCGGTGGTGAGTTTGTTGTAGACGCGATCGTCGGTATAGCCGAATTTCACCGCACGGTAGCCGCCGTTGTTTTCCGCCATTTTCTGTTTGACGATGTCGGCGCCGATGGTGGCGGCGATGTGGTTAGCCTGCCCGGTCAGATCGGCGCTGGAGTGGTAGTCCACGCCGTCCTTGGTGAACGCCGGGTTACGCAGATAGGCCCACAGCACGGTGACCATGCCCAGCTCATGCGCGCGCTCGAAGGCGATCGAGATCTCTTCGATCTGGCGGCGCGACTGCTCGGAGCCGAAGTAAATGGTGGCGCCGACCGCCACCGCGCCCATGTTGAACGCCTGCTCGACGCTGGCGTACAGGGTCTGGTCGTACTGGGTCGGGTAGCTCAGCGTTTCGTTGTGGTTGAGTTTGACCAGGAACGGGATCTTGTGCGCGTAGCGGCGCGATACCGACGCCAGCACGCCGTAGGTGGAGGCGACGCAGTTACAGCCGGCTTCAATCGCCAGCTCGACGATGTTCTTCGGATCGAAATACAGCGGGTTGGCGGCGAACGAGGCGGCGGCGGAGTGCTCTATGCCCTGATCGACCGGCAGGATAGACAGGTAGCCGGTGCCGGCCAGGCGGCCGTGGTTGAACAGGGTTTGCATCGAACGTAGCACGCTGTTGGGGCGGTTGTTATCGATCATTACGCGGTCGACGAAGTCGTCGCCCGGCAGGTAGAGATTCTCGGCGGGGATAGTGGTACAGCGGTGTTGCAGCAGATCTTCCGCTTCCTTTCCTAGCAACTGCACAATATCAGTCATGATTCACTCCCGATTAAGCTTCTTCATACACCGGCAATGCAAGGGTTTTTGACCACCGGCGCAGTAAAAAAGCGGTGATTGAAGCTGTAAAGCGATGCTACCGAACTTGATCCGGCAAGGACAAACAATAGATGCGATTGAGAGGAAATGCCATTGGCGTGGCCAAATACGCGGGGGCGATCGCCCCCGGCGCGCTAAGCGATTGATTATTCGATCTCGAACCACTCGGTGTTCTGCAGGGCGATCGGGGTGATGGAGTAGATCATCTCCTGCAGGTGATCGTGGATGGCGCGCTCCGCCGCCTCGGCATCGCGCGCTTTCAGCGCCTCGTAGATGCGGTAGTGCTGCTTGATCAGGCTCTCCGGCGGCGAGACTTCGCTCAGGCTGAGGAAACGCACTCGATCCATGGTGGCCTTGATGGTTTCGATGGTCTCCCACGCCAGCGGGCAGTCGGCAAACTGGGTCAGCAGTTGGTGGAATTCGTCGTCCAGCGCCAAAAACTCGCGCGTTTGCCCGTTCTGCGCCGCCAGCGCCTGGCGGTGCAGATTATGCTCCAGCGTCATCAGCTGCGCCGGGGTGGCGCGCTCGGCCGCGCGGCGCACGATGGCGCATTCCACCGCCTGACGGATAAAGCGCCCGTCGGCCACGCGCTTGGCGGAAATCTTCATCACGAAGGTGCCGCGCTGCGGCAGGATCTGCACCAGGCCGGCCTCCGCCAGCTTGATGAAGGCTTCGCGCACCGGCTGGCGCGAAACGCAAAAGCGGGTGGAAATCTCTTTCTCGGACAACAGGGTGCCGGGGGGGATGGTGCAGTCGACGATATCCTTGCGCAGGAAGCGATAGATCTGCTGGTTGACCGGGACGTTGTTGGTGAGACTGTACGTTTCAGACATGGCGACAATCAGGCATCTGGCTGGAATTCGAATGCCACCATACTAGCAGATTATTGGTTAAGGGCGGGGGGATAAATCCGCCCGCCGAGCAGGGTAACTCAGTGATGCCAATCCTGATATTCCTGCTTGCGCCGCGCTGGCGCAGTTTCCGGCATCAGGCTCAGGCCGATGGCCGACACCACGCCCAGCACCATCATGTACCCCGCCAGCCCGTAGTAGTGGCCGCCGGTCACCTGCAGGATCTTCACCGCCAACAGCCCGAGAATGCCGCTGCCGATCAGCGAGCCGATCTGCCAGATCAGCGCGATGCCGCTGCAGCGCACGCGGGTGGGGAACAGCTCCGGGAAGTAGGAGGCCTGCGGCGCGTAGCACATGCTGTGGCCGAAGGTCAGCACCACGATCATGGCGATCTGCGTCACCCAGAAACTATCGAGGTTGATCGCCATAAAGAACGGCACGATGCACACCACCTGCAGCAGCGCGCCGGCGATGTACACCGGTTTGCGCCCCAGCCGATCGGAGAGGCGGCCCATCAGCGGAATGGTGAAAATCTCCAGCAGCACCGCCACGATCATCGCCTCCAGCAGAATGGTTTCGTTGAGGTGGTTGGCCTTGCCGTAGGCCAATACGATCACCGTGAACATGGCGAAGGCGCAGGCTTCGATCAGCTTGGCACATACCCCTTTGCCGATAAGGCCGGGATAGCGGCGGGCCACTTCCACCACCGGCCGGCTCTCCACCGCTTTGGTGGCGCGGATCTGGGTAAACACCGGCGATTCGTCGATCCTCAGGCGAATAAACAGCCCGACCAGCACCAGCAGCAGGCTGAGCAGGAACGGAATGCGCCAGCCCCAGTCCAGCATCTGCGCCGGTGACAGCACGGCGGTCAGCAGCGCGAACAGCCCGGACGGCAGCAGGAAACCGGCGGGCGCGCCGATCTGCACCCAACTGGCGTAGAAGCCACGCTGGGGCGGCGGCGCATATTCGGCGGTCATCAGCACCGCGCCTGCCTGTTCGCCGCCGACGCCGAAGCCCTGCAGCACGCGGATAAAGATCAGCGCGAGCGGCGCCCAGATGCCGATCTGCTCATAGGTGGGCAGCAGGCCGATGCAGAAGGTGCCGAGGCCGACGATCAGGATGGTGATCACCAGCGCCTTCTTGCGGCCGACCTTATCGCCGATGTGGCCGAACACGATGCCGCCCAGCGGGCGCGCCAGAAAACCGACCGCGTAGGTGGCGAAGGCCGCCAGCGTGCTGATCAGCGGATCGGCGCTGGGGAAAAACAGCTGGCCGAAGAACAGCACCGCGGCGGTGCCGTAAGCGAAGAAATCATAATATTCGGCGGCGGTGCCGATGGCGGAAGCGCTGGCGACGCGCCGCAGCAGCGGTTGATTGCCGGTATTGACGGCGTTATGCGTGGTGACGGTCATCGGAAACCTCCCGGTCGGTAAGCGGCAGAGCGGCGACGGCGGCTTTGGCCCCCAGGCTCAGCAGTTGATGATAAGCGTGGCTGACGGCGCGGACGAAGTCAGGCGAATCGGGCAGATCGTGGCCGAAGACGCTGTCGAGTTGCAGCAGCGCCAGGACGCGGGGCCGGCCTTCCTCGCTGCCGGCGACCAACGCGGCGAGGCGCTCGCGCAGCGGATCGCTGATATCGATCGGCCCGCCTTGTTCATCGCGGCCGCCGACGTAGCGCATCCAGCCAGCGACGCCCAGCGCCAGGCAGTCGAAGCGGCTGCCACGCGCCAGATGCCAGCGGATCGCGTCCAACAGCCGCTGCGGCAGCTTCTGCGTGCCGTCCATGGCGATCTGCGCGGTGCGGTGTTTCAGCGCGCGGTTGCGGTAACGCTGCAGCAGCGAGTCGGCATACTGCGCCAAATCGACGTTCGGCACCTGCAGGGTCGGCGCCTGTTCCGCCAGCATCAGGTGACGGGCGGCGCGGACAAAATCCGCATCCTGCATACAGTCGCCGACGTGCTGATAACCGGCCAGGTAGCCGAGGTAGGCGAGGAAGGAATGGCTGCCGTTCAGCATGCGCAGCTTCATCTCCTCGTACGGCAGCACGTCGCTCACCAGTTCGGCGCCGGCCTTTTCCCAGGCCGGGCGCCCCTGAGGAAATCGGTCCTCAATGACCCACTGGCTGAACGGCTCGCAGGCCACGCCGACGTCATCCTCGACGCCGCCCAGCCAGGTGCGCAACTGCCGGCGGGCCTCCGGCGTTACCGCCGGCACGATGCGATCCACCATGGTGGAAGGGAAGGCGACCTCTTGACGCACCCAGTCGGCCAACGCCGGATCCTGCCGCTGCGCCAGTTCGACCAGCACCTGGCGCGTGACCCGGCCGTTAGCCGGCATGTTATCGCAGGACATCACGGCGAACGGCGGCAGCCCGCGTTCACGGCGCAGGCGCAGCGCCGCCAGCAGCAGCCCCGGCGCCGACTGCGGCTGTGCCGGGTGGGCGATATCGTGCGCGATCGCCGGGTGTTCCTCCATCAGCCGACCGCTGGCGGGGTGGTAGCAATAGCCCTTTTCGCTGATGGTCAGCGAGACGATGGCGATCTCAGGCTGTGTCAGGGCCGCCAGCACCGCCGCCAGCCCGTCGGTTTGCAAGTGCAGCGCCTGGCGAACCACGCCGATGACCCGGCCCCGCCAGCCGTCGTCGTCCATCTCCGCCACCGAGAACAGCAGGTCCTGTTGCCGTAGGTCGGCGATCTTTTGCTGGCCGTGCTGCATGCTGATTTCGCAGTAGCCCCAGTCACTGCCGTGCTCGCTGGCCAGCCTGTCGGCGTACATCGCCTGGTGCGCGCGGTGAAACGCGCCGAAGCCGATATGCGCCATGCGCGGTTTCACGCGCTCACGTGCGTAGCCGGGCCAGATAACGGCGGCCGGCAGCGCGCTGTGGTCGGAAAGTCTCATGTTCAATGTCCCTGGAGAGGTAAGCAAAGGGGCGAAGCCGCCCCGTCTGGCGTTAGGGTTTTAAGATTTGCACGCCCGCCGTTGCGCGCGGCGCCTTGATCACCAGCAGCACCAGCAGCGCGCCCAGCGCGGCGACGCCGCCCGCCAGCATAAAGGCGCTGTCGAATTTGCCGGTGTTCTGCACGATGTAGCCGGTGACGATCGGCCCGATGATGCCGGAGACGCTGCCGATCAAATGAATGAACCCGCTGGCGCCGCCGACCCGGGATTTATGCACCACGTCCTGGATAATCGCCCAGTAGAGAGCGCCGGTAATGTAGAGGAAGAAGATCGACACCGACATCAGCATCACCGCCGGCACCACGCTGCTGACGGTGCCCGCCAACGCCACGCACACCGCTGCCGCCAGCAGGCTGGTGACCAGCACGATCTTGCGTGACAGCAGCAATTTGCCGGTGATGTTGAAGATCTTGTCGGAAATATAGCCCCCGAGCGCCAGCCCGACGAAGCCGACGATCCACGGGATCATCGTGGTCAGGCTCATCTCTTTGATGTTCAGGTTGTGCGCCTGCACCAGATACGAGGGGAACCAGCTCAGGAAGAAGAACAGAATGTAGTTGTAGCAGAAGAAGGCGAAGGCGGTGACCAGAATGATCGGCTGCTTCAGGTAGTAACCCAGCCCGTGAGCGGCGTCGCTCAGCGCGCTTTCCTCGCCGAGATTTTCCTGTTTCAACTGTGCGATCAGCGCCCGTTCTTCGTTGCTGACGCGTTGGCTTTTCGCCGGGTTATCCGCCACCACGAAGAACCACACCAGCATCCAGACGATGCCGATGGCGCAGATGATCATAAACGCCGGCCGCCAGCCGAACGCCAGCGCCAGATAGCCGACGATCGGCCCGGCCACCGCGCCGCCCAACGGTGAACCGGCGCTGAGCAGGCCCATAGCGGTCGCCGCCTGTTTCTTCGGGAACCAGCCGTTGATCATCTTGTTGGCCGAGGCGCAGATCGGCCCTTCGGCCATGCCGAACAGGACGCGCAGGATCAGCATTGAGTAAAAGCCGGTGGCGATCGCCGTCATGCCGCAGAAGATGGACCACAGGCCGACCGCCACGCCCAGCACCAGCGTCGGGCCGAAGCGGTCGACCGCCAGCCCGCCGACGAAGTTGAAGATGGCGTAGCCGAAGAAGAAGCTGCCGAAGATCAGGCCGAACTGTTCGGCGTTCAGCATCAGATCCTGTTCGATCATCGGCACGGTGATCGACAGCGCCACGCGATCGAGGTAGTTGATCATGTAGACCATGAACAGCAGGAACACGATGGTCCAACGCAGGTTTTTAAACATAAAGCACTCCACTGGGTGTCGTTTTAATCGTGATGCTTCGTTGTTTGCACGGGCGGCGGGTGCCGCCCCATGCCCCGATGCTGCCGTGACGTTACTCGAACTGCAGCAGTACCTTGCAGCAGGTGCGCTGATCCCGCTCGAACATCTGCATTGCCCGTTCGACGTCGCCGGCGGGCACGCAGTGGGTGAGTAGCCGCTGCGGGTCTAGCTTGCCGTCCGCCATCCAGGCGATCACCTGTGGGAAGCGCGCGCTGTTCAGGCGCGAGGAGAAGATCGACAGCTCCTTGCTGGTGATGCTCTGCTGGGTCAGGGTGCAAGCGTCGCCGGAAAAGCCCATGATGCCGATGCGCGCCGCCGGCGAAGCCAGCGCGATCGCCTCCGGCAAAATGGCGGGGTGGCAGGCGGCATCGACGATCAGCGTCGGCTGAACGTCGCGCTGCTGCAGCGCCTGCGGCAATGCGGCCTCGGCGTTGTTGAATACTTCGTCGGCACCGTTGGCGCGTGCCATGTCCAGCCGTTCGGCGATGCGATCGACGACCCACACCTGCTTGACGCCGTACACGCCTTTCAGCGTCTGGATCACCGTGAGCCCCATCGGCCCGGCGCCGTAGATCAGCGCGATGTCGTCGGGGCGTGGTTGCAGATGGGCGGTAATGTTGGCGGCGATAGTGAAGGGTTCGATCATCGCGGCGTGGCGATCGCTGATGGCGGCCGGAACCGGATAGGCGTTGCGTGCCGGCACGCAGGCGTAGTCGCTGAAGCCGCCGTCGCGGTGCACGCCGATCACCTGCAGCGAGGTGCAGACGTTGGGGCGGCCGACCGAACAGGGATAGCAGTGGCCGCAGCTCACCACCGGGTCTACCGAGACGCGTTCGCCGAGGCGCGCCGGATCGACGCCTTCGCCCAGCGCATCGATCAGGCCGAAGAACTCGTGGCCGATCACCCGCGGGTAGCGGGCGAACGGGTTATGGCCGTGATAGATATGGACGTCGGAGCCGCAGATGCCGGCGAATTTCACCTTGACCCGCACCTCGCCGGCCGCCGGCTGTGGCAGCGCGCGCGTCTGCAGCGCCAGGCGCCCGGGCTGTTCGATCACGACGCTGCGCATGGTGTTTACCAGTTCCATAAGGTGCCATCCTCCAGACGCGCGACCGGCAGGTAGGCCGGTTCATAGGGGTAACGGGCCGCCAGCTTCTCATCGAACTCGATGCCGATGCCCGGCTTGTCGCCCGGATGCATATAGCCGTCGTCGAACGTCCAGCTGTGCGGGAACACCTCGAGCATTTGCTCGGAATAGCCCATGTATTCCTGCACGCCGAAGTTTGGCACCCACAGATCGAAGTGCAGCGCCGCCGCCATGCAGATCGGCGACAGATCGGAAGGGCCGTGAGAACCGGTGCGCACCTGATACAGCGAGGCGAAGTCGGCGATGCGCCGCATGCCGGTAATGCCGCCCGCGTGCGTCAGGGTGGTGCGGATGTAGTCGATCAGCTGTTCTTCGATCAGCTGTTTGCAGTCCCAGATGCTGTTGAACACCTCGCCGACGGCGATCGGCGTGACGGTATGCTGGCGGATCAGGCGGAAACAGGCCTGATTTTCCGCCGGCGTCGGATCCTCCATCCAGAACAGGCGATACGGCTCGGCGCTTTTACCAAAGCGCGCCGCTTCAATTGGCGTCAGGCGGTGGTGCATGTCGTGCAGCAGGTGCTCGTTGAAGCCGAACCTGTTGCGCACCGCGTCGAACAGTTTGGGGGTGAAATCGAGGTATTTTTCCGTCGACCACAGCTGCTCTTCCGGCCAGTCACCCTTGGTGGCCGGCTCATAGGCCTGGCCTTTGCCCTTGGCCATGCCGTAGGTGGTTTTCATGCCGGGCACGCCGCATTGCACGCGGATCGCCTTGAAGCCTTGTTCTTTATGTTTGGCGTAGTCGTCGAGCACCTCGTCGATCGAGTGGCCGGTGGTATGGCAATACACCATCACTCCCGAACGTGAGGCGCCGCCCAACAGCTGATACAGCGGCATGTTGGCGGCCTTGGCCTTGATGTCCCACAGCGCCATGTCGACGGCGGAAATGGCGGACATGGTCACCGGGCCGCGCCGCCAGTAAGCGCCTTTGTAGAAGAATTGCCAGAGGTCTTCGATCCGCTGCGCGTCGCGGCCGATCAACTGCGGGCAGAGGTGATCTTTCAGGTAAGAGGCCACCGGCAATTCGCGCCCGTTCAGCGTGGCGTCACCGAGGCCGATGATGCCGTCATCGGTGGTGATTTTCAGCGTGACAAAGTTGCGCCCCGGGCAGGTGACGAACACCTCGGCGTTGACGATTTTCATAACCTTCACATCCTGTAGCTGCGGAGAGATAGCGCGAAAATACGTCATGAACTAACTACCATACAAGTATGAATTGATGGATTTGCCGGAGAGGATCACATTTGATCGCGAGTGGAAGCGGATGAACGGAGGGGAAGAAGTGGGGCGCAGCGGCTGCGCCCGACAAGGTCAGCCCAGCAGGGCGCAGTTAGGCGGCAGGCGGCATTCGATGGCCTGCGGCAACACTTCGATGCGGAAATGGCGGCCTTTGAGCGGTTCGCCGTCGAGGTTGAAGGTCATCTCATGCGGCGCGTCGATCTCGAGCCACGGCAGCGCCGCGCTGAGGATGCTGTTGCTCTCTTCGTCGTTGAACAGGGCGGCGACCAGTGCCGGCAGCAGTTCATCGGCGATCAGCAGGCGCAGCTGCAGCAGGCCGTCGTTGATCAGCGCGCTGGGGCACAGTTCCTGGCCGCCGCCGGCCTGCTTGCCGTTGCCGATGCCGATCACCAATGCTTCGCCGGCCCAGCGGAAGTCCGGCCCGCGGATTTCACAGCGGTCGGCCTGCAGCGTATCCATGCGCAGCAAGCCGTGCACGAAGTAGGACACGCCGCCCAAGGCCGCCTTCAACTTCTCCGGTGTCTCGGTGGTGATGCGGGTGCCGAAGCCGCCGGTGGCCATGTTGATGAAGTAGCGCTCGCCGTTGACCTTCGCCAGATCGATCGGCACCGAGCGGCCCTTGATCGCCAGCTGCAGGGCCAGTTCGGGGGATGGGGGGATATTGCACGCCATGGCGAAGTCGTTGGCGGTGCCGAGCGGCAGAATGCCCAGCGCCGGCCGGTTATGCGCCGGCAGCTGCACCAGCGCGGCGGCCACTTCGTTGATGGTGCCGTCACCGCCGCCGGCGACGACGGTGCCGACGCCGAGTTGTGCAGCTTCCGCGACGTAGCGCGCGGCGTCGCCGTGCTCCCAGGTCACGCGCACGTACAGCGTGATTTGCTCTTCGCGCAGCCGTGTGACCGCCTGACGCAGTTCTTCGTTGCCGGCGCCCTTGCCGTTGAGAATAAGCAGGGCGGCTGCATGTGAGTGTTGAGGCATTACCGATCTCCTCCGGCGGAAAACCAAGAATGCCTCAAGATAAACCAGCCTACGCCGCCAAGCCATCAGAATATTCAGCTAATTCCGGTTATTTCCTATTGTGCCGTGAATATGAAGACGATGCGAATTTATCTGAATTTAACCTGACAATAAGCGGAATTTTAATGGCGGCAGGATTAATCGCTATAGCGTTATTTATATATCGATGTGGCGTTATTATTTTTATTAAAATGGATAACGGGAAAACGTAATGGAAAATAGGCGCACCGGCGGCAATGGCGGACCCATAAAGAAAAAGCCAGCCCAAGGGAGATTGGGCCGGCTAAGGAGGTGGTTCCTAGTATTGCTATGCAAATATTTTCGTTGTTCGTTTTAAGCAGCGTGATAGTAACCAAGCTGCGGGCACATTGATGTGATCCAATTCTAATATTTGCTAAAAATCGCCGCCGAATGGCGACGATTGATTGTTAGGCGCCGGCGCTATTTTCTTCCGCCAAATTGCGGATCAGCAATGCATAATTGAGATCAATATCCTGCGGGATCGGCAAATAAACGATATGGCCGTTGCCCGGCGCGACCTCAATCGGCTCGCCTTTCTTATTTTGCATGCTTTCGAGGGTGAACAGCACGTTGCCGCCTGGCGTCATCATCTCGACGCTGTCGCCGAGTGAGAATTTATTCTTCACGTCGACTTCCGCCCAGCCTTCGCGGCGCACGCCGGTGAACTCGCCGACGAACTGCTGGCGCTCGGAGAGCGAAGAGCCGTATTCGTAATTCTGCTGCGCTTCGTGCACGTGGCGGCGCAGGAAGCCTTCGGTATAGCCGCGGTGCGCCAGGCCTTCCAGTGTGGTGAGCAGGGTCGGATCGAACGGTTTGCCGGCAACGGCGTCGTCGATGGCGCGGCGGTAGACCTGGGCGGTGCGGGCGCAGTAGTAGAAGGACTTGGTGCGCCCTTCGATCTTCAGCGAATGCACGCCGAGCTGCGTCAGACGCTCCACGTGCTGGATGGCGCGCAGATCCTTGGAGTTCATGATATAGGTGCCGTGTTCGTCTTCGAAGGCGCTCATATATTCACCTGGCTTTTGCGCTTCAGACAGCATGAACACCTTGTCGGTCGGCGCGCCGATGCCCAGCGTCGGCTCGACGGTCTGCACCGGGATCGGTTCGTGCAGGTGCACGATATTGCCGGTGTCGTCCTCTTTGCCTTCCTCCGCCTTGTACTGCCAGCGGCAGGCATTGGTGCAGGTACCCTGATTGGGATCGCGTTTGTTGATGTAGCCGGACAGCAGGCAGCGGCCGGAGTAGGCCATGCACAGCGCGCCGTGGACGAAGATCTCCAGCTCCATGTCCGGCACTTCGGCGCGGATCTCGGCAATCTCTTCCAGCGACAGTTCGCGCGACAGGATCACGCGGGTCAGGCCCATTTGCTTCCAGAACTTCACCGTCGCCCAGTTAACGGCATTGGCCTGCACCGACAGGTGGATGTCCATCTGCGGGAAGGCTTCGCGCACCATCATGATAAGGCCAGGATCGGACATGATCAGCGCATCCGGGCCCATATCGATAACCGGCTTCAGATCGCGCAAGAAGGTTTTCAGCTTGGCGTTGTGCGGGGCGATGTTCACCACCACGTAGAATTTTTTGCCCAGCGCATGCGCTTCGTTGATGCCCTGCGCCAGATTCTCGTGGTTGAACTCGTTGTTGCGTACCCGCAGGCTGTAGCGCGGCTGGCCGGCGTAAACCGCATCGGCGCCGTAGGCAAAGGCGTAACGCATGTTTTTCAGCGTTCCGGCCGGGGAGAGAAGTTCCGGTGTAAACATAGTGTGTCTCGGTCTGATTTCAGGTCAGCACCACGCCACCTGATGGCGCAGTAAAAGCGGGGGATTGTAGCCGCAGCGCGGCAAGAAATCAGCAGTTAACCGGATTTATTCAAGGGAGATTGATCCCGGTCAAACGGAAAACGCGCGGTGGCGGCCACCGCGCGGGCGAAACGGGGGATCAGGCGCTCAAATCGCGGATATCGGTGGTCGGGCCGTTTTTCGTCACCGACTGGATACCGTTTTTGGCCGCGCTTTCGGAGCTGTACATTTCGCTGACGCCGATCACCTGATGGTTCTTGGCCTTCAGCACAAAATAGGGCTGATTGCTGGCGCTGTGCTTCAGTTCGTACTGCGCTTCGTGCGGTGAATTGGTCTGCACCGAGGCGATGCCGTTCTCCGCCGAGGCTTTGCTGGCATACATCTCGCTGGCCAGAATAATTTCGCCGTTACTGGCTTTCAGGTTGAAGTGGTACTGTCCGTTCTTTGCTTTTTTCAGCTCGTAATGACCGATTGCCATGGTTCTTCTCCTGTAGGTTCCGATTCGTGATGTAAGTGTAGCCAATCGCTTGAAAATCGGCGGCTAAACCTCACAGCAGCTTAGTCGAAAAAATGCGCAGTTTTTTTGCGCCGGCGCGGAGTTTTCATTCGGTGAGCCCGGCGCCGCACGGGAAGCTAAGGAAAGGCGCGGTGATTGCGCAGTGCGCCGCATAATGACAATTACGTGGTTTCATCGAGCAGCATTGCGCGTTACCGTTTGCCCGCTACGTAAAGGTGAGTGAAAAGTGAGCGATAGATCTTGGCATCGACGCGCTGCAGGCATATGCTTTGGCCTATGCCTGCTGTGGAGTGTCGAGATGGAAAGAATCGCCAAGCTGTTTAAAAACGGTAGAAATCAGGCGGTGAGGTTACCGGTGGAATTTGAATTTGATACGGATCGTGTGTATATCCGTCGCGATCGGGAGGGAAACGTGATTTTATCCAAATATCCGGCAAAGCCGGACAGCTGGGCACCGCTGCTGAGCATTATCGCCCAAACGCCGGTGCCGCAAGAGTTTCTTGGCGCGGAAGATCGTCAGCAAGGGGTTGCAGAGCGAGATCCTTTCTCAGAGGAAGAGTAGGCGATGTACATGTTTGATACCAATACCGTCAGCCACCTGTTTCGGCAGCATCCGCAGGTGCTTAACGTCATGCAAAAGCTCCCGCCTTCTGCCGTATGTATTTCCAGCGTCACGGAGGCGGAACTGCTTTACGGTGTGGCCAAACGGCGGAACAAGGCGTTGCAAAGCATGGTCGAGGCCTTTCTTGCTGCGGTGACGGTCTATGCATGGGATCGCGAGGCCGCCCGCTGCTACGGTGAAATGCGGGCAAACATGGAGAGAAAGGGCAAAATCATGGGCGCGATGGATCAACTGATCGCCGCTCACGCGCAGAGCCGTGGCGCGACGCTGGTGACCAACGATCGCGCATTCGCCATGGTGCCCGGGTTGGCGGTTGAAGACTGGACGCGCTGATTTCCCTCTAAACCCCATTCATCAGCCGGCAGGGCTCGGCTTCCCAGCGGTAGCCCACACCGTATACCGAGCGAATAAAGGATTTTTCCCCGTCGATCAGTTCCAGCTTGCGGCGCAGGTTTTTGATGTGGCTGTCGATGGTGCGGTCGGTGACCACCCGGTAGTCGTCGTACAGGTTGTTCAGCAGCTGCTCGCGAGAAAACACGTTGCCTGGCTGGCTGGCCAGCGTTTTCAGCAGGCGGAACTCCGCCGGCGTCAGATCCAGCAACTGCCCCTGATAGCTGGCCTGGAAGCGCGGTTCATCGATGTGCAGCAGATCATCTTCCCGCGCGTTCTCCTGCGGCCGATAGCTGCGGCGCAGGATGGTTTTCACTCGCGCCACCACTTCACGCGGGCTGTAGGGTTTGCAGATGTAATCGTCGGCGCCGATCTCCAATCCCAACAGGCGGTCAATCTCTTCGATTTTCGCCGTCACCATCACGATGGGCACGTCGCTGAAGCGGCGCAGCTCGCGGCACACCGTCAGGCCGTCGGCCCCTGGCAACATCAGGTCGAGTAAGATCAGAGCCGGCGGATGCTGGTGCACGGTCGGCACCACTTCATTACCGTTGGTCAGCCAGCGGGTGGCATAGCCCGCCGCCTGCAGATAATCCACCAGCAACTGGCCCAGCTTGGGCTCATCTTCAACAATCATGATCTGCACGGGTTGATTCTGAATGTCCATCAGGGCGCCTTATTTTTTATCGGGGTAGCAAATTCTACTGTAATGCGCACGCCGCCTAAAGGCGAATGCTCGGCGCGGATTTTCCCGTCGTGCGCTTCCACGATGTTGTGGCAGATCGCCAACCCCAGCCCTGAGCCGCCGCTGGCGCGGTTGCGTGAACCTTCCGCCCGATAGAAGCGTTCGAAAATGCGCGTCAGTTGCTGATCGCTGATGCCCGGCGCGCTGTCCTGCCAGCAGAGGATCAGTCTCCCCGGCTGCAGCTCGGCGCCGATCTCCAGCCGGCCACCGACGTCGGTGTAACGCAGGCTGTTTTCCAACAGGTTATTGAACAGCTGGTTCAGGCGATCGGGATCGCCGAACAGCGGCGCCTGGGCCGGCAGATGGGTGACGATCTCCAGCCCTTTGGCGCGGAAGCGTTCGCGGAAGGCGGCGACGGCGATCTGCACCAGGTGCACGCAGTCCACTTGCGCCTTGCGATAGGCCAGCGCGCCGAGATCGGAGAGCGACAGCTGGTGCAGGTCGTCGACCAGTTTGGTCAAGGTGGATACCTCAGCCTGCAGCGAGCTGAGCGACGCCGGCGTCGGCTGGCGCACGCCGTCCTGCAGCGCCTCCAGCTCGCCGCGCAGCACCGCCAGCGGCGTGCGTAGCTCGTGCGACACGTCGGCCATAAAGGCGCGACGCATCTGCTCGTTTTTTTCCAGCGAGGTGGCCAACTGGTTGAAGTCGTGCGCCAGCCTGCCCAGTTCATCCTGGCTGCTGACCGCCACGCGGGTGGTGAAATCGCCCGCCGCCAGGCGGTGGGTGCCCGCCACCAGGCGCTTGACCGGGGCCAGCATGCCGCGCGACAGCAGCCAGGTCACCGCCGCTGCCAACAGGGTGGAGAGCGCGACGATAATCCAACTGGTGCGCCGCTGCTGGCGATCGAAGTTGATGTCCGTATTGCGCGTCAGGCGCTCGACCGGGGTGGTGAGCACCCAGCCGACGATCTCGTTGTTATAGCGGATTGGATGGCGCGGCCCCTCTTTCGGCAACGGGCCGGAATGCCCGACCAGCCGATTGAACTGGCTGTCCACCACCCAAAACTGGGTGCGCCAGCCCTTGGGCGGCAGATTGTGGCTGCTGTCGCTGTTCTGTTCGAACGAACGCATGATTTGGTAGACCACCTGATCGTTGTTGCGCAGGAATATCCAATTGCCATGATGGCTGTACTGTTCCTCCAGCGCTTCGCTCAGCATGTTGATGCGCTGCTCGTTGCTGCTCTTGATGTAATCGATAAAGCCGCGCTCAAAGCTGACGCGCACCCCCCAATGCATGGTGATCAACACCAGCATGCAGGTAGCGAAAATGGCCAGGAACAGCTTCCCGGTAATGCCTATCCTCATTGCAACCTCGTTGAGCCGGTACCCGGCTCTTTGGTCAGCGTGCGGTTGGGCGCGCTATCGGCCGGCACGCGCGCGAAGGCGAGCGCGGGCAGGGCGATAATCAACGCCATACAGCAGTAGCTGTAAATAAATGCGCTGTGAATGGCTGGGCTATCGGCCACCACCTGGTGATGGGCGAAGCTGCCGATCAAGATGCCGGCGACGCTGACGCCGAGGCTCATCGACAGCTGCATGACCATCGACAGCAGGCTGTTGCCGCTGCTGGCCAGCCGGTCCGGCAGATCTTTCAGCGTCAGGGTGTTCATCGCCGAGAAGCGCAGCGAGTTGACCATCCCCTGGAAGAACAGCACCACCGGCAGCAGCCACAGCCAGCCGAGCATCGCCGCCAGCAGGAAACTCAGGCTGACCAGCGCCAGCAGCAGCGTGGCGGCCACCAGCACGTTGCGGTAGCCGAAGCGGTTGACCACCTGCACCACGATGCGCTTCATGCCCATGCTGCCGATGATCATCGGGATCATCATCAGCCCGGCGTGGAACGGCGAGAAGCCCATGCCCACCTGCAGAAACAGCGGCGTCATGAACGGCAGCATGCCGCTGCCGATGCGCCCCAGCAGGCTGGCCAGCAGTCCGATCTTGTAAGTCGGGGTGCGCAGCAGCCGCAGCGAGAACAGGGCGCGGCTATTGCCGTAAGCATGCCAAACATACCCCAACAGCGCCGCCACGCCCAGCGCCACCAGGCCGGCGATGGCGCTGCCGGACAGCCCCATGCCTTTGTGGCCGTCGAGCGCCAGCGTCAGCGACGCCATGCCGATCGCCAGCAGGAGAAAGCCGCTGACGTCGAAGCGGCGGGTCTGCATTTGGTAGTTGGGCATCAGCAGCAGCGTGGCGATGGCGCCCACGATACCCACCGGAATATTGATCAGGAAAATCCAATGCCAGCTGGCGTATTGCACCAGGAAGCCACCCAGCGCCGGCCCCATCAGCGGGCCGATTTGGCCTGGCAGCGTTACGAAGGTCATCGCCGCCATGTACTGCTCGCGCGGCACGATTTTCATCACCGTCAGGCGGCCGACCGGCACCATCATCGCGCCGCCGACGCCCTGAAGCACGCGCGAGGCGATCAGTTCGTTCAGGGTTTCCGAGCGGGCGCAGAGGAGGGAGCCGAGGGTGAACAGCACGATGGCGCTGAAAAACACCCGCTGTACGCCGACCTTGTCCGCCAGCCAGCCGCTGGCCGGCAGCGTCACCGCCACCGTCAGCACATAGGAGACGATCACCGACTGCATGCGCAGCGGGTTCTCCCCCAGGCTGGCGGCCATCGAGGGCAGGGCGGTGTTGACGATAGTGGTATCCAGCGTCTGCATAAAGAAGCCGAATGCCACTATCCAGAGTTGCCAGCGTACTGTGGCGGTGTGTTTCATCAGCATCGGTCGGCCATTAATGGGGCAGCGGGGCCAGTTGCTTGTTGCGGCGGAACTTCGCCTGCAGCCGGTCGAAGTAAAGGTAGACCACCGGGGTGGTGTACAGCGTCAGCAGCTGGCTCATCACCAGGCCGCCGGCGATGGTGATGCCGAGCGGCTGGCGCAGCTCCGCGCCGTCGCCGCGGGTCAGCACCAGCGGCAGCGCGCCGAACAACGCCGCCAGCGTGGTCATCATGATCGGCCGGAAACGCAGCAGGCTGGCCTGGAAAATCGCCTCGCGGGCGCTGATGCCGCCGTTGCGCTGCGCTTCGAGCGCGAAGTCGACCATCATGATGGCATTTTTCTTCACGATACCGATCAACAGCATGATGCCGATCAGCGCGATCAGGCTGAACGGTGCGCCGAACAGCTCGAGCGCCAGTAGCGCCCCCACGCCGGCGGAAGGCAGCGTGGAAAGGATGGTCAGCGGATGGATATAGCTCTCATACAGCACGCCGAGCACGATATACACCGTGGCGATCGCCGCCAGGATCAGGATGAGCTGCGACTTCAGGGTGTCCTGGAATACCTGGGCGGTGCCGGCGAACGCGCCGCGCACCGTGGACGGCACGCCGAGCTGAGTCATGGTGCGCTCTACCGCCGCGGTGGCGTCCGACAGGCTGCCGCCGTCCGGCAGGTTAAAGGAGATGGTCGAGGCGGCGGACAGCCCCTGATGGTTGACCGACAGCGGCGCGTTGGCCGGTCGCCAACTGGCGAAGTAGGAGAGCGGTATCGCCTTGCCTTCGTTGTTGATGATGAACATTTTATCCAACGAGCTCACGTCCTGAGTGTAGGGCGGCGCCACTTCCATCACGACTTTGTATTGGTTGAGCGGTTGATAGATGGTCGAAATCTGTCGCTGGCCGAAGGCGTTGTTCAACAGGTTGTTGGCGTCGGACACCGAAATGCCGAGGCGCGCCATGGTTTCGCGATCGTAGACCAGATCCATCTCCGAGCCTTTATCCTGCTGATCCGAGTTGACGTCCGCCAGCTCGGGCAATGCGGCCAGCGCGGTGCGGATCTTCGGCTCCCATTCGCGCAGCGCGGCGAGATCGTCCGCCAGCAGCGTATATTGGTAGCTGGCGTTGGCCTGCCGGCCGCCGACGCGGATATCCTGTACCGCCATCAGAAACAGGCTGGCGCCCGGTTCTTTGGCCAGGCGGGCACGCAGGCGGGCGATCACTTTCTGCGCATCGTCGCTGCGTACCGACAGGGGTTTCAGTGAGATGAACATCGAACCGCTGTTGGTGCGCGAGCCGCCGGTAAAACCGGTGACGTTTTCCACGTCCGGATCTTCGCGCACGATTTTCATGAAGTCTTCCAGTTTGCCGCGCATCGCCTGGAACGAAATGCTTTGGTCGGCCTGGATAAAGCCCATCAGACGCCCGGTATCCTGTTCAGGGAAGAAGGTTTTCGGGATGCTGATATACAGCCAGACGTTGAGCGCAACGGTGGCGAGGAACACCGCCAGCACCCAGCGCGAGTGGCCGAGCACCCAGTTCAGCGAGCGTCCGTAACCCTGCTGCAGCGCCAGCAGCATTTTGCCGAAGCCGCGCGCGCGCCGCTGCGAACGCGCCGGCTGGTGGCGCAGCAAATAGGCACACATCATCGGCGTGAGCGTCAGCGAGACGATGAGCGACAGCCCGATCGATACCGACAGGGTGACGGCGAACTCGCGGAATAGCCGGCCGGGCAGGCCTTCCATCAGCAGCAGCGGGATAAACACCGCCACCAGCGAAACGCTCATCGACAGCACGGTGAAGCCGACTTCCCGCGCGCCCAGCAGCGCGGCGTTGATCGGTTTCATGCCGGCCTCGACGTGGCGGGAAATGTTTTCCAGCACCACGATGGCGTCGTCCACCACAAAGCCGGTGGCGATGGTCAGCGCCATCAGCGACAGGTTGTTGAGGCTGAAGCCGCACAGATACATGGCGGCGAACGAGCCGATCAGCGACACCGGTACGGCGACCGCCGGGATCAGCGTGGCGCGCCCGGAGCGCAGGAAGATGAACACCACCAGGATCACCAGCCCGATGGCGATCGCCAGCGACTGTTCCACCTCGGCCAGCGACGCGCGGATGGTTGGCGAACGATCCTGCGCGACGTTGAGTTGAATCGAGGCCGGGATATTCTCCTGCAGGGCGGGCAGCTCGGCGCGAATGCGATCGACGGTTTCGATGATGTTGGCGTCCGGCGCGCGGCTGATGGCCAGAATGATCGCCGGTTTGGCGTCGGTCATCCCGGCGTTACGCACGTCTTGCACCGAGTCTTTGACCTCGGCCACGTCGGCTAAACGCACCGCCGAGCCGTTGTTGTAATGAATGATCAGCGGACGATAAGCATCGGCGGTTTTCAGCGCGTCGTTGGCCTGGATCTGCCAGCGCTGCTGCGGGTTTTCCACGGCGCCCTGCGGACGGCGCACGTTGGCGTTGGCGATGGCCTGCCGCACGCTGTCCAGCGACACGCCCTGATTGAACAGCGCCGAAGGGTTCAGCTCCACCCGCACCGCCGGCAGCGAGCTGCCGCCTACGGAAACGTCGCCGACGCCCTCGGTCTGGCTGATCTTCTGCGCCAGCTGGGTGGAGGCGAAATCGTAAAGCTGCCCCTGGCTGTAGGTGTCCGAGGTCAGCGTCAGGATCATGATCGGCGCGTCGGAAGGGTTGACCTTACGGTAGCTGGGGCGGCTCGGCATGCCGGTCGGCAGCAGGCTTTGCGCGGCGTTAATCGCCGCCTGCACGTCGCGCGCGGCGCCGTTGATGTCGCGATCGAGATCGAACTGCAAAATGACGCGGGTACTGCCGAGCGAACTCATCGAGGTCATTTCGTTAACCCCGGCGATGCGGCCCAGCGCGCGCTCCAGCGGCGTCGCCACCGAGGACGCCATGGTTTCCGGCGAGGCGCCCGGCAGCGACGCGCTGATCGAAATCACCGGAAAATCCACCTGCGGCAGCGGCGACACCGGCAGCAGGCGAAAGCCGATCGCGCCGCTGATGGCGATGGCCAGCGTCAGCAGGGTGGTGGCCACCGGCCGGTGAATGAACAGGGCGAAGAATTTCACGGCAGCTCCTGCGTATCCAGCTGGCGATGCGTGTTGCGCGCCAGCTTGTCAAACAGCAGGTAGATCACCGGCGTGGTGAACAGCGTCAGGATCTGGCTCATGATCAAACCGCCGACCATACAGACGCCGAGCGGATGCCGCAGCTCCGCGCCGACGCCGGTGCTCAGCATCAGCGGCAGCGCGCCGAGCAAGGCCGCCAGCGTGGTCATCAAGATCGGCCGGAAACGCAGCAGACAGGCCTGATAGATGGCGTCGCGCGGCGATAAACCCTGCTCGCGTTCCGCCGCCAGCGCGAAGTCGATCATCATGATGGCGTTCTTCTTCACAATGCCGATCAGCAGGATGATGCCGATGATGGCGATCACGTCCAGCTCGCTGCCGGCCAACATCAGCGCCAACAGGGCGCCGACCCCGGCGGTCGGCAGGGTGGAGAGGATGGTGACCGGATGAATGAAGCTTTCATACAGCACGCCCAGCACGATGTACATCGCCACCACCGCCGCCAAAATCAGCCACAGCGTGCTGCCGAGCGCCGCCTGGAAGGCCAGGGTCGCCCCCTGGAATTGGGTGGTGATGTCCCTTGGCATATTGAGATTTTTTTCCGCCTGGGTGACCGCGTCGACCGCCTCGCCGAGCGAGTAGCCGTCGGCGACGTTGAACGAAACGGTGGCCGACGGGAACTGGTCGAGATGGTTCACCGACAGCGGGCCGAAGCGCTCTTCGATTTTGGCGATGGCGCTCAGCGGCACCACGGCGCCGTCGTTGCCGCTCAGACGGATCTCATTGAGCGCCGCCAACCCCGGTGTCGTGCTGACGTCGTGCTCCAGCACCACGCGGTATTGATTGGCCTGGGTGTAGATGGTGGAGATCAGGCGCTGGCCGAACGCGTTGTACAGCGCATTGTCCACGTCGCTCATGGTGACGCCGAGGCGGGAGGCCGAATCGCGATCGACGTTGACATAGGCCACCAGCCCCTGATCCTGCCAGTCGCTGGTGACGTCCGCCAGCTGCGGGGTTTGCTTCAGCTCATCCATCAGCTGCGGCACCCACAGGCTGAGATCGTCCAGCGACATCGCCTGCAGGGTGAACTGGTACTGGGTGCGGCTGACCTGGGTATCGATGGTCAGGTCCTGCACCGGTTGCAGATACAGCTTCACGCCGGGGAACTGCGCCGTTTGCTGCTGCAGGCGGCTGATGATCGCCGGAATGCGCTCGCTGCGTTCGCTCAGCGGCTTCAGGTTGATCTGCAGCCGGCCGCTGTTGAGCGTGGCGTTGCTGCCGTCGACGCCGACGAACGAGGTCAGGCTCTCCACCGCCGGATCTTTGAGGATCTGCGCCGCGACCTGCTGCTGGCGCTCGGCCATGTTGCTGAACGAGACGCTCTGCGGCGCCTCCAGCGTGCCCTGAATGATGCCGTTGTCCTGCACCGGGAAGAAACCTTTCGGGATCAGCAGGTACAGCAATACCGTCAGCGCCAGCGTGCCCACGGCCACGCCGAGCGTCAGCCAGGGATGGTTAAGCACCGTTTTCAGCCACTTGCCATATTGCGCGATCACCCGGTCGAAAAAGCGTTCGGAGGCGGCGGAAAAACGGTTCTGCTTGCGCAGCGATTCGTGGCTGAGCATGCGTGCGCACATCATCGGCGTCAGCGTCAGCGACACCACGGCGGAGATCAAAATTGCCACCGCCAGCGTGACGGCGAACTCGCGGAACAGGCGGCCGACGATGTCGCCCATGAACAGCAGCGGGATCAGCACCGCCACCAGCGAGAAGGTCAGAGAGATGATGGTGAAACCGATCTCGCCGGCCCCTTTCAACGCGGCGTCGAGCGGTTTTTCCCCTTTCTCGATGTAGCGCGAGATGTTCTCGATCACCACGATGGCGTCGTCCACCACGAAGCCGGTGGCGATGGTCAGCGCCATCAGCGTCAGGTTGTTGATGGAGAAGCCAAGGAAGTACATGGCGGCGAAGGTGCCCACCAGCGACAGCGGCACCGCCACGCTGGGGATAATGGTCGCCGGCACGTTGCGCAGGAACACGTAGATCACCATCACCACCAGCGCGATCGCCAGCAGCAGCTCGAACTGCACGTCGCTGACCGAGGCGCGGATGGTGGTGGTGCGATCGGTCAACACCTTGACGTCGACTGACTTGGGCAGGCTTTTAATCAGCGTCGGCAGCATTTCGCGGATGCTGTCGGCGGTGGTGATGACGTTGACGCCGGGCTGGCGTTGGATGTTCAGCACGATCGCCTGTTGCTTGTTGGCCCAGGCCGCCAGTCGGGTATTTTCCGCCCCTTGTTCGATGGTGGCGATATCCTGCAGGCGGATCGCCGCGCCGTTCTGATAGGCGACGATCAGCTGGCGATAGTCGTCGGCAGATTTCATTTGGTCGTTGGCGGAGAGGGTGACCGATCGGGTCGGGCCGTCAAGGCTGCCTTTCGCCGAGTTGACGTTGGCGTTGCTGATGGCGGCGCGAATGGTTTCACTGTTCAGGCCATAGGCGGCGACCGCCGCGGCGTTCAATTTTACGCGCACTGCCGGGCGTTGGCCGCCGGCCAGCGTCACCAGGCCGACGCCGGTCACCTGAGAAATTTTTTGCGCCACGCGGGTTTCCACCATGTCTTCCACCTGCGTCATCGGCATGGCGGTGGAGGTCACGGCCAGCGTCAGGATCGGCGGATCGGCGGGGTTAACCTTGCTGTAGATCGGCGGGTAAGGCAAATCGGTCGGCAGCAGGTTGGTGGCGGAGTTGATCGCCGCCTGCACTTCCTGCTCCGCGACGTCGAGCGGCAGCGCCAACTGGAACTGCAGTGTGACCACCGAGGCGCCGCCGGAGCTTTGCGACGCCATTTGCTTCAGGCCGGACATCTGGCCGAACTGGCGTTCCAGCGGCGCGGTAATGGCGGAGGTCACCACGTCCGGGCTGGCGCCGGGGTACAGCGTCACCACCTGGATAGTGGGGTAATCCACCTCCGGCAGGGCGGACACCGGCAGCGCGCGATAACCGATAATCCCCGCCAGCAATATTGCCAGCATCAGCAGCGTGGTGGCGACCGGACGCAGAATAAACAGGCGGGACGGACCGCCGCCGGCGTTGGGAGGCATCACCTGCATCAGGACTTCCTCTGAACGTCAGGTTCGCGCTTGGCGTTGGCCGCCGCCGGCGCTTCGCTCGGCGCGAGCACTTCCACCTGCATGCCTTCGGTCAGGCGATCGATGCCGTCGGTCACCACCCGATCGCCGGCGTTGAGACCGGCGCTGATCACCACCTGCCGGCTGTCCTGCACGCCGGCGGTGACCCGATGTTTGCTGACCTTGTTGTCTTCGCCGAGCGTCCAAACGAAGTTGCCCTCGTTGCCCATCTGCAGCGCAGCGGTCGGGATCACCACCGCATCGTGCAGGGTATCCACCTGCAGCCGCGCGTTGACGAACTGATTGGGGAACAGCGCGTCATCTTCGTTGGCGAAGCGCGCTTTCAGCTTGATGGTGCCGGTGGCGGTATCAATTTGGTTGTCCAGGCTCAGCAGCGAACCGGTCGTCAGCTTGTTCTGGTTGGTGCGATCCCAGGCTTCGACGCTCACCGGCCCGGCTTTTTGCGCCTTGAGCAGATCGGCGATGTTGCCTTCGGGCAGCGTGAACACCACGTCGATCGGGTGCGTCTGCGTGATCACCACCAGACCGGTGGTGCTGCCGCTGGTAACGTAGTTGCCGACGTCGACCAGTTTCAGGCCGACGCGGCCGTCGATTGGCGCAGTGATGCGGCTGTAGGTGATCTGCAGTTTGGCGCTGTCGACCGCGCCCTGATCGGCCTTGATCGCGCCTTCGGTCTGCTGCACCAGCGAGGCCTGCGTATCCAGCTCCTGACGGGACACCAGATTGGTTTTCACCAGCTGCTGATAGCGCGCCAAATCGCGTCGGGCGTTGGCCAGCGTGGCCTGATCTTTTGCCAACTGCCCCTGAGCCTGGGTCAACTGAACCTGGAATGGCCGGGGATCGATTTCCGCCAGCAGATCGCCGGCTTTGACCTGCTGGCCTTCGGTAAAGTGGATCGCCATCAGTTGGCCATCGACCCGGCTGGTGACGGTCACGGTATTGGCGGCGGTGGCGGTGCCCAAACCGGAAAGATAGCGTGGCACCGTCTGTTGCGTGGCGGTCGCCGCTTGCACCGGCGACATCGGCGCGCCGCGTCTGCCGCCCGCCGCGCGGCCCGCTCCCGTTTTACCGGCGGCCTGGTGCGCGCCCGGCGTCGTCCCAGCGGTCGGTTGGGCGGCGCTGAAATGGCGCCAGGCCAGAACGGCGACGATGATCGCAATCGCCGCAACCAGCAGGCGCAGCAGCAGGGAACGACGTTGGGGTTTTGCATTCATGGTGGTGAAAATTCTCTCCAAAAGGCAGGGGCGCGGGCACTCATTGCCACAAAAATGACACTCCTTACAGGATACTAGTTTAGCCAGCGAAGACGGCATAAAAATGAAGGAAATATGGAGGAACCGTCAGCATTGTCTTAATAAGTGGGTGATTTGAGCGTGCTATGTTTATAAGTGATTTATTCCGGCTTATAGCCAATACGTTTTAACGATTCCCTGTATTTGGCGCTAATAATTAACAGGCAAATCATTTAACCCATGGAGCCTTTGTGATGAGCAAGAAACAACTGGGTCGTTCAGGCATTCAGGTGCCGGCGTTAACCTTCGGTGGCAACGTGTTCGGCTGGACGGCGGATCAAGCGACCTCGTTCAGCCTGCTGGATGCGCTGGTGGACAATCAGCTCAACTTTATCGATACCGCCGACGTTTATTCCAGCTGGGCGCCGGGCAACCGGGGCGGCGAATCGGAAACCGTCATCGGCGAATGGCTGAAGAAGAGCGGCAAGCGCGACCAGGTGATCATCGCCACCAAGGTGGGCAAACCGATGGGCGAAGGCAAGCAGGGGCTGTCGCCGCGCTATATTCAGCAGGCGGTGGAGGACTCGCTGCGTCGCCTGCAAACCGATTATATCGATCTTTATCAGTCGCACGACGATGACCGCGATACGCCGCTGGAAGAGACGTTGGCGGCGTTCGATGCGCTGATCAAGGCCGGCAAGGTGCGGGCGATCGGCGCCTCCAACTATCAGGCGGATCGCCTGGAAGAAGCGCTGCGGGTGAGCGAGAGCAACGGATTGGCGCGCTACGAAACCCTGCAGCCGGAATATAACCTGTATGCGCGCGAAGGGTATGAAGCCGAGCTGGAAGGCGTGGCGCAGCGCCATGGCCTCGGGGTGATCAACTTCTTCGCGCTGGCCAGTGGTTTTCTGACCGGCAAATACCGCAGCAAAGCGGACGAGGGCAAAAGCCAGCGCGGCGATCGCATCGTCGAACGCTACCTGAACCCGCGCGGTTTCCGCATTCTGGCGGCGCTGGATCAGGTGGCGGGCAAACACGGCAGCTCCCCGGCGCAGGTTTCGCTGGCCTGGCTGATCGCGCGCCCGAGCATCACCGCGCCGATCGTCAGTGCGACCTCGTTGCCGCAGCTGGATGAGTTGGTCAGCGCCACCCGCCTGACGCTGGATGCGGACGACATTCAGGCGCTGAACGACGCCAGCGCCGAGTAGGGGGCGTTACCCGGCGGCGATTTTGCTCTATGCTGAAGGGGTTAACATGGCCCATTCAGGAAACCGCAATGTCTGGTGATACCATCAACGACCTCGCGACGCTGGAACAGCTGTACGGCAAACCCGCCGCGCCCTCGGTTTTTAAAGAAGTCAGCTATATTCACCCGGCGTACCGCCCGTTTATCGAGGCGGCGCCGTTTGCCGCGCTCTCGACGGTCGGGCCGGACGGCATGGATGTCTCTCCGCGCGGCGATCCGGCCGGTTTTATCCATATCGAAGACGAGAAAACCCTGCTGCTGCCGGACCGTCGCGGCAATAACCGCATCGACAGCCTGCGCAATATCCTGCACGACAACCGGGTGGCGCTGCTGTTGCTGATCCCCGGCATCGGCGAAACGCTGCGGATTAACGGGCGGGCGGAAATCGTGGTGGCGCCAGCGATGCTGCAGCGCTTCGTCCACCGCAACCAGCTGCCGCGTTCGGTGCTGCGCATTCGGGTGGAGGCGGTGTTCTTCCAGTGCAGCCGGGCGATCTTGCGTTCGGGATTGTGGGAAGAGGGCAGCCGCCTCGAACGTTCGGCGCTGCCCAGCCCCGGCCATATTTTGGCCGCGGTGAGCCAAACGCGCTTCGACGGTGAGGAGTACGACAGCGCGCTGCCGCAGCGGCTGAAGGATACGCTGTATTAATCGCCGTGGCGTTCGCGCCACATTTGCCGGTTCAGCCGATACAAGACGTGCTTTTGCAGCGGATGGCCCGTCGGCAGGCGCGGATGCAGGAAGGTTTCGCCGTCAAACTGCATGCCGATGCGCGTCATCACCCGGCGCGACGGCTGGTTATTTTCGGCGGTGAAGGACACCACTTCCGGCAAGCGCAGCGTGTCGAAGGCGTACGCCAGCGCGGCGCGCGCCGCTTCAGCGGCGTAGCCGTTGCCCCAGTGAGCCGCCGCCAGCCGCCAGCCAATCTCCACGCAGGGGGCACAAGGCAGATCGTCGCCCGGCCGCGCCAGCCCGACAAAACCGATAAAAGGCGCGCCGCCTTTCACTTCCACCGCCCATAGCCCCCAGCTATGTTGTTGCATGAAGGCGCGGATGCGTTCGGCCTGCGCGTGGCTTTCCTCGGCCGTCATCGTCGCCGGGAAATAGCGCATCACCTGCGGATCGGCGTTAAGCGCGGCGAAGGCCGGCAGATCGTCGTCGCGCCAGGCGCGCAGCCGCAGCCTGGCGCTGTCGAGGGTAAGGATGGTCGACATGATGCATAGCCTCCAATGAACAAGGGCGCGGCGAGCCGCGCCCTTGGGCTGTCAACGGAACAGCGTTTGCGCCCAGCGCGCCAGCCCGGCGGTGACCGAGCCGAAGTCGTTGCCGCCGACGATCGGAATGCCCGGCAGCTGCTGTTGCAGCGCGGCGCGCAGCAGGGGTGAGCGTGCGCTGCCGCCGGTCAGGTAGATCACCTGCGGCGCGGTCTGGCTGCTGGCCAGCGCGGCGCTGACCTGCTCCTGAATGCGCATCAACGGCTGCGAAATGGCGTCGGCGAGCTGAGCCTGGCTGATGCTCTCCGCCAGATCGGCCTGCACGAAATTGAGCGGCGCGCTGATGGCCGTTTGGCCGGACAGGGCGATCTTACTCTCTTCGGCCGCCCGCACCAATCGGTAGCTCAGGCGCTGTTGGTACACTTTCAGCAGGCGTTTGACCTTTTCCGGCTCCGCCGCGTCGAGGATCAGATCGCGCAGCACGCGGCCGTTGGCGGCGCTGTAGAAGTCATTTTGCGCCGGCACGTCGTTGGTCGCCACCGCGTTCCAGTAAGGCAGCGCCGGCAGGGCGATGCCCTTCGCGGTTTCGCCGCCCAGGCCGAACAGCGGCATCAGCTGTTTGAAGGCCAGCATGATGTCCAGATCGTTACCGCCGACCCGGCAGCCGCTGTGGCCCAGCAGGCTCTGCTGGCGATCGGCGCGGTCGCGCCACTGCGGCCCCATCAGCAGCACCGAGCAGTCGGTGGTGCCGCCGCCGATGTCCACCACCAGCACGGTTTGCTCTTCGCTCAGCGTCGCCTCGAAGTCCAGCCCCGCCGCCACCGGCTCGAACTGGAATTCAATGTCCTTGAAACCGGCACGTTCGGCGGCGCGCTGCAAAATGCCCTGCGCCTGCCGGTTGGCTTCGTCGCCGCCGATGCCCTGGAAGTTGATCGGCCGGCCGATCACCGCCTGATCGATGCCGGTCTGCAGCACGTTTTCCGCCTGGCGTTTGATGTGGAACATCATGGCGCACACCAGGTCTTCGAACAGCGCGATCTGCTGCGGTTTCAGGCCGTTGGCGCCGAGGAAGGACTTCGGCGAGCGCACGAAGTACACCTCTTCGGGATCTTCCATATAGTGCGCCAGCGCCTGCAGGCCGAACAGCACGCTGTCGCCGTTGACCGGAATGTCTTCTTCGCGGTTGTAACTGATGGCGCGGCGCAGCAGCTGCTGGTTTTCTTCGCTGCCGGTCGGCACCTGCCAATGGCGGTGCAGGCATTCGCTCACCGCTTCGCGGGTCGGCGCGCACAGCATCGAAGGCAGATACGGCTCGTTGTTTTCCAGCGTCAACAGCTCGGGGCCGTGGTCGCGCATCACTGCAACGGAACAGTTGGCTGTCCCGTAATCGAATCCAATAAACATCTCTTTTTTGTCCCCATGCCAATGAAGGGGGGCGACTTTACCCGAGACGGGGCCGGCGGGCAATGCGCCAATGCGCGAGTGTCGAAAAATTTAGCGGGCGCGGCGGCGGCGTGCTTAACTTAATGTCCGAATTCCGCACGTCAGTGCGCCAGGCGAGCCCCATAATGCAGAAAAAACCGAACCCGAGCGTTGCCATGAATACTCAACAGCAAGCGTTGTACGACGCGCTGCGCGCGCGTGACCGCAAATTCGACGGCCGTTTTTTCGTCGGCGTCTCTTCCACCGGCATCTATTGTCGCCCGGTGTGCAGCGCCCGCACGCCGAAGCGGGAAAACTGCACCTTTTATCCGAGCGCGGCGGCGGCTGAACTGGCGGGGTTTCGCCCCTGCCTCAAATGCCGACCGGAACTGGCCCCTGGCCTGGCGCTGATCGATCTGGGCAACCGCTATGCCCAGGTGGCGGTGCAGCTCATCGAGCAAGGCTATCTGTCCGAGCACAGCTGCGAAGCGCTGGCGGCGCGGCTGGGCATTTCCGATCGCCACCTGCGGCGTATCTTCGCCGAACAGTTTGGCGCTTCGCCGATCGATTACGCGCAGTCACACCGGTTGCTACAGGCCAAGCGTCTGCTGGCGGATACCGACCTGCCGCTCAGCGAGGTGGCGTTCGCCGCCGGTTTCGGCAGCCTGCGGCGTTTCAACGAGCTGTTCAAGGCGCGCTACCGCCTGATCCCGTCGGCGCTGCGCAGCGGCGGCGCGCGCGGTGAACGGGCGGCCGCCAGCGGGTTGGTGTTTCATCTGGGCTATCGGCCGCCCTATGACTGGGCGCGCATGCTGAATTTCTTGCAGGCGCGCGCCGTGCAGGGCGTGGAGCGGGTCGAGGGGCGCCGCTACCTGCGCTCGATCGCCGTCAGCCAGGGTGGCACTGAACACCGCGGCTGGTTCAGCGTGCAGCCGGAAGAGGCGCGCAATCGGGTTCGGGTCGAGATCGCGCCGACGCTCAGTCTGGTGACGACGGAGGTGTTGCGCCGTGTCCGCTTGCTGTTTGATCTGGACGCCGCGCCGGATCGCATTAATGAGGCGCTGGGCTCGCTGGCGGCCGATGCGCCGGGATTGCGCCTGCCGGGCTGCGTGAACAGTTTCGAGCAGGCGACGCGTGCGGTGCTGGGGCAACTGGTCAGCGTGAAAATGGCGGCGACCTTCGCCGGGCGGATGGCCGAACGTTGGGGCGAAGCGCTGGCGACGCCGCATGAGGGCATCACCCACGTTTTCCCCACCGCAGAACGGGTGGCGCAGCTGCAGCCCGAAGAACTGCGCCCGCTCGGGGTGCAGGTGAAGCGTGCGGCGGCGCTGATCGAGATTGCCCGCGCGCTGGGCGAAGGGGGGCTGCAGCTCGACAACGTGCTGGATATCGAACAGGGCATCAAGGCGCTGACCGCGCTGCCGGGTATCGGCAACTGGACCGCCAGCTATATCGCGATGCGCGCCTGGTCGTGGCCGGACGTGTTCCTGGCCGGCGACTACCTGATCAAACAGCGTTTCCCTGGCATGACGCCGCGCCAGATTGAACGCTACGCCGAGCGCTGGCGCCCGTGGCGCTCTTACGCCACGCTGCACCTGTGGCACAACGGTGGCTGGGCGCCGGAAGGGGAGAGTTGAACGTGGCTAGCGGGGGGACTCGATCAGCTGCAGCAAGCGGCTCATGCCTTCACGCATCAGGAACGCCAGCAGCTTTTCCCGTTCGGCCGGCGTCAGGTGGTAGTAATACTCGATCCAGACCCGTATTGGATCCTGGCGTTTGACGTCGTAGTCCGGATGATCGGCCTCGTGCAACGCCGAGAGGCTGCGCGCGCCGAATGGCAGGCTGTCGATATGGTATTCCAGCGCTTTGCCCTGTACGCCGCTGCGGCGGCGACTGACCCAGCCTTCTCGCCGGGCCATCAAATTGACTCCTTGTGGGGTTGAGGGCAACCCCGCCTTCCCCATCAGTTCCCTGGCGGAAAACCATTTCTTTTCCATAGTCCCTTATCCCTGAGTCATCACATGTCGAGGAAAATCAACGGATACGCTGATACTCGCATGGGCGATTCATCTTACTTAATCGTTTAAGCCTAAGGTGTTATTTATATCACTAATCTCGTATGGGTTAACACAATGTGAAATACGGGGGAGTGCGGCGCCGTCCGTGCGACGGCGCCGGTGAGGAAGAGGGATTAGCGAATGCCGAAATAACCGTCGCTGAGCAACACCGCCAGCGGCTGCTCCAGCGCCACCTGATCGCCGTCCGCCAGATCGATGCCGATATCGCGCAGCGCCTGCAGCGTCACCGGCTGGTGGGCCGGCCCGGCGAGCGTCTGCGCCTTGATTCGATGCGCCGCGCCGTTGAGCATCGCGACCATCAGCTCGTCCATCTGGTTGCAGTGCACGTTGGTGATAAAGCGCTCATCGATGCGAATGATGTCGATTCTCTGGTCGCTGAGCTCATCGAAAGCATTGATGTTATGCCCGAAGCCGTTGACGATCAGCCGGCAGCCCTGCTGCTGAAGTTCGCGGAGAAATGCCCGACACTGCGCGGCGTGCTCCAGTATCGCGGCCTCATCGACGCTGAACAGCAGCGCCTGCGGCGGCAGCGAGGAAGCGCGCACTGTTTCCGTCAGCTCGCGCTGGAAGTCGGCGCTGAGCAGACTGTCGATAGCCAGCGGCAGCGCGAGCGACAGCCCTTTGCGTTTGATGTCGTCGGCATATTTCACCAGCAGTTGCGCCGCCGTCCAACGGTCGATGTCCGGCATCAGGCCGTACAGCTGCGCGGCGGCGATGAACGCCTCGTGCGACAGCGGGCGCTCGTCCGGCGCCATCACCTGCAGCTTCACCTGGTGAAACGCGGCCGACAGCGGCGTCGCCGGCGGCGCGACCGCGTGAGTCAGCAGCCGCAGTTGCCCCTCGCTGATGATCGTCTGCACTTCCTGCAGGCTCAGCACCTCGTGCTGCCGCTCCAGCCGCTGTTTCTGCCGCGTTTCGTACAGATAAACCTGGCCGCGCCCCTGGTGCTTGGCGGTGTAGCAGGCGATATCGGCCTGCGCCAGCAGTTCGCTGCTTTTGGCGTCGGCGCTGATGCGTGTGATGCCGGCGCTGGCGCCGACGCGGTAAATCTTCCCTTCCCAGTAGAACGGGTGCTGGCTGATTTGATTAACCACTTGCTGCACCAGCGATTTGGCCTGTTCCAGCCGGCAGTCGTACAGGATCAGCCCGAACTCGTCGCCGCCCAGCCGGGCCAGGCAGTCGCTATGGCGCAGCTGATGCCGCATCAGCTGGGCGATGTCCCGCAGCAGGGCATCGCCCGCCGCATGGCCGGCGGTGTCGTTCACCGCCTTGAACCGATCCAGATCGAGGAACACCAGCGAATGCGGTGACGACGGTTCCCCGCCGGCGACGATCGCCGCTTTCAGCTGTTTCTCGAAGCGGGTGCGGTTCGGCAACCCGGTCAGCGCATCGTGCGAGGCGCTGTAGCTGAGTTTTTTCATCAGTTCGCGCGAAGCGGTGACGTCCTGCAGCACCATCACCGCACCCATGGTTTCCCCGTCGAGGGTTTTCAGCGGTGAGACCGACTGTTGCACGTCGAAATAACGCCCGTCGCGGCTGTGCAGCACCAGCGCATAATCCGCTGGCCACTGCCGTGGGTATTGCGTGAGGTTTTCGATTTCCGGGCCGTCTTTGCCGTTGGTCAGGCGCACCACGCCGGCGACGGGCATACCGATCGCCAGTTCGAGCGGCCAGCCGCACATCTGTTCCGCCACCGGGTTCATAAAGGTGACACGCAGGTGGCTGTCGGTGGAGATCACCCCTTCGCCGATGGCGTCGAGAGTGATGTGCAGGCGCTCCTTTTCTTCGTGCAGCGCCTCGGCGAGGCTCTTGAGCTCGGTCATGTCGATATTGGTGCCGATCAGGCGCAGCGGCCGACCCTGATCGTCGAGGATCACGTTGCCCTGGCCGCGGATATGGCGCACTTTGCCGCCGCGCGTCGTGATGCGAAACTCCATGATGAATGGCCGCGGCTGCGCCAGGAGCTCGGCCAGTTCGCGATCGGTGCGCTCGCGATCTTCCGGCACCAGCAGGGTGCGCCACAACGCCAGCGTCGGCGTTTGGTCGGGGGTGAGATCGTAGAGTTCGAACATGCGCTGATCCCAGGTGAAGTTTTCCTGGCCCATCACCCATTCCCAGATGCCGACGCCGCCCACCTGGTTGGCCAGCGTGATGCGCTCCACCAACCGGTTGTTCTCCGCCTCGCTGCGCTTAAGGTCGCTGATGTCCTCCACCTGAGAGATGAAGTACAACGGCCGGCCTTCGCCGTCGCGCACCAGCGAGACCGCCAGCAGCGCCCAGACCGTCTGGCCGTCGCTGCGGATATAGCGCTTCTCTAGGGTGTAGCTGCTGATATGGCCGTCGAGCAGTTCGTGCAGTTGGGATAGGTCGGCGTTCAGATCGTCCGGGTGGGTGATCTCTTGAAAGGTCAGGCGATAAAGTCTTTCGGGCGGATAGCCGAGCAGCTTGCACAGCGCCTGGTTAACCTGCAGCCATTTGCCCTCCGGCGACACCAGCGCCATGCCGATGGCGGAATACTCCAGCGCGCTGCGAAAGCGGCTTTCGCTCTCGACGATATGTTGCTTTTCCACCCGGAAGGTGTGCATCACCATCGCCATGGCGTGCGCCGGGATCAGGATCAGCAACATCGGTAGATAGAGGCCGAGTTCGCCCAGGAAAGTGTGCCGGGAAGACGTAAGGCGCATCAGGCCCAGCGACAGCAGGACGGTGATCAGCAGGATTGTACAGAAACAGACGGTGAAGGTTTCGAAGCGCGACAGGGCGATAGCCGCCCACAGCAGCGGCAGGATGACGAAGGTAAAGGGGAAGGGCAGATGCGTCAGCGCCAGATAGCTGAAGGCCAGCGATCCCATCAGGGTCAACAGCAGCGGATACGGATTCAGCCCAGCCAACAGGCGGCGGTGATAGGTGAGCCCGAGCGGCGCCAGCGACAGCACCCCTATCGCCTCAGCGATGAACCAGGTGCCGAACGATTGCCAAAACGTCTGGTCCGGCGTGGGGGTCAGTCCGGCGGCCAGCAGCGCGCTGAACAATGGGGTAAATATCACCGCGCAGACCACGAAGCGCAGCCAACAGCCCAGATCGCTCAGCGGATCGATCGCCGGCAGCGTGCGGCGCAGCAGCAGAGCGCACACTGCCGCTTCCAGCAGGTTGATGGCGGCCAGCTTGACGGGAATGGCGCTGAGGCCGAACAGCAGGAAGCTGGCGAGCACGATGCCTGTGCCGCTGGCCAGCAGCGGCAAACCCCAATGACGCGGGGGATGGCGATACAGCACGGCGATCGCGGCGGCGGTCGGGAACCACAGCGGCGTGAAGTGATGAGCCTCACTGGATAACGACAGGCTCAGCAAGGCGAGCAAAAACGTCGCCAGCGCCACGAACAGGGAATGCGTCAGCACGACGCCTTTGTGTGTGCCGAACGTGTTCGGCGCGCTGATCTCCATAGACACCCTTACCGATGGCCTCTGCCTGTGATTGAATTCATGACGTGAATGAATTAAGACGATTTATTGGCAAAGGGTAGTACAGCGTGAGAGGAAAACCTACCGGGAGGGCCGACTTTACTGCATTAGCGCAGGCCCGGCGACAGAATGACGAAAAAGCCGGCGCGGGGCCGGCTTTGAGCGTCTTACAGCAGGAACAGGGTGGCGAGGCCGAGGAAGATGAAGAAGCCGCCGGTGTCGGTCAGCGCGGTGATGAGCACGCTGGAGCCGACCGCCGGATCGCGGCCCAGTTTGAGCATGGTCATCGGGATCACCACGCCCATCAGCGCCGCCAGCAGCAGGTTGAGCAGCATCGCCAGCGTCATTACGCCGCCCATCGCCGCGTCGCCATACAGCAGCCAGGTGATCACGCCCATGATGCCGCCCCACACTACGCCGTTGATGATGGCCACCCCCAACTCTCTGAGCATCAGGCGCGAGATGTTGCCGACTTCGATCTGGTGCAGCGCCAGCGCGCGCACGATCATGGTGATGGTCTGGTTGCCGGTGTTGCCGCCGATGCCGGCGACGATCGGCATCAGCGCCGCCAGTGCCACCAGCTGGGAAATGGTGTGTTCGAACAGGCCGATCACGCGGGAGGCGATGAATGCGGTGCAGAGGTTGATCGCCAGCCAGGCCCAGCGGGTCTTGACCGCCTTGCTGACCGGGGCGAACACGTCTTCTTCCGGGCTCAAACCGCCCATGCGGCGCAAATTGGTGTCACTCTCTTCGTTGACGGCGTCGACGATCTCTTCGATGGTCAGGCGGCCCATCAGTTTGCCTTTGGCATCAACCACCGGGGCGCTGATCAGGTCATAACGTTCGAAGGCGCCGGCCGCATCATCGGCCTTGTCTTCGGGCTGAAAGGTGGCGGGATCGCTGTCCATCACTTCGCGCACCGGGATCTCCGGGTCGTTCAGCAGCACCGCGGTCAGCGGCAGCTCGCCCAGCAGGGTGTTTTTGCGATCGGTGACGAACAGTTTATCGGTGGCGTCGGGAATGGTTTTGCGCATGCGCAAAAAGCGGTGCACCGCGCCGAGCGTGACGTCCGGCCGCACCGTCACCAGTTCGAAATCCATCATCCAGCCGACGCTGTCTTTGGCGTATTGGCTCATCTCGCGCACCTGGGCGCGCTGCTCCGGCTCCAGCGAGGTCAGCAACCGGCCCATCAGGTTACGCGGCAGGTATTGCGCCAGGTAGGCCTGTTCGTCGACATCCAGCGTTTTGATCGCCTTGAGCAGGTCTTTGTCGCTCATTTCCTCGATCAGGCTGTCCCAGACCGGCTCGGCGACTTCCACCAGCGTCTGGCCGCGCTTGCTGTTGCCCACCAGCCGCCACAGCGCCATGCGTTCGTCCTGCGGCAGTGCTTCCAGCAGGTCCGCCAGGTCGGCGGCGTGCATGTCGTCCAGCAGGCCGGTAATTTCCGCCGTTTGGTTCAGCCGTTCGCTTTGGCTGAGGGCGTGTTCATCCCCCGGCCGGCCGAGAATGCCGTCGACCAATTCCTTATTGTTCAACAACAGAGTAAGAATGCGCTGGCGGTGTTCAGCGACTTTTTTGACGTTATGGGTTGCGGCTGACATGGTGTTCCTTAACGGGCGCTCGGCGTTCCTGACGCAGGCTCATTAAAAGATAGAGCATAGCGAGTGCCGGAGTCATTTTTATGAAACGGACGGGGCGCGGCGGTTATTCAGAGGAGGCGTCCTGTTGTGGCGCGCTGACTTCGGCGGCGTTTTGCGCAGCGGCCTGCTTTTTTTCCTGATGATGAGGCACCGCCACCACGGCGGCGTACAGCAGTCGGCCGACTAAAATGATAAAGCTGATAAACAACACTATCTTCGTCATCTGTCCGGTGGTTTTCTTGCGCATATATCACCCGGTATGCCGGTGTCCTGTGTTATTCGCTCGAGAATTTGTAACCGGATTTTAGGCGCTGATGACAAAAGTTGTCCATTTTTTTCCGGCGGGCGGCGCGCCGTATTAGGGTTTCGTTTAGGTTGGCGGAGCGGGGGCGGAAAGAAAAACCCCCTGGCTGGCAGGGGGCGGGGGATCAGGCGGAGCGCTGTTCGTCTTGCGAGCCTTCTTCGTCGATCAGCAGCTTCCAGCCGACGACGTCGTTCCAGTAGGCCTGCTCGCGTTCGAAGTCCAGCTGCACCAGGTTGTTCTGCGCCAGATAGCCGGCTGGGAAACGCAGCGTCCAGTGGTTGTCGTCGGTGGTCAGGCGCAGCGTTTCCGGCGTGGTGGTCGACTGCCGCTGGTTGTTGAGCAGGGTGCTCAGACGCAGCAGCTGGATCAGCGGCAGGTAGTGTTTCTTTTTGAACAGGTTGAGGCGCGGCAGCTCTTCCAGCTTGATCGCCTTGCGGTGGAAGCGCACCAGCGCCGCCAGCAACAGCTGCTGTTCCTGGTTGAAACCAGGCAGGTTGGAGTTTTGCAGAATGTAGGCCGAATGGCGGTGCATGCCGCTGTGGTTGATGCTCAGCCCCACCTCGTGCAGCATGGCGGCCCATTTCAGCAGGGCTTCCAGCTGCGGATGCGCCAACTTGGTGTTCTGCGCCATCCACTGCGAGTAGAGCAACTCGGTGGTTTCCAGCACCCGTTTGGCCTGCTCGCGATCGATGTTGTAGTGATCGGCCAGGCTCTTGGCGGTGCGGCTGCGGATGTCCTGGTGGCGGAAACGGCCTTCCATTTCATACAGCACGCCTTCGCGCAGCGCGCCGTCGGACAAGCGCAGATCGCGGATCGCCAGCGCGTCGAACACGCCGCACAGGATAGCCAACCCCGGCACGAACACCGATTGGCGGTCTTCCGACAGCCCCGGCAGGCTCAGCGAGCCGAAGCTTTTGAACTGCAGCACCTGTTCGGCGAGCATTTCCAGGCGTTCCAGGGTGATGAGACCGTCTTTTTCTCCCATCGCCACCAGCACTTCGTGGGCGGCCTTGATGGTACCCGAGGCGCCCAGCGCGTACTGCCAGCCCTGAATGCGGTACTGCCAGGCCAGCGTTTCCAGCTTCTGTGCCGCCGCCAGCCGAGCGCGGCGGAAGTTGTTTTTGCTGATCTCTCCGCCCGGGAAGAACAGCTGGGCGAAGCTGACGCAGCCCATGCGGCGGCTTTCCGCCAGCAGCGGCTCGAAGTCTTCGCCGATCACCAGCTCGGTGGAGCCGCCGCCGATGTCGATCACCAGCTTGCGGCCTTTCTCCGGCTGGGTGTGTTCCACGCCCATGAAGATCAGGCGCGCCTCTTCCTGGCCGGCGATGATTTCGATCGGGTAGGGGATCACTTTGGCGGCGCGCTTGAGGAATACTTCGGCGTTCACCGCCTGACGCAGGGTGTGGGTCCCGACGATGGTGACGTTATCCGCCGGGAAGCCCTGCAGCCGTTCGGCAAACAGCGCCAGGCAGGCCAGGCCGCGTTCTATCGCCTCTTCACTGAGTACGTTGTTGCTGTCCAATCCGTCGGCGAGATGTACCCGTTGTTTCAAACGGCCCAATACCTGTAAAGCGCCGTTGACGACGCGGGCGATCACCATGTGGAAGCTGTTCGACCCGAGGTCGATGGCGGCGATTTCCTGCGGTTTGTTCGATGCAGTGTTTTTTAGCGGCATAGTTGCTGGCCTACTGTCCTGGTTGTTCCAGAGCTTTTAAATACTCGTAAATAGCCACCTGGGCGCGCACTTTGCGGCGGTTGCCGCGCGGCACGTACTGGTTGCTCAGTTCTTTATCCACATAACGGGCCTTGACCGTATCGCTGAACAGGATCTCCAGAATGTCCAGAACGCGCTGTTTCAGCGCCGGATCCAGCAGCGATACCGCCACTTCGATACGGTAATCTATGTTGCGGGTCATCCAGTCGGCGGAGGACAGATACACCCGTTTGTCACCTTTATTGTCGAAAACGTAAACCCGATCGTGTTCCAAAAAGCGATCGACGATGCTGATCACCTGAATATTGTCGCTGATCCCCGGCAGGTTGGGAATCAGGGAACACATGCCCCGCACCAGCAGGCGGATCTTCACGCCGGCGCCGGACGCGGTATATAACCGATCTACCAGTCCTTTATCCACCAGATTATTTATTTTCAACATAATGCCGGCCTGTTCCCCGGCCTGCGCGTTGGCGATTTCGTTGTCGATCAGCTCATACAGCTTCAGGCGCGAGTTCTGCGGCGACACCATCAGGTTGTCGAAGGTGACCGGCCGGTAGGGGTTCTCGATAAAGTTGAACACCCGGCGCACTTCGTTGGTGATGCGTGAATCGGCGGTCAGCAGCGAATAGTCGGTGTAGATGCGCGCGGTTTTTTCGTTAAAGTTGCCGGTGCCGATATGAGCATAGCGCACAATTTCATCGCCTTCACGGCGCGAAATCAGGAACAGTTTGGCGTGGATTTTCAGCCCCGGCGCGGAGAAGATCACGTGTACGCCGGCCTCGGTCAGGCGCTTCGCCCAGTGAATGTTGGCCTCTTCGTCGAAGCGCGCCTGCAGCTCGACCACTACCGTGACCTTTTTGCCGTTGTGCGCGGCGTGGATCATCGATTCGATGATGCGCGAGTCTTTCGCCACGCGGTAGATGTTGATTTTGATCGCCAGCACGCTCGGATCGAACGATGCCTGGCGCAGCAGCTCCAGCACGTGCTCAAAGGTGTGGTACGGGTAGTAGAGCAGCACGTCTTTTTCGCGAATGGCGTCGAAGCCGTTGCGGAAACCGTCGAACCAGATGTGGCGCAGGCGCGGCAGCGGCTTGTTGACCAGATTGGCCTTGCCGACGTTCGGGAAGCTGATGAAGTCTTTAAAGTTGTGGTAGCGGCCGCCGGCGATCACCGAATCGTAGTTGGAGATGCCCAGCTTGCCGCGCAGCAGTTCCACCATTTCGTTCGGCATGTCGCGCTGATAAACAAAGCGCACCGGCTCGGCGGTCAGGCGCTGTTTCAGGCTGGAGGACATCAGTTCCAGCAGGCTGGATTCCATTTCGGTCACCAGATCGTACTCCGCGTCGCGGGTCATTTTCATCGAATAGGCGTTGAGCGCATCGTAGTCGAAGAAGCCCTTGAAGATATCGTCTAGGCAGTAACGCAGAATGTTGTCCAGCAGGATCATTGGCTTACGGCGGCGCGGCGCTTCCGGCGGCAGATTGACGAAGCGCGGCACCTTGTCGGACGGGATCTCCAGCAGCGCATAGTCGGTGCGGGCGCCGCGGATGATCTCCACCGCCAGATAGGTGTAGTCGTCTTTCAGGAACTGCACCAGGTTGGTGTCGTGGTTGATCAGGATCGGCGTGATGTGCTGGCGCAGATGCTGTTTGAAATATTGCCGCAGCCAGATTTGCTGGTTCTCGGACACCTGGCGTTCGTTGATCAGGAAGATCTGGTTGCGGGCCATTTCCAGCAGCAGATCGTTGTACAGGCCGTCGAACTCCTGATCGGTTTTCAGCACCTTGGCCTGGATCTTTTTCAGCAGGTGGCGCGAGGAACCGGCGGAGCCTTGCTCTTCGCTGATCAGGATGCGCCGTTTGAGATCGGCGAAGCGGACTTTATAGAACTCGTCGAGGTTGTTGGAGTAAATGCCCAGAAAACGCATACGTTCAATCAGGGGATTGCTCTTATCTGCGGCTTCCTGCAACACGCGTTCATTAAAGGATAACCAGCTTAGTTCTTTTTCGATGTAGAGCTTTTCCTGACCCATTGCCACTCCAGTTCAAATTTAGAATAGGATCCGGGACGCAGCGCCCGGATGCCGCTCTAGTGTCCTTCATCATTATTGCGAGAGATTGACAGGAAAGTCCAACATATCCATTGCGTTGGCGCGCGGCGTTTTTCGGCGGCAATAAATTTTCCCCGCGGCGGGATGCTCGGCAGTAAAACGATCAGCATGAAATGACGGCTAGCAGGCTTATTCTTGGCGTTATAAAGCGTGTTAATGGTCATTTTTCAGCAATATATCAAATTCATATTGTCTGTTGGCAGTGTAAAAAACCTGGGTTGAGTCGGGTAACTTTGTCATGCAAACGTCATAAAACTGACATAAGATGCCCGGTTATCTTACGGCGTAAGCCCGATTACATCAGCGACAGCGAGACACATGACACAGACGACGGCCAATCAACATCCCCGAGATCGCATGCGCGGGCGCATCGACCGCGGCGTGCAGGCGGCAGTGACCGCCAGCGGGCTGATGGTGCTGATGACGTTGATGCTGATCTTCGTTTATCTGCTGTTTGCGGTGCTGCCGCTGTTCAAACCGGCCTCGCTTGGGCAGGCTCAGCCGCTGCCGATCGCGGTGTCGGCCCCGGCGCTGGCGCTGGGCATGGACGTGCAGCAGCGCGTGGGTTATCGCATCGACGCGCAGGGCGCGGGGCAATTTTATCGTCTGACGCCGGCGCCGAGCGGCCAGGCCCAGACGCCGCTGGTGCAGCAGACGCTGCTGGCCAAACCGGCGCTGCTCGCGCAGGCTGCCGGAGAGCGCGATCTGTTTGCGCTGGCGCAGGCCAACGGCCGGTTGGTGGTGGCACGCGCGGACTTCGCGACGGCGGAAAACGGCCGGCCGCAGTGGCAGTTCCCGCTTGGGCAACAGCCGTTGGCGCTGGATCCGCAGAACAAACCGCTGAAACTGCTGTCGTTGGCGGATGCGCATCGCGGGCAGTATCTGTTGGCCGGGGTGACCGACGATCGGCGCCTGGTGTTCGGTCGCTTCAGCCCCGACCGGCCGCCGCAGTTCAGCGAGCGTCCGCTGGAGCACGACGGGGAGCAACTGGTGCTGACGCCGGATGGCCGCCAGCTTTACCTGCTGACCGGCAACCGGCTGGCGCGTTATCAGATCGACGGCGCGCAGCTGCAGCTGCGTGAAACGCGTACCCTTGGCGAACACGCCCCGTATCAGATGACGGCGCTGCCCGGCGGTAGCGCGCTGCTGATCAAGGGCGCCGACGGCAATCTGCGCGAGTGGTTCGAGGTGGAAAAAGATCGGCGCTGGCGCCTGACGCCGGTGCAGCATTTCGATCACGGTGCTGACGGGCAGGAGCTGACGGTGGCCGAGCCTTACCGCCGTGTGTTCGCCACCCTGCGGCCCGATGGCGGCTTCTCGTTATTTTCCGCCATTCAACCGCAGCCGCTGCTGAATACCCGTTTGGGTGCCGAGGTGCGGCAGATGGCGTTCGCGCCGCGCGGCGATGGTCTGCTGCTGGAGAGCGCGCAGGGCTGGCAGCGCTATGCGCTCGACAACCCGTATCCGGACGTCACCTGGCGTTCGCTGTGGGGCAAGGTGTGGTATGAGAACTACCCGCAGCCGGCCTACGTCTGGCAGTCCACCTCCGGCGAAGACAGCTACCAACCCAAATTCAGCCTGATGCCGGTGATCTTCGGCACCTTCAAGGCGGCGGCTTACGCGATGCTGTTCGCCATACCCTTGGCCTTGGCCGGCGCCATCTATACCGCTTACTTTATGACGGCGGGGCTACGACGGGTGATCAAACCGGCTATCGAAGTGATGGGCGCGCTGCCGACGGTGGTGATCGGGCTGGTGGCCGGCATCTGGCTGGCGCCGATCATCGAGCAGTATCTGTTGGCGGTGCTGGCGTTGCCGCTGCTGCTGGCGGCGGCGGTGCTGCTGTGCGGCGCGTTGACCCATCGCTTTATGCCGCGCTGCCGGCCGGGCGTCGATCTGCTGTTGCTGTTGCCGCTGCTGGCGTTGACGGTGTGGCTGGCGTTCAGCCTGGGGCCGTGGCTGGAGGTGGCGCTGTTCGGTGAGCCGCTGCATTTCTGGCTGGGGGATAATTATGACCAGCGTAATGCGCTGGTGGTGGGCGTGGCGATGGGCTTCGCGCTGGTGCCGATCATCTTCTCGCTGGCGGAGGACGCGCTGTTCAGCGTGCCGGCCACCCTGAGCCAGGGCTCTTTGGCGCTGGGCGCCACCCAATGGCAGACGGTGATCAAGGTGGTGCTGCCTTCCGCCAGCGCCGGCATTTTCTCCGCGCTGATGATCGGCTTTGGCCGCGCGGTGGGGGAAACCATGATCGTGCTGATGGCTACCGGCAACACGCCGATTATCGACGGCAGCCTGTTCCAGGGGCTGCGCGCGCTGGCGGCCAACATCGCCATTGAAATGCCGGAGGCGGTTTCCGGCAGCAGCCATTACCGCGTGCTGTTCCTGACTGCGCTGGTGCTGTTTGTCTTCACCTTCGTGTTCAACACGCTGGCGGAGGCGGTGCGCCTGCGGTTGCGTAAGCGTTACACGCCGAATCAGGAGGCGCCATGAAGAGCTGGGTGAAGAGCGGGTCGCCGTGGGTGTGGCTGACCGCCGGTTCGGTGGCCGTCAGCCTGTTGGCGCTGATCGGCATTCTGCTACTGCTGGCCGGGCAGGGGATGCGCTATTTCTGGCCGAGCCCGGTTTATCAGTTCGAACTGAATCAGAACGGCGCTGGGCCGGTGACGGTGATCGGTGAGTTGTACCAGCAACAAAGCATTTCCCGGCGCCAACTGGCCGAGGCGGGCGTCACGCCGCCGGGCGAGGCGCAGAACGTCGAACGTTATCTGATTAAGGTCGGCAACCGCGAACGCGAGGGGCAGGATTTCCGCACCTTGCTGGCCAGCGATATCCGCAGCCAAAGCACGCCGCGCAGCCTGCTGGTGCTGGAACGCGACAGCCACGGCACCGCTTACGGCTATCTGGCGGGGCTGCTGGAAGACGGGCAACCACTGACCGGCCGCAATCTGGGGCAGGCGTTGCAGCAGCGCCTGCCGCAAATCGCCGCGCTCTCGCGCCAGGCGCACGACATTCAATTCCGCGACATGGCGCGCATCAATCAGCAGTTTGACGCGTTGCGGCTGCGGGAAAAGCGCCTGCAGCGCGACGATAAGCTGGACGCCCGCGCACAGGACGCCATCAAGGCCGAACGGCTGGAGCTGCAGCGGCAGTATCAGCTGTTGTCCGAACGTCTGGCGGGGCTGAACCGCGATCGCCAGCGCGACGCGTTGCTGCTGCGCGACATGCACGGGCAGACGTTGACCATTCCGCTCAGCCAGGTGCGCGATGCCTGGTACCCGAACGCCATGAGCACCTCCGAGAAGCTGGCGCACTGGGGCGAGCAGGTGAAGAAGTTTCTCACCGACAGCCCGCGTGAGGCGAATACCGAGGGCGGGGTGTTCCCGGCCATTTTCGGCACGGTGTTGATGGTGATCCTGATGTCGATCGTGGTGATGCCGTTTGGCGTGATCGCGGCGCTGTATCTGCACGAATATGCCGGCAACAATCTGCTGACGCGGGTGATCCGCATCGCGGTGGTCAATCTGGCCGGCGTGCCCTCGATCGTCTATGGCGTCTTCGGCCTCGGCTTTTTTGTTTATATGATCGGCGGCACGCTCGATCAGCTGTTCTATCCTGAATCCCTGCCCAACCCGACCTTCGGCACGCCCGGCGTGCTGTGGGCGGCGCTGACGCTGGCGCTGCTGACGCTGCCGGTGGTGATCGTCGCCACCGAGGAAGGGCTGTCGCGCATTCCCGCCTCGCTGCGGCAGGGCTCGATGGCGCTGGGCGCCAGCCGGGCCGAGACGCTGTGGCGCATCGTGCTGCCGATGGCGGCGCCGGCGATGATGACCGGCCTGATCCTGGCGGTGGCGCGCGCCGCCGGGGAGACCGCGCCGCTGATGCTGGTGGGGGTCGTGAAATCGGTGCCGGTGCTACCGGTGGACGAGATTTTCCCGTATCTGCACCTGGAGCGGAAGTTCATGCATTTGAGCTTCCAGATCTACGATATGGCATTCCAGAGCCCGAGCGTGGAGGCGGCGCGGCCGCTGGTGTTCGCCACCGCCTTCTTGCTGGTGACGATCGTGGTGAGTTTGAATCTGGCGGCGATGGGCATCCGCCATTCGTTGAGGGAGCGGTACCGAGCATGGTCGCAGTAACAATGACGCTATTTTTGGGGAGTGCGTAATGGGTTTGATGACGCCAGGCAGTTTGCCCCGGCTGGATGTCCAGCATCTCGACGATGAACAGACCGCACTGGCGGTCAACGGCCTGAACCTGTTTTATGGTGACAAACAGGTGCTGCACGATATTTCGCTGCGTATCCCGAAACATCGGGTGACGGCCCTGATCGGCCCTTCGGGCTGCGGCAAATCGACGCTGCTGCGCTGTTTCAATCGCATGAACGATCTGGTGGACAACTGCCGCATTGAGGGCGATCTGCAGCTGAACGGCGCGGCGATCTCCGGCGCGCAGATCGACGTGGCGGCGCTGCGGCGGCGGGTGGGCATGGTGTTCCAACGGCCGAACCCGTTCCCGAAATCGATCTATGAAAATGTGGTGTACGGCCTGCGGCTGCAGGGCGTGCGCGACCGGCGCTTGCTGGATGAAGCGGTGGAGCGTTCACTGCGCGCCGCCGCGTTGTGGCATGAGGTAAAAGACCGGCTGCGCGAAAATGCGTTCCGCTTGTCCAGCGGCCAGCAGCAGCGCCTGGTGATCGCGCGCGCCATCGCCATCGAGCCGGAAGTATTGCTGCTCGACGAGCCGACCTCGGCTCTCGATCCGATCTCCACGCTGACCATCGAAGAGCTGATTTCCGCGCTGAAACAGCGCTATAGCGTGGTGCTGGTGACGCACAACATGCAGCAAGCGGCGCGCGTCTCCGACTACACCGCCTTTATTCATCAGGGGCGGCTGGTGGAATACAACGACACCGACGCCATTTTCACGTCGCCGCGCCAGCGCCGCACCGAGGATTATATTACCGGGCGGTATGGGTGAGGCCGTTTGGGCTATGAACAAACGAAAGGCTGCACAACCGTGCAGCCTTTTGTCTATCAGGGGCGTCAGTAATTTTTACGAATGCGGATCGCTTCTTCTACCCACTCAGCCAAATTGTCTTTTATATGGTTATAGACATTGGTGCTGGTCGAATAAGGCGGATCATAGGCTTTGGCGATTGTGGAAAGCTTTGCGTCACCCAGCTTGATGTGATCCAACGGGTTTTTACCTTTCGTGGTTTGGTCGCCGGCGCTGTCTTTCAAATTGTGTATATACACCACCAGCACGCCCATGCCTTTTTTCCAAGCCTCGCATATTTCGAAATTAATCCATTTGCGATCAGCGGTATCTTTACCGGCGAGAATCACGGCGCAGCTGCGATTGTCCAACTGGCCCTTGATCCAAGCGGCGATGGCGGCGTCACCGCCTTTTTTCACTTCCTCCCAATCGTTATCCGTGGCTGGCCGGTTACCTTCCAGAGAGCCCATTTCGCGTACCTGAGAAGCGCGCCAGTTGTCCGGCTCATAATGGAAACTGTAAAAACATTTTCTGGTCATCGGGGGTTATCCTTAGTAATGATATCGATAAGCGCCAACAGGCTTTTTTTCTTCTCCGCCAGGCTGCCCGGTTCGTTAAGCTGATCCAGCAGATTCATGGCGGCGGGGTTGCGGTAGTAGAGGGTTTCTTTCATCTCCTCCTTGATTTTTCGGTAGATCTCGGCAGATGCGCTGCCGGTACAACCGATAGGAATGCAGACGCAGCCTTGTTCCGTGGCGATCTGGAACTCTTTCAATAAACCGTCGGCCAGCACGTATTCGCCTTCGGCGTTGCGTTTGTTGCCGAACAAAAAGATTGCGATGCCGCTGAGCGAAATCATGTTCTGACGGTATTCGTGCCAAAGTGCCGGTAGGGTAATGCCGCCGCTGGCGAATTGGGGGAAAGGACGCAGCACCAGCTGGCTTTCGCTGATTTTTCCTTGGCTGTCGTAAATGGCTTCCAATGCGCCGTTGATCACCGCTGTGCCTACGCCCCAGCCGAAACCGTTGACGATGCGATACTGTTTGTGGATAAGCAGGCGCGCCAGACGATGTATGAACTGGATGGACTCTTCACGGGCATAGGGCTGGTAGTTGTCGGCGCTGCCGGAGATAAACACCGTGCTTTTCTTGAACTGCGTTTCGATGGCATACAGCAGGTCAGTGATTTGCCGATAGTCATCCACCAACAGCGTTTGAATGCCGTAACGGCGCAGATCGTTAATCATCAAGCCTTGTTTGCGGCTGTTGTAATCGCAAGACGCCTGATCCTCGCTGCCGCTGTCGCCGAGCTGGACGCGCCGCATGATGCAGTAGTGGTTTCTCTGCCCTTCGCCGTACTGCGCGTAAAGGCGGCTCAATACATATTGCAGGTTGGGGTCTTCAAAGCTGAAACCGATAAACAGGAAGGTTTTGGCAGTCAGCTCCGCCATCAGCATGTTGATAAAAGGAAGGTGTGTACGGGAGTAAGTTTCGTATTGTTCGCGAGTGATAATCGCCTGGTTGGGATTTCTATAGTCACCATGCATTTTATATAAAACAACATCACGTTTATGAATGTTATTAGTCAGGCTTTCCGGCGTGGTTTTGACGTCGCAGACGCGATTATAACGGGCATAGGTTTTTTCAATCAGGTCGTCGTAGTTAGTGGTCCAAAGTGACGCTATCGGTAATCTGGCGATAATCCGGTGGTTTTCTGTTTCTTCCGCCTGTTCAGCGAATTCTGTAATTATTTTTTGATTTATCTTATGTCTGTTGCCTTTTTCATTGAGGTGATATTGCGCCAGAGAAATAAGATCGCTCTCTTTTTCGATATCCAGCTCCAGTTCATAAGCGATATCGCCGATAAGCTCTTTCCAGCTAACGAAACCGGCGGGGATGGACAGCCCGGCGCCGGCAAACAGCGCAGCGCTGCCGGCTTTGATATCATTAACGTAATCTCGAATAAACAGTTCTATATCACGGTTAAACATGAGGCTATTCCCGATATTGTTTTTCTTTATTGGTTAATTAATAACTATGTTTTTTATGAATTAATTATGCGAATAGAACTACCAAGATAAAATGACGAGTTAACTTTGTAAACTCTGCTTGTTTGTTTTTGTCGATATTGAATGTGTTATTTTAATATTGAATTTATTTGCTCTTATTATTTGTTTTTTTAATTTTAATATTAATTAAATGCACTCTGGGTAATAAGACACGGTGGTTGTGGCATATCTGCATTTTTTGTCACATTGTGACTTTGATTAAATGGAAGTGATTCTCATTATCGTTGATTTGCGGCGTAAATTGTATATACTTCGCTAAGGTATGTAAGTTAACGTAAATGGATGTGTTTAAATGTGTGCATGGAAGCTGAGGATTTGGCCTGTGCTCTTGGCGTTTTGCAGCTCTGCGTGGTGCGCGGAAATCACCAGCCCTGCTGACCGCGACAGCATTACCCAACAGCAGAAAACGTTGCTGGAACAGGCGCAGCAGCAACGCGAGGCGCTGCAAAATAGCGTTGAACTGCCGGCGTTACCGCTGCCTGAGCCGGCCGCCGCAGGGGCGGTTTGCCAAACGGTGCGGCAGATTGTTTTTGAGAGCGCCGAGCATCTTTCCTGGTCGGTGAAAGAAAGCCTGGCGCGCCCGTATCAGGGAAGCTGTCTGACACTGGAGCACATCAACCGCCTGGTGCGTGAAACCACCAATGCTTATCTGCAACGCGGCTATGTCACTTCGCAGGCCTGGCTGCAGGAGCAGGATATCTCCCGTGGCGTGTTGGTCGTCAGCGTCAGCGAAGGGCGAATCGAGTCCATCACGCAGAATGGCGAGCAGACGCCGGCGCTGAAGATGGCATTTCCCGGCCTGGTCGGCGACGTATTGAATCTGCGCGATATCGAGCAGGGCATGGAGCAGCTCAACCGGCTGGCTTCGCAGCAGGTGACCATCGATATTCAACCTGGCGAGCAACCCGGCTTTTCCAACGTGGTTTTGCTGCGTGGCGCCACGCGCGCGCCGGTCTCTTTCTCTTTCGGCGCCGATAACAGCGGCCAGAAAAGCACCGGCACCGGGCAGATGAATGCCGGCGTGGTGCTGGACAACCCGCTGCGCCTGGCCGACCAGTGGTCGCTCTCCGCAGCGCGCAATAACGATTTCAGCCCGCATCATCGCAGCCGCAGCCTGAACGGCAGCGTCACCTTACCCTATGGCTATTGGCTGTTCAGCTACCAGTACGCCTGGAACGATTTTTTCCAGCAGGTGCCATTCAACGGCGCGGCTTACCGCTATCAAGGCAATAACCAGACCCAGCGTTTGGGCGCCAACCGCACGTTGCTGCGGGATGGCAAACGCAAGCTGGCCGTCGATATCGGGCTGGCGCGGCGCACCACGGAAAATAAGCTGGCGGGTGAACGGTTGGGCGTCAGCAGCCCGACGCTCAGCATTGCCAGCCTGGGCCTCAATTACAGCGCGGTCGCGGGCGGCGGCTATATGACGCTGAACCCGACGGTAAGCCGCGGGCTGCGCATGCTGGGCGCCACCGCCGACGATCCGGAGCGCGACGGAGCGCCGCGCAGCGAGTTCCGCAAGCTTGGCCTCGGCGCCAGTTATTTCTATCCGCTCGCACCCTCCCTCTACTACCTGACCTCGGCCTATGGGCAAACCAGCGCAGACAACCTGTATGCCGGGGAGCGCATTTCCATCGGCGGGCAATACTCGGTGCGTGGCTTTAAAGAGCAGTACCTGACCGGTAATCGCGGCGCCTACTGGCGCAATGAACTCAACTGGCAATGGCAGACCTTGCCGAGGCTGGGGGAGCTTTCTTTGACCGGCGCGTTAGACGCCGGCTGGCTGCAGGGGCGCGCCGGGCAGATAGACGGCGGCAGCGTCGTCGGGGCGGCGCTGGGCGCCACGCTAAGCGGCCGCTGGTTCAATCAGGCGGTCACCGTCGGTAAACCGCTGACGCACCCAGACAGCCTGCAACCGGATCGTTGGGTGGCCTACTGGCAAGCCACCGTCACGTTATAACGCCAGCACATAGCAGGAGCGCCTCGGCGTTCAAAACAACATCCTTTCGAAGGAATGAATATGGATAAGCTCAATCATCCGCTGGCGCGGGGCGCCAGCTATTTGCTGATCTACCTGACGGCTTTCCAGCCGTTGCACCCGGCGTTCGCCGCCGGCATTACCGCCGCTAACGGCAATACGCAGGTGGTTATCAAGCCGGGCAACGTACCGGTGGTGAATATCGCCACGCCGAACGGTGCGGGCATCTCCCACAACACCTATAAAGATTTCAACGTTGGGCCACAGGGTGCCGTATTGAATAACGCCACGCACGGCGGCAAAACGCAGCTGGGCGTGGAGATCTACAGCGCGCAGGGCAACACCTACCTGAAGGGAAAACCGGCGGAGTTGATCATCAATGAGGTGATCGGCGGCAGTCGTTCCGAGTTGCAGGGTAAACTCGAGGTATTCGGCAACAAGGCCAACGTGATGATCGCCAACCCGAATGGCATCACCTGCGACGGCTGCGGCTTTATCAACGCGCCGGGCGTGACGCTGACCACCGGCAAACCGCAGTTCGACAAGCAGGGCGCGCTGGAAGCGCTGGAGGTGAAAAAAGGCGGCGTCACCATCGGCGGTAAAGGGCTGGACGGCAGCGGCGCCGACTATGTCGATATCATCAGCCGCGCCACCGAGTTGAACGGCAAAATCAATGCACAAAATCTGTCGCTGACTCAGGGCGCCAACCGCATCAGCTTCAAGGACGGCAGCATCAAACCGATCGCCGGTGAAGGCGCTAAGCCCCAACTGGCCGTGGATACCAAAGCGCTGGGCGGCATGTACGCCAACAAAATCCGCCTGGTGGCCAACGAGGATGGGGTGGGGGTGAACCTGAAAGACCTCACCAGCAAACAGCGGGATATTACGCTGAGCGTTAACGGTAACCTGGTGCTTAACGGCACCACGCACAGCAAGGGTGACCTCAATGTCAGCGCCAAGGGATTGCACATTACGCGGGGTGCTGTCGTGCAGGCGGACGGCAACGCCACGCTGGCAGCAACGACGCTGGTGAATGACGGGCAAACCAGCACCAGCGGCGATATGCGCATCTTCGGCGACCATATCCGCAACGCCGGGGAAAACGCCAAGCTGCACGCTAATAAAAATATGTGGATCCAAAAGGATGAGCAGGGCAACAAGGCTAAATCCGTCGAGAACCGTTCGGCGAAAATCCTGACCAACAGCGGCGATTTAGTGATACGCACGGAGAGTTTGAACAACGTTCGCCAGCAGTTCGCCATTTCCTCCAACAACGCGCCGAAGGACAACAAGGATATCGATCGTTGGTTGGCTGATGGTGTGTACGAGGGGCAATTCGATTACCAATTTTTTGATTATTTGGCGGACTTTGAAGATAAAAATTTCACCTGGTTGGGACACGTCGATTTCAAAAAAACGCCCTGGGTTAACAGTGAACGCGCGCGTTTTACCGTAGTGACCGACAGCCGTCCCGCAGAAATCATTTCAGGGAAGAATGCCTACATTAATGCGTCGGAGCTTTGGAACCACGTCAGCACAATAAAAGCGACTAACGATCTGATTTTAACTGGTAATAATCTGGGCGTGCGCAGTGAAATGACGGGGGACATGAACGACTATGCACTTTTCGAACCGAAGGTGCCGAATCCTAACGTTGTTCTGGGACATAAATGGCAGGATCAGAAATCGTCGATCCCGGAATATGTCATTTATGTCAGAAAAGGCGGGCAAAAGAGCTGGTCGGCTTCTGGCTATCCGGCCTCAGCCATGTTGGCGGGCGGCAATTTGGTTGCGGATTTTAAAAATCAGATAGAAATTAAAACTTCGACGCCGGCGGGAAATCAGCTTAGTGAGGTGGTGGCTTCGGGACGGCCTGACTCACTGGTAGCTCACAACATTGTGCTGCATGCGGGACGTGTTATCAGTACCGATAAAATAAACGCGCGTAACGACCTGACTGTGGTTGCCGATGATGTGTTTTACACCGACGGTGCTGAGCTAACTGCGGGCAAGAGTCTGAACGTTGCAGCAGTGAATGAGCTGGATGCCCGTCAAAGCTATCTGAAGGGACATCATGTCACTTTGACCAGCCGCAACGGCAACGTCAAAGTGCACACTGTACCTAGCCCACGCTATTTCGGCGTCGATGGTGCCCGCTGGCTGAGCCAATTGAATGCTGCCGGGGACTTAACCTTAAATGCCGGGCAAGGTATTTATCTACGTAACACGCACTTCGCGCCGCAAAGCCAAAATATTGCAATGACGGCGAACGGCACTGTTTCGATTGTCAGAAATGACGAGGCGTTGAATAACGATCGTTTAGCGCAGAATTTATCTCCTGAACAACGACAAACGCAGTTCAACCAACTGCTAAATGCCGGACAGTTGAACGCCAGTGGTTCAGTGCTGCTCAACAGCGGCGGTTATCTGGCGTTGCGCGGGACGCACATTAAAGCAGGTAAAGATGTCACGCTGTTGGCCGGCCATAATGCCGATCTGAACTATCGCGAATTGGGGGAGCAATTTAGTCGCTTGTTCCCCTCTTCCCGCACGCCTGAACTGGGTAGCCGGGTACACGCCGGCGGCAATTTACTGATTAACTCGGCCCGCGACATCGGCACCCAAGGCGGCGCGCTCTCCGCCAACGGCAACATCACGTTGCTGGCCGGGCAGAATCTATGGTTGTCGAACCTGGCCTATTCCGCCATTGATGTCGCTAACGACAACAACAAAGACGACCGCCATGTGGTCACTACCCTCAGCGCCGGGAAAAACCTGACCGCGTCGGCGAATAACCAACTGCTGACTTACGGCGCCAGGCTGACTTCCGGCGCCAACATGACGTTGACCTCCGGCGGCGATATGCGCTTCGAGGCGGTGCAAAACCACACTTACCGCGAGAGCGGCAACGAGTTCACCGAAACCCGTACCCAGCAAGGTACCGAGCTGAATGCCGGCGGCCTGATGACGGTGATTTCCGGCGGCAGCATTCTGTTCCAGGCGACCAAGCTGGTGGTTAAAGGGTTGGGAGCTAACTGGAAACCGCCGGTAGCGGTGACGGACTGGGGGAGTCGTATTGCGTCGGCGGAGCAGGCGGTTAGAAATGCAGAGCAAAATGTCAATCAAAAACAGAATGTGCTGAACAACGTTAGAAATACGCCTGAAGGCTTGTTACTCGATAATCCAGCTCAGCATCCTATTTCATACAAGCACAGTAGTTCTGTAACGATACCGGGCACGGGGACTTATCACCTCGATATGGGGAATATTGAAATAAAAACCCGTTCAGATCTGGATAGATTGCTTAATGAGGGAGGAAAGGCATTTGACCCATTCCCTTATGGTGTCGATCCTGCGGAAACATCCGGTGATGGTTATGAGATTGCGCTGGCAATTCGAAAAAAGACGATAGATGAATATGAAAATTTGCGTCAACGCATAATCAAAAAAAAGAATGAGATATACGCAGCCCAACAAGCATTGAATTCTGTTGATAGTGAAAAGGTAAACGCAAATAGGAAATTAGTTAGCGTTCGACAGGAAGCCCAAGCTAAACATGCGGAAGAAACAAGGCTGAAAGCCTATGCCGACGCCCACAACCAGGCCGAAGCCATGCGTGTCGGCAATATGGATATAGCCGCCAAGGGTGGCTATCTCTACGCCCAGGCGATGGAGGAGTCCAGCCACTACGAGAAAAAGGAAACCAAGCGCAAATGGTGGGGTAAGAAAACCGAGGTTAAGCAGACCCGCCATGACGTGACCAACAAGGTTACCGAGTTTACCGCCGCAGGCAATATCACGCTGATGAGCCGCGACGACAGCACCTATGAAGCCAGCAAAATCGCCGCCGGGCAAAACGCGCGCCTGACCAGCTCCCGTGGCCAGGTTAACTTCCGTGCGGTGAAAAACACCTCTTTCGAACAGACCGTCAGCAATTCGAAAGGCTTCTTTATCAAGCAGGCCAATAAAGGCTACGAAGACAATAAGTGGGTGCTGCCGAGCATTCATACCGGTGGAGCCCTGACCGTGGAAGCCGCCAAGGGCGTCAGCGCCGATGTGAAGGTGAAAAACGGGCAGGCGCTGCAAAGCGCCATCGACGCCTTGGGCAATACGCCGGGCACCACCTGGGTCAAAGATCTGAACAAGCGCAACGACGTGCAGTGGAGCAAGGTCAAAGACGCTTACGACAGCTGGGATTACAAAAGCCAGCACCTGAACCCGGCGGTGGCGGCGGTGATCGCCATTGCGGCCGCGGCGGTGACCGCGGGCAGTTCATTGGCGGCTACGGCGGCTTCCAGTGTTTCCGGCGCCGTAGGCGGCGGGGCGATAACCAGCGGCGCAGTCACCGCTGGTATGTCTTCTTTGGCCTCTCAGGCGGCGGTGGCGCTGGTGGAGAATCAGGGCAACCTGTCGAAAACCCTGCAGGCGTTGGGCCGAAATGAAAACGTCAAAGCGACCGCCACGGCGATGGCGATCGGCGGCGCGCTCAATGGCTTCGACAGCGCGATGGGCTGGAGCAAGGACGCGGCGGGCAAACCGCTTAACCCGAACAACGTCAAACTGCCGCAGCTGAGCAACGGTGACTGGAGCAAGGTGGCGCAGCGGGTGGCCGGGCAGTCGGTCATCAGCTCCAGCCTGAATACCGCCATTAATGGCGGCAGTTTCAAAGACAACCTGACCAATGCGCTGCTGGCGAACATCGGCAGTCAGGTTCAGGCCGAGGGCGCCAACCTGATTGGGGATAACGGTCAGGTTCTCGATATACCGGGCCGGGCCGTAAGCCATGCCGTTCTGGCGGGCGTGGCCGCAGAAATCGGCAAGGGCAATGCCAAAGGCGCGGCGGCCGGGGCGCTGGCGGCGGAGCTGGCCGGGGTGATATTGGGCGACAATATCATCAAGCCGGAGGAGTGGCAGAAGAAATCGGAACAGCAGGCGCAGATGGCACGAGTGCTGGGCGCAGCCGCAGGCGCAGTCTTCACCGGCAAGTCTGATGGTGCTTACAGCGGTGCCACCGGTGGTGAGAATGCGTTCCGATACAACTATCTCAGCCACAAACAGCAAGAATTGATGGAGAAAGATTTGGCGGCCGCGAAATCGCCGCTGGATAAAGCGTTGGTGTTGGCTAGTTGGGGAATAACGAGCCATACGCAGGATGGCGCCTTTGCGGCGGGTGTAGTCTCCGGCATCCCGGTTGAAATCAGCGATACGGTGGATGGTTTAGTCGCCGTGGCCAGCAACCCACGCGAGGCAGCGGATGCATTAATAGCTCTGATAAAGAACGATGAACGCTTCTCGATTATTGGCGAGAGTGTGAAACAGGAATACCTGGGGCGGGTCGAGGCGTTCAAGACGAAGTATGAACACGCAGGCATCGACGGGGCTTACGGTGCTGGGCTGGAGTTTGGTAAACTGACGATGGCCGGGCTGGGGCTGTTTGCAGGGGTCGCCGGCGCAGGTAAGTTGGGCGTCAAGATCACAACTAATGCCATTAAAGCATCGGAAAAAGCTGCGTTAAAAGGCCCATTAGCTTATGTAGATGAGCCTTTTTTCAACCCTTATGGGACATTGAGTTCCGGACAGGTCTGGTCGATTAAGGGTCGAATGAAGCATGTTCAGTTACCTAATGAAGGGAAAATTAGATTCGTACCCGACTCTAATTACAAACCAACAAACCCATTACCCAGAGGCCCAAACAAAGGATATATAGATAAATTTGGTAATGAATGGACCAAAGGTCCATCAAGAACGAAAGGCCAAGAGTTTGAGTGGGACGTCCAACTTTCACCAACTGGGAAAGCTCAGTTGGGGTGGGCGAGCCGAGATGGTAAGCACTTGAATGTATCGCTTGACGGGAAAATCACGCACAAATGACTACAAAAATAGAATTTTATCAAGAAGTTGAAATTTCCAATCCACGTAACGACCGAAATGCAAAATATTTAGGAAAGAAAGGTGGCGTTATGGGAATCAGCGAAGAGAACGGCGTAATATACGCCTATACAATTAAACTCTATGAAGAAAGTTTCCTTTTATCCTTTGATATTGACGAGGTAGTGCCAACAGGAAAGCAAAGGAAACAAGAAGATTATTTTTAGATTTTATGCGCAACGTGCTTGGAGGTGCCTGCTGCAGTTAAAAAGGATACCCATCGGTAAGGGGGCCGGCAGCCCTGCGAGGTTGGAACCCTGCGGCAGCTAGTAGGGGATTAATAGGTTCCATTAATCCCTCTAGTTGCCCAAGCTAACTCCGCGAAAAGTACCGCTCGTTGGATTGTTGATATTATTGGTAACGAAAGTCTAGAGGTTCTGCAAGGAAAGGTTAAAAAGAGAATTGAAATAAAGTTTCGATGAGGACTCCACATGCGAAGCCTTCGACGGATTCTGGTTTCTGACAGAGGAATGCCCCGGCGGTATCGTCTGGATCCATGACAGCGGCTATGAAGATTGGACTTGATCTGCACACAGAAATGGCTCCTCGGAGCCGTTTTCTCTTGATTTTGTATGCCATACAAACGCCGATAGGCGCGGCGGGCAAACCGCTTAACCCGAACAACGTCAAACTGCCGCAGCTGAGCAATGGCTACTGGAGCAAGATTGCGCAGCGCGTGGCCGGCCAGTCGGTCATCAGCTCGAGCCTCAACACCACCATCAACGGCGGCAGCTTCAAAGACAACCTGACCAATGCGCTGCTGGCGAACATCGGCAGCCAGGTTCAGGCCGAGGGAGCTAATTTGATTGCGGATAACGGTCAGGTTCTCGATAAAAACAGTTGATGGACATCAATATGCACGTATAGGTGATCGTCTTTACTCTCAACATGCTGTTGACCGAATGTAAGCAACAAGCTAAGGCTCCTCGGCAGGAACCATTGGACCTGGAAAAACCGTTTCGTCCAATATAGTTGAGTATGTAATTAAAATAGGTGTTACTGAAACAAGCATATCTAATGATATTCAAAGGACAATTTATCGGGCTGGTGACATTGGTGTGGTTACTGAAAACCATGGTAACATAATAATCACAATCCTTCGCAGGAGTGAAAAATGAGTGGGTGGATTTATCCCGATGTAATTAAAAAGCTTAGTTTTTCCTGTGTGGCCTTTTTAGAAGGAAAACTACCTGTGGCTGAAATTCAATCAGAAATAAATAACGCAGGTGACAGTATTGTAGCGATAGAGGAAAAATGGTTACGACAGATGCTACTTGATGCGGAAAGCGACATTGAGCTTTTAATCTTCACTATTGACAATGAAAAATTGACAGCAGCTGTCAAACCTATCGTGCAGAATATTATCAAGGCAATAAGTTAGGACATGGATTAACCCCATATTTCCGCAACATGCTATGCATCATAAAATAGGCACCTGATACCGTTTATGAAGGCTGTTGACCCACGTATGGAAACGGCTCTTCGGAGCCGTTTTCTGTTTTTAACGTCCCCGCCCCGAAACCCGCAACACTACCCCCACCAGCAGCAACGCAGCCCCTGAGGCATAGAGCGGGAACCAACGCGTCCACCAGAGTGAGGAAAACAGCGGGGTGCTATTGGGATCTGCGGAGGCGTAGCCGCTATAGGTATTCAGGCCGGCGGCGATGGCGAGCATCGCCAGGCCGATAAAAAGCAGCAGGTTTGAGACGGTCGTCATGGCATTTTTCCTTTGTAGAGGCAGAGGGTAATTCTTACTATTAATTATTGTTCGATTAATTATCTCGGGAAATATTATTTATTTTCGTATTCATCAGGCTATTTCCTGACGATAAAATAATATGCCTTAATACTAGCCGCTTATTTCCCAATAAAAAACCCGCCTGGGCGGGTTTTCTCTTTTTTCTCGCGAATTGTCACTTCACCAGCGGCTTATCATTGGGCGTTTTGAACTTCGCCAGGTATTGCGGCTGGAAAATGCACATGCGCAGCACGGTGCGGTATTCGCCGTTGACGAAGAACTCGTCGATCAGCTCGCCTTCCACGTTGAAGCCCAGCTTGCTGTAGATGTGGATCGCCTTCGGGTTCTCCTTATCGACGATCAGGTACAGCTTGTACAGGTTCAGCACCGAGAAACCGTAGTCCATCGCCAGACGGGCGGCGGTGCTGGCGTAGCCTTTGCCCTGGTGGGCAGGATCGATGATGATCTGGAACTCAGCGCGGCGGTGGATGTGATCGATCTCCACCAGCTCTACCAGGCCGACCTTGGCGCCTTCGTGCTCGATGATAAAGCGGCGCTCGCTCTGATCGTGGATGTGTTTGTCGTAGAGATCGGAAAGCTCGACAAAGGCTTCGTAGGGTTCTTCAAACCAATAGCGCATGACGCTGGCGTTGTTGTCCATCTGGTGGACGAACGACAGATCGTCCCGTTCCAATGGGCGTAACCTGACGCTGGCAGTGCTGGACATGTGGGCTCCTCTGTGCCGTGAAATTGTGCAAAGTATAACTTCACAGAATGGATGAAGGCGAAAAAAAACGGCGCCGCGTGGGCGCCGTTTAGGCAAGGTTCAGGCTGCGCGCATCAGTCGGCGGCGTGACCCTGCTCAGGCAGGCGTTCGCCGTCCAGCCAGGCGGCGCCATCGCGCATCGCCAGGCGACCGTCGACGAACCAGCTCACCACCAGCGGATAGATCGTGTGTTCCTGGGTTTGCACCCGTTCAACCACGTCATCCTCTCCGTCGTCAGCGAAAATCGGCACCTTGGCCTGTAAAATCACCGGGCCGCCGTCGAGCTGTTCGGTCACGAAGTGCACCGAGGTGCCGTGTTCGCTGTCGCCGTTGTCGATGGCCTGACGGTGGGTATGCAGACCCGGGTATTTCGGCAGCAGGGAAGGGTGGATGTTCAGCATGCGGCCGGCATAACGCTGCACGAACTGCGGGCTGAGGATGCGCATGTAGCCGGCCAGCACCACCAGATCGGGCTGGTGCTGGTCGATGGCGTCCGCCAACGCGGCGTCGAACGCCGTGCGATCGGCGTAGGCCTTGGCATCCAGCGCTTGGGCGGCGATGCCCGCCGCTTCGGCGCGTTGCAGGCCATAAGCCTGCGCCTTGTTGCTGAACACCGCCACGATTTCGGCGGCGATGCGGCCCTGCTGGCAGGCGTCAATCAGCGCCTGGAGATTGCTCCCCTGGCCGGAGACCAACACCACGATCTTTTTCATCAGTTGATGACCACTTGTTGTTCGTCGGAAGAGGCGGTCAGTTTACCGATTTTCCACGCTTTTTCACCTGCCGCGGTCAGCAGCGCGATGGCCGCTTCCACTTCGGCTTCCGGCAGGGCGATGACCATGCCTACGCCGCAGTTGAAGGTGCGATACATTTCATGACGGCTGACGTTACCGGCCTGCTGCAGCCAGGTGAACACCGCCGGCCACTGCCAGCTGGCTTCGTCGATCACCGCCTGCATGCCTTCCGGCAGCACGCGTGGAATATTTTCCCAGAAGCCGCCGCCGGTGAGGTGAGCGATGGCGTGTACGTCCGCCTTCTCGATCAGCTCCAGCACGGACTTCACGTAAATCTTGGTCGGCGCCAGCAGGTGGTCGGCCAGCGGTTTGCCTTCCAGCTGAGTGGCGGTCGGATCGGTGTTGCTCACTTCCAGGATTTTGCGCACCAGCGAGTAGCCGTTGGAGTGTGGGCCGGAAGCGCCCAGGGCGATCAGCGCGTCGCCGGACTGCACTTTGCTGCCGTCGATGATCTCGGATTTTTCGACCACGCCGACGCAGAAACCGGCCACGTCGTAGTCTTCGCCGTGGTACATGCCCGGCATTTCAGCGGTTTCGCCGCCCACCAGCGCACAGCCGGACTGTTTGCAGCCCTCGGCGATGCCGGTGATCACGCTGGCCGCGGTGTCCACGTCCAGCTTGCCGGTCGCGTAGTAGTCGAGGAAGAACAGTGGCTCGGCGCCCTGAACCACCAGATCGTTGACGCACATCGCCACCAGATCGATGCCGATGGTGTCGTGGCGTTTCAGATCCATCGCCAGACGCAGCTTGGTGCCCACGCCGTCGGTACCGGAAACCAGCACCGGCTCGCGGTATTTCTGCGGCAACGCACACAGGGCGCCAAACCCGCCCAGACCGCCCATCACTTCCGGGCGACGGGTCTGTTTAACTACACCTTTGATGCGATCTACCAATGCGTTGCCTGCATCGATATCGACACCTGCGTCTTTATAGCTGAGAGAGGTTTTGTCGGTCACTGCGCGATTCCCCACGACGATTTGCGGTTTGAAAACTGTGCTTCCGATGTTGATTCCGGAATAAGGCGCGGCAATTCTAACAGCGCAGGCAAACGTTTGCGAGCGGCTTGTGAACCGGCTCCGCTTTTTCGTCATCTATACTGATATTCAAACTTTTGTTGATCCCGATCGGGCTATTGTGGGTGGCGCGGCGAAAAAAAGGAGGTATAATCCCGCGATTTTTTTGGCCGCAACCACCTTAATAGGAGAAAAATGATGAAGATCGTTGAGGTGAAACACCCGCTGGTAAAACACAAGCTTGGCCTGATGCGTGAAAATGACATCAGCACCAAACGCTTCCGTGAGCTGGCCTCAGAAGTGGGTAGTTTACTGACCTATGAAGCGACCGCCGATCTGGAGACGGAAAAAGTCACCATCGAAGGCTGGTGCGGGCCAGTTGAAGTGGATCAGATCAAAGGGAAAAAGATTACCGTAGTGCCAATCCTGCGCGCAGGTCTGGGCATGATGGAAGGGGTGCTGGAGCACGTGCCGAGCGCGCGCATCAGCGTGGTGGGCGTATACCGCGACGAAGAAACCCTGGAGCCGGTACCGTACTTCCAGAAGCTGGTTTCCAACATCGAAGAGCGCATGGCGCTGGTCGTCGACCCGATGCTGGCCACCGGCGGTTCGATGATCGCCACTATCGATCTGCTGAAGAAAGCCGGCTGCCACAGCATCAAGGTGCTGGTCCTGGTCGCGGCGCCGGAAGGCATCGCCGCGCTGGAGAAAGCGCATCCGGACGTTGAGCTGTACACCGCCTCCATCGATCAGTGTCTGAACGACAAGGGCTACATCGTGCCTGGCCTGGGCGATGCGGGCGACAAGATATTTGGTACTAAGTAAACATTTGAGCCGACTTAACGAGTCGGCTTTTTTTTGACTAAAACCTATAAAACCAATAAACCGAGGAAAAGCACACATGACCCGTCGCGCCATCGGCGTCAGCGAGCGCCCGCCGCTGCTCCAGACCATTCCGCTCAGCTTCCAGCACCTGTTCGCCATGTTTGGCGCCACCGTGCTGGTGCCTATCCTGTTCAAGATCAACCCGGCGACCGTGCTGTTGTTCAACGGCATAGGCACGCTGCTGTATCTGTTCATCTGTAAAGGCAAGATCCCGGCCTACCTCGGCTCCAGCTTCGCGTTTATCTCGCCGGTGCTGCTGCTGTTGCCGCTCGGTTACGAAGTGGCGTTGGGCGGTTTCATCATGTGCGGCGTGCTGTTCTGCCTGGTGGCGCTGATCGTGAAAAAGGCCGGCACCGGCTGGCTGGACGTGATGTTCCCGCCGGCGGCGATGGGGGCGATCGTCGCCGTCATCGGGCTGGAGCTGGCGGGCGTAGCGGCCAACATGGCGGGGCTGCTGCCGGCGGAAGGCACCAGCGCCGATTCGACCACCATCACCATTTCGCTGGTGACGCTGGCGGTCACGGTGCTCGGTTCGGTGCTGTTCCGCGGCTTCCTGGCGATTATCCCGATCCTGATCGGCGTGCTGGTGGGCTATGCGCTGTCGTTCTTCATGGGCGTGGTGGATTTGACCCCGATCCGCGAGGCGCACTGGTTCGCGCTGCCGACCTTCTACACCCCGCGCTTTGAGTGGTTCGCCATCTTCACCATTCTGCCGGCGGCGCTGGTGGTGATCGCCGAGCACGTCGGCCACCTGGTGGTGACCGCCAACATCGTGAAAAAAGACCTGATCCGCGATCCGGGCCTGCACCGCTCGATGTTCGCAAACGGCATCTCGACGGTGTTCTCCGGCTTCTTCGGCTCCACGCCGAACACCACCTATGGCGAGAACATCGGCGTGATGGCCATCACCAAGGTCTACAGCACCTGGGTGATCGGCGGCGCGGCGGTGCTGGCGATCCTGTTGTCCTGCATCGGTAAGCTGGCGGCGGCGATCCAGGCGGTGCCGGTGCCGGTGATGGGCGGCGTTTCCCTGCTGCTGTACGGTGTGATCGGCGCTTCGGGCATTCGCGTGCTGATCGAGTCCAAAGTGGATTACAACAAAGCGCAAAACCTGATTTTAACCTCGGTGATCCTGATCATCGGCGTGAGCGGCGCCAAGGTGCACATCGGCGCAGCGGAGCTGAAAGGCATGGCGCTGGCGACCATCGTGGGGATCGGCCTGAGCCTGCTGTTCAAGGTCATCAGCCTGTTCCGCAAGGAAGAAGAGGTGCTTGACGCGCCGGACGAATCGGCGGAGCAGAAGTAACGAAAAGGGCAGCCCAGGGGCTGCCCTTTTGACTTATGGCATTCGCCTTAGCTGCGAATTTTGCGGTACACGAACAGCACCACGATGGCGCCGATAACCGCCACCACGAAGCTGCCGAAGTTGAAGCCGTCAACCTTGCCGTAGCCGAAGAAGGTGCTGATATAGCCGCCGACCACGGCGCCGATGATCCCCAGCACGACGGTCAGAATAAAGCCGCCGCCGTCTTTGCCGGGCATGATCCACTTAGCCAAAATACCGGCGATCAGGCCGAAGATAATCCAGGAAATAATCCCCATTTACTGCTCCTTTCTTTGGTGGCTGAGAATAGCTTACTGCTGGGTGGCCGGCTGAGTATTGCCGTTCACCGCCGCATCGGTCTCTTGTTTCAACTCTTGCGCTTTGTTTTCGGCGCTGTTCTTGATGGCTTCGGTCTTCGCCTTGGCCTGCTCGGTCAGATCGTTGGCGCCGTTGATGGCGTCGTTTTTGATGGCCTTGGCCTGATCCACCAACTGCTGGCTCTGTTTACCTGCGTCGTCTTTGATCGCGGCGGCTTTGGCCTTGGCGTCGTTGGTGATGGCGTCCGCCTGCTTGGCGGCGTCTTCTTTAATCGCCGAAGCTTTGTCTTTCAGCTGATCCGCCTGAGTGGCGGCCTCTTTTTTGATTTCATCCGCCGTCGCTTTCGCTTTGTCCGTCAGATCGTCCGCTTTTTTCTGGGCGGCGTCTTTCATCTGCTCGGCGCTGTCTTTGGCTTTATCCAGGTTGGCGTCAACCTTGGACGAGTCATCACAGCCGGCAACCAACAACCCGATAAAGGAGGCCAACAGCACTTTATTCCATACTTTCATCGTCTATATCCTTGCAGAAACCTTGTTGATGGTGATTGCATTTAGCCTACCTATACTAGGTCAGATTTTACTTAAAATACAAATTTAACCTGCGCAGGCATGGAGTTAGGGAATGATATCGGATAATTCTTGCCTCGACGGGTGCCGCCGCCGATCAAGCGGCGCTTAGGCATTGTTCACTATTGCGGCATAAGATCCTGCCGGTTCAACAGCGCCCGTTTTCTGTGTTAAACTGCCCACGTTTTTCTGCCAGTTTTGGTTGAGGTGCTTCTCTGAATACGCCGGCACAGCTTTCACTGCCACTTTATCTTCCCGATGATGAAACTTTCGCCAGTTTTTATCCGGGCGAGAACCCATCCCTATTAGCTGCGATCCAATCCGCCGTCCGTCAGGAACATGGCAGCTATATCTATTTCTGGTCGCGTGAAGGCGGCGGGCGCAGCCATCTGCTGCATGCGGCCTGCGCCGAGCTTTCGCAGAAAGGCGAAGCGGTGGGCTATGTGCCGCTCGACAAGCGCGCTTACTTCGTGCCTGAAGTGTTGGACGGCATGGAGCAGCTGGCGCTGGTCTGCATCGACAATATCGAATGCATCGCCGGCGACGAAGAGTGGGAGATGGCGATCTTCAACCTCTACAACCGCATCCTGGAAACCGGCCGCACCCGGTTGTTCATCACCGGGGATCGCCCGCCGCGTCAGCTGAACCTGCGTTTGCCGGATCTGGCTTCGCGCCTGGACTGGGGGCAGATCTACAAGCTGCAGCCACTGTCGGACGAAGAGAAACTGCTGGCGCTGCAGCTGCGCGGCAAACTGCGCGGCTTCGAGCTGCCGGAAGACGTGGGCCGCTTCCTGTTGAAACGGCTGGATCGCGAGATGCGCACGCTGTTTATGACTCTCGATCAGCTCGATCGCGCCTCGATCACCGCCCAGCGCAAGCTGACCATCCCGTTCGTTAAAGAGATCCTGGGGCTGTAACGAGCCATCAAGCCTGTTTTTCTGCATGTTCCAGCAGGGTGCAATAATGCTCAACCTGCTGGCGTTGCCGATCGCTTCGCAGTTGCAAAGCGAGATTGATGTATTCCAGACACTGCGCATTGTCTGCAAGCCGTGGGTCGATTTTCCCCTGCTGTGCCAACCAGGCCGCCACGTCAGCCCAGCGCCATAGCGGTGAGGCTCCGCCGAGCCGTTGAATGGGGGAAGGGAAGCCGCCGGGGCCGCGAGTCCCGTCTTTTAGCATGGCGATCGCCTGACGTGACAGTTCAGTGAGCTCGGCAATATCGCTTAACCCTACCAGGCTGGAGTCCACCGATATCACCTTGGCGCCAATATTTGCAGACTCGATATCGCTGATGGCGCTGCAAATCGCGTGCGCAAAGTTGTCGCTTTCTCGATCGAATTCCAGGTAAACGGCTTTACCGTAGAAACAGATCAGCGCGTCATCACATCCCGCCGCATACAGCGCATCCTCCAGCCCGGCGGTATCGGCAGTGACCCCGCCCAGCGTCAATGCGAAATGATAAAGCGTCATGGTGATTCTCCGGTTATTTTTTCTGCGACAGCGCCAGGCAGTGATCGACCTTGCGCCGAATCTGTTCGGCATGTACCTCTGGGTTTTTTGGCGTGCTCCAGATGCTCATCATATGTTCTTGGTGCCCGACAAAGGCGCAATGTAGCCGACCAAATGCGTGCCCCTTGCTGGGCCGAAAATACCAACCCTGAGAAAGGGCGTAAGCTAATGCCGCCTGAATGTGCTTGTCTGGGTGTTTTTTCATCGCTCGTCCAGTGATGCGCTCAGGGTAGGTGGGGTGTTGACGATTGTCAACGGCTGTTTCACCGAGAGATTTGGCGTTTGCGCAGCATAGCAGTAGAAGAAGACTGGGATGATGAAAAGTATTTATATAACAAACAATTAAAAATAGCCCTGTTCAGGGCTATTGGTATTTTGCGGTTCAATAACAGACTTTCCGGACGATTACAAAATCTCCAGCACCTGCTCCGGCGGTCGGCCGATGCGCGCCTTGCTGCCTTTTACCACGATCGGGCGTTCGATCAGTTTCGGGTTCGTCGTCATTGCCGCCAGCAGTTGCTCTTCGCTCAGGCTGTCGTCCGCCAGCTTCAATTCCTTGTACAGATCTTCTTTTTTGCGCATCAGCTCGCGCGCGGATGTGAAGCCCAGTTCCTTCAACAGCTTTTTCAGCTCATCGACCGTAGGGGGCGTTTCGAGGTACAGCACCACCTTGGGATCGACGCCGTGCTGTTCCAGCAGCGCCAGGGTTTCACGGCTCTTGGAGCAGCGTGGGTTGTGGTAAATCGTGACGTTTTTCATGGCGTTCATTCCTTGTTGAATCAGCTGCGTTGGTATTGGCGGAAGCGCTGTTGCAGTTGGCGCAGCTGGTCGATGCGCGCATCGTAGCGCGCCTGTTTTAGGCTGCCGAGTTTTTGCAACGAGCTGGCATTGCTGAGCAGGCCGATGGCTTGATCGAGCCGGCCGTTCAGCGCCAGGCTTTCGGCACGGGCCGACAGCTCTTCATCGCGCAGCCCTTGTGCGGCGCTGGCCTGCGCCAGCAGATCCCAGCCGTTCGGATCGTCCGGATGGGCAAAGGTGTAGCGGTTCAGGATCTTCGACGCCTGCGCCGGCTGGTTGCCTTCGACATAGGCGTTGGCCAGGTTGAGCTGCAGCACCGGATTGTTGCTTTGGGCGGCGTTGGCCGCCTGCAGGCGGGCGATGGCCTGCGGCGCGCGTTTCTGGCCGAGATCGATGTCGGTCATCAGGTCGATCAGCCAGACGTTTTTCGCATCCTGCGCCAGCATCGGTTGAATGATATTGCGCGCGTCGTCGTATTTTTTCGCTTCATAGAACAGGATGGCGCGGCCGTATTTGGCGGCCGCCTGTTCGCGCACGTTGCCCTTGCTGAGCGAGCCGAGCAGTTCTTCGTTCAGGCCATAGCCTTCCGAACTGTACATGCCCAGTGCGCGCACTTTGGCCATCAGGTAATCCTGCGAGGACTGCACGATGTGTTTCGGCATCTGGTTGGCGCGGTTGCGTGCGTCGGAGAGGCGGCTGTCCGGCAACGGGTGCGTTAGCAGCATTTCCGGCGGTTTGGAGGCGTAGCGCGACTGATCCGAGAGTTTCTGCAGGAAGTCGGGCATCGCTTCCGGATCGAAACCGGCGCGCTGCAGCACCTGAATGCCGATGCGATCGGCTTCCTGTTCGTTCGATTGGGTAAAGCTGATCATGCCTTGCTGGGTGCCGGCCATGGTGCCGCTCAGCGCCGCCATGCCCATGGTCGGGTTGGCCATCGCCAGCAGGATGGAACCAAGCGCGCCCACCCAGGTCAACGGGGCGTTGCGCTGCTGATCTTCCATGGCGCGCGCCAGGTGGCGCTGGGTGACGTGCGAGATTTCGTGCGCTAGCACCGAAGCCAGCTGGCTTTCGTTGTCGCTGACGCGGAACAGGGCGGAATGCAGCACCACGTTGCCGCCGAAGAAGGCGAAGGCGTTGATTTCGTCGTTGCGCACCAGATAGAAATGGAACGGCGTGCGCACCGAATAGGCGCTGGCCACCAGCCGGTTGCCCAGCTGATTGATGTATTGGATTAGCAGCGGATCGTTGATCAGCGGGGCGCTGGCGCGCAGTTGGCGCACGTAAAAATCGCCCATCGCCAGTTCTTGTCCGATGCTCAGGGTGCCGCCGGCGGAGGTGCCCATATCCGGCAACTGGTCCTGGCTTTCCGCCTGTGCTGGCGCCAGGGCGGTGGCGTTCAGCGTGCCGAGCAGCAGCACCGCTAACGCGGTTTTGGTCAACCGGTTGGTCATAGTCAGGCGTTTCCCTTAAATAATCATTTCTAAGACGTCAGCAGCAGACAAGAGTTCTTTATTCCCACGGCGCAATCCGCGTGAAAGTGCGGCGGCTCACAAACCGCGGCGGCGGTGCCCATCACATCATAGTCAGCCGTTGGCAACAAGGAAACGTTAGCCGGGCGCGAATCGGGCAAAAAAGTTTTATTTTTCATTTCGAAGGGCGTTTTCTGCGTCGCCGGTGGCCTGCATTGTCAATAAAACACGGACAAAGTTGATCCGTGTTTTATTGACAAGATAAACGCAGACTCATATAGTCTGCGTTATTGAAGATTCATTGACGGTTGAAAACGGACATATGGCGTACATCACAACCAGCGTTGAATATGGCATCCACTGCCTGCTGTGGCTGGTCGGCGATAACCAGCGGGCGCTCAGCAGCCGCGAACTCGCCGAGCTGCAAGGGATCTCACCCAGCTTTCTGGCCAAGATTTTCCCCAAGCTGGAAAAGGCGGGGATCGTCGCCGCCAGCGAAGGGGTGCGCGGCGGCTACCGGCTGGCCCGCCCGGCGGACGAGATCAGCTTTCTGGCGATCATCGACGCTATCGAGGGGCACAAGCCGCTGTTCGATTGCCAGGAGGTGCGCGGGCGCTGCGCGGTGTTCGATGACTCCCCGCCGGATTGGGCGGTCTCCGGCAAATGCGCTATCCATGCGGTGATGCTGCAGGCGGAGAAGGCGATGCGCGATGCGCTGGCGGCGCAGACTCTCGGCGCCGTCGCCGCCCGTTTTGGCCGCAAAGCGCCGCAAGGCTTCTTCGGCGAGGTCAACCTCTGGCTCGACGAGCGCATGACGGAACGCACCGCGCGCAGCGGCAAAACGGCGCGCGCCAAGACCTAACCACCGCCTTTCCTTAAAACGAAACACACTTTTTCCCGCCTCTTCGGAAGGGGCGGGCGGGCCTTCTGCACCCTGTTACGGGAGCGGGACGGCATCGTTCATCCGAAAAAACTGCGGGCAGCCTTGTCGCCCGGTTAACCCTGTATGAAGGAGTCATCCCATGACGCAGAAAATAGTGATTGCCGGTTCCGGTTTTGCCGGTTTTTGGGCCGCCGTGTCCGCCATGCGCGCCATTACCCTTGCCGGTAAGCATGACGATATCGAGGTGCTCATGGTTTCACCGACGCCAACCGTCACCATCCGGCCACGCCTGTATGAGGCCGTGCTGGAAAACATGAACCCGGACATTTCCGCGCAGCTCGCTGTCGTCGGTGTGCGCCACCTGGCCGGGACGGTAGAGCGTATCGATGCCGCTGCTAAAACGCTCACGGTGGCGCAGGCTACGGGGGAACCCCTTGAGTTGGCCTACGATCGTTTGGTGTGTGCCACCGGCAGCCGGCTGTCCGTGCCTGCGGTGCCGGGCTTTGCCGAATACGGTTTCAACGTCGATACGTTGGAAAGCGCGCAGCGTCTGGATGCCCATATTAAAGCGCTGGTGGCCAAACCGTCGACGCCGGCGCGCAACACCGCCTTGGTGGTGGGGGCGGGGCTGACCGGCCTGGAGAGCGCGGCGGAGATGCCGCAACGGCTGCGCGATGCGCTGGGCAAAGACGAGAACGTGCGCGTGGTGATCGTCGATACCGCCCCGGAAGTGGGCGCCGGGATGGGGGCGGAGCCGGGGGCGGTGATACGCCAGGCGTTGGCGGAGTGCGGCGTGGAAGCGCGGGCCGGCCTGCGCGTCTCAGCCATCGACGCCGAGGGGGTGATGCTGTCGAACGGTGAGCGCATCGCCGCCAACACGGTGATCCTGGCGGCGGGCGTGCGAGCGCATCCGCTGACCGAGCAGATCCCCGGCGAGCGCGACGGCAGCGGCCGGGTGATCGGCGACGCCTTCCTGCGCGCGCCGGCGGCGGCGGGCATTTTCGTGACCGGCGATACGGTGAAGGCGGCGACAGACGATCTCGGTAACCACAACCTGATGACCTGCCAGCATGCGCTGAGCCTTGGCCGCGTGGCCGGCCACAATGCGGCGGCGGAGCTGACGGGCTTGCCGGCGCACCCTTACAGCCAGCCGAAGTATGTGACCTGTCTGGATCTGGGCCCCTGGGGCGCGCTGTATACCGAAGGCTGGGAGCGCCAGGTGCGCTTTACCCGTGAGGAAGGCAAAAAGATTAAGCAGGAGATCAACACGCAGTGGATTTACCCACCGGCGGCGGATCGCGAGGCGCTGTTTGCCGTCGCCAATCCGGATTTCGTGATTGTGCCTTAAAGAAAAGAGAAAACGGGAGCGGTAACGCTCCCGTCGTCATTTGCCCAGCGGCAGGAACGAGCGCTCCGGCACCACGGTTTTCATCACCAGCGTGGAGCTCAGGCGCTGCACGCCCGGCAGAGCGGAGAGTTTCTCGTCGTAAAGCTGCTGGAAGGCGGGCAGATCGCGGGCGATCACGTGCAGCAGATAGTCGGGATCGCCAAACAGCCGCTGTGCCTGCACCACCTGCGGAATGTCCACCATGGCGTTTTCGAAGGTTTCAACGGCGCGGCGATCGCCTTCGCGCATGGTGACGAACACCAGGGCGGAAAAGTTATAGCCCAGGCTGCCGGGGTCGAGCTGGGCGCGGTAACCCCTGATCACCCCGGACTCCTCTAATGCCCGTACCCGGCGGTGGCAGGGAGACACGCTCAAACCGATCCGCTCGGCCAGCTCGGTTACCGACAAACGGCCATCGACCTGCAGTTCAGCAAGAATCTTGCGATCAATCTTATCCATTTGGAAAAATTTCCCCGCTTATGCCGATTTCAGGCAAGTAATTGAAAGCACATTTTAACGCCTTGAGGATATTCTTGCCATCTGTTGAACGGTTTTGACGGCCACCGCGGCAGGCGGAGGCCGTTCTTCTTCCACGAGGAAAGGCAATGGTTCTCTGTTTGGTGTGGCGTGGCGCGTCTGAGAGGGCGCCGGCATGACGCTCGCTCTGTTCGCCGCTTTTTGGGCGGTGTCGATTTTATTGGTGATCACGCCGGGTATGGATTGGGCCTATGTGATCTCGGCGGGCATTCGCGGCCGGGTGGTGGTGCCCGCCGTCGCCGGCTTGCTGTTCGGCCATCTGCTGATGATTGCGATTGTGGTGGCGGGCGTCGGCGCGCTGCTGGTCGGCAACCCGCTGGCGCTGACGGCGCTCACCCTGTTGGGGGCGGCTTATCTGTTGTGGATCGGTTTCAACATGCTGCTGCACCCGCCAGTGCCCGGCGCCGGTGAAGATCAGCGTTCCGATTCCTGGCTGCGCTGGGCCGGCAAGGGCGTGTGCGTCAGCGGCTTGAACCCCAAGGTGTTTCTGCTGTTTCTGGCGCTGCTGCCGCAGTTTACCGACGCCCGAGCCGAATGGTCGGTGCCGATGCAGATGCTGGCGTTGGGCGTCGTGCATTTGATCAGCTGCGGCCTGGTGTATCTGCTGGTGGGATTCGGTTCGCAGTCGGTACTGCGCACGCGCCCGCAGGCTGCGAAGATAGTGGGGCGCATCTCCGGCGCGGCGATGATCGTCATCGCGCTCGGGCTGCTGGCCGAGCAGGCGCTGAAATAGCATTACCGTCGATAGATGTCCGGCCGGGCGATCTGCCAGACAAAGTCGGGGTGGTTGATGGCCGAATAGCCCACTTTCTCATAGAGCCAGGGGGCGGTGCTGGTGACCAGCATGATTCGCCTCAGCTTCGCCATCAGCGGATGGGCCTGGCAGCATTCCGCCAGCCACAGGCCCAGCCCGCTTTTTTGATGCGTCTCCAACACGTACACGTCGCACAGATAGCCGAAAGTGGCGTAATCGGTGACCAGCCGGGCGAAACCGATCTGCCTGGCCTCGTGATACAAACCGAAGCACAGGCTGTGGGTGAGGGACTGGCGGACGGTTTCTTTATCGATTCCCTCCGCCCATGACGAACGGGTCAGAAAAGCGTGGATGGCATCGAGATCAAGCAGGGCGGGATCGGTGCTGACGAGATAGTCCGCACGCTGCCAGACAAGTGGGGCAGGGGTTGTCATGATGATTCTTCTCCTGTGAAAGCGTTCAGGTCAGGGCCGCCGTTCAGGCGTGCAGTTCGGCGACCGTCATGGTGAAAATCAGCGTGTCTTCGCCCTCGTTGGCGTACCGGTGCGGGCCGTCCGTTCTGGCGACCGCCGAACAGCCCGGCGCAATTCTGAGCTTGGTTTGTTCGACGGCAAGGCTTAAGACGCCTTGCTCAACGTGCAGCAGCTCAAACGTGCCCGTCGGGTGGCCGCCCGATGCATAGGATTCCCCGGGCGCCATTTCCCACCGCCACAGTTCTATCATGTTCGGGCCTTGGGTGCCCGCCAGCAAACGGGCCGAGCCGCCGCTATCGCCATGCCACAGCGTGGGAATATCTTGGCTTTCAATCAGGTAGGCGGCGGGCGCGCGGGTGACGTTGACGATGTCCGCCACCGAGAGACCCAGCGCCGCCGCGAGCTTGCACAGGATGGCGATGCTGGGATTGGCGGCGCCTTTCTCGATCTCTACCAGCATGCCTTTGCTGACGCCCGCCCGGCGCGACAGTTCGTCCAGCGATAGCTTTTGGCTTTTTCTCTGTTGCTTGATGCGATGTGACACCGCTTCGCTGACGGTTTGCACGTCGGCGCCAAACTCGGTCGGTCTGTTGACTTTTTTGTTCATCGGTCAATATTATGCAATAAAATGGTCAATATAGGATTATTTAATGATTTTAGTCGATCCGTCAATCGATCCGGCCGTCGCTGCGCTGGCACCCGGTTTCCGGGCGTTAAGCATTACCGCGGTTGCGGCTCCCATAGCCCATCCGGACGTGGGGGCGTTAGCGTTGGCGCAAGCCTGTCGCGCCCTCGGTGAGGAAGACGCACCCTGGGCAGAGGCGCATCTCACGGCCTGGCGCGAGGTTTTCATGCAGTTTGGCGCCAAACCCAAGCGTACGCCCTGTTCCGCCGACGCCCTGCGCAAGCGCGCGCTGCGCGACGGCACGATGCCCAGCATCGATCCGGTCGTCGATCTCTATAACGCCGTCAGCATCCGTTATGCGGTGCCGGTGGGGGGCGAGAATATCGCGGCCTATGTCGGCGAGCCGCGGCTGATCGTCGCGGATGGCAGCGAACTGTTCGATACCGTCAAGGAGGGGGCGGTGATCCATGAATCGCCGGAGGCGGGGGAGGTGGTTTGGTGCGACGATCGCGGCGTGACCTGCCGCCGCTGGAACTGGCGCCAGGGGGTCAGAACCCGGTTGAGCGCCGAGGCCGAGCGGATGTGGTTCATCCTGGAGAGCCTGCCGGCGATGCCGTTGGCGGCGCTGCACGAGGCGGGCGACGAATTGATTGCCGGTTTACGGCAAATGATGCCCGGCGTCACGGTAGAGCAACGGCTCATCGGCTGCGCCTCGTAACGGGTGTCAGCACTGGCGGCGGACCAAACCGGTGATCAAATCCAGCGCGTCGTCCGCCGCCGCGATTTCGCTTTCGCTGAGCGCTTGCCGTTCGATGAAGCTCTCGATCGCTTCCAACAGGGAGAAGACGCTGATTTCATCCCCTATCTTCACGACTTCGCAAACGCCACGCCCGATCGCCAGACAGATGGCTTCATCAAATTCACACGGTTTGCTGTTCATCTTTCCCCCTACGGCGTTTGGGATGATATCGGCCATGCTACCGGTTTTTTCCCGACGGCTGTCTGATGAAAATCCCATTTTTTCGTTGATGCTGACTGGCGCACGACCGCGGGCATTGGCGAAATTCTGATTTCCTCACCGTGGTCAAATTTCCCTTGTGACCACCGTGCCGGCGCGGTATTGTCGCCAAATGACGACAATACCGCCTCATTGTCCGCATAAAAAATTCATGACGTTATCATCCCTTCATCCCGCTGCCGTGCGGGATTTTTTTATGAGGTTTATCTCAAAGTGCGGATAACCTCGACGCGATCGCTTGCCATGCTCTGAGAATAATCCTAGCTTGAAATAGTCATTTAGGGTTAGCAATCCCTCATGACCTCCTTGTAACACTTGATGCACCAGAACGTTTTCTCCCCCGCTGCGGCGGGGGTTTTTAATGACGTGCATCAGAAAAGGCCGCAACGCAAGAACCGACAGAGTTCGTGACGATAACCAGTTTAAGTATCAGGGGACGGGACTATGAAAAATGATCTGGCGGCGGCGATCGCGATTGGCTGTGTGTTGTTGTTCGCATTGGCAGTCGGTTCGCCCCTTTCTATCGGTACCTCGCTGTAATCTTCCGCGGCCCCGTTCGGGGCCGCTCACCGAACCTGTCGCCGCGTCTGCGGATTTTTGCGCCGATCGCCTGCCCGCGCGATAAAATCAGCCAAATCGCTGTTGATGTATGGTGAACTTTGAGTACTCTGAGTGCTTTGCACACCTCGCGTGCGCCCGTTCTATCTATGCTTTAATCAGGCCCATCACAGGAATCGCCATGCCCGCCCGCCAAATCTCGAGGAGCCCGCTCTGATGCTGGAGATGTTATTACAGTGGTACCGCCGCCGCTTCACCGATCCGCAGGCTATCGCGCTGCTGGTGATCCTGGTCGCCGGGTTCCTCATTCTCTATTTTCTGCACGGCATTCTGACCCCGTTGCTGGTCGCCATCGTGCTGGCGTACCTGCTGGAGTGGCCGACCGCGCGCCTGCAGCGCATCGGCTGTTCGCGCACCTGGGCGGCGAGCATCATGCTGTTGGTGTTCGCGGGCGTTGCCATGCTGCTGGTGTTTGTCGTCGCGCCGACCGCTTGGCAGCAGGGCATCAATCTGATGAGCGATCTGCCGGGCATGCTCAACCAGTTCTATAACTTCGCCGCGACGCTGCCGAAGCGTTATCCAGCGCTGGTGGATGCCGGCATCATCGACATGATGGCGGAAAACCTGCGCAGTCGGCTGTCCGGCATGGGCGAATCGGTGGTGAAATTCTCGCTGGCGTCGCTGGTCGGCCTGCTGACGTTGGCTATCTACCTGATCCTGGTGCCGATGATGATGTTCTTCCTGCTGAAGGACAAAGATCAACTGTTGAACGCGGTGCGCCGCGTGCTGCCGCGCAATCGCGGCCTGGCGGGGCAGGTCTGGAACGAAATGAATCAGCAGATCACCAACTATATCCGCGGCAAGGTGCTGGAGATGGTGATTGTCGGCGTGGCGACCTACCTGGTGTTCGCCGTGCTGGACATGCGCTACTCGCTGCTGCTGGCGGTGCTGGTGGGCTTTTCGGTGCTGATCCCCTACATCGGCGCGGTGCTGGTCACCATACCGGTGGTGGTGGTGGCGCTGTTCCAGTGGGGCGTCGGCGCCGATTTCTGGACGCTGATCGTCGCCTATCTGGTGGTACAGGGGTTGGACGGCAACCTGTTGGTGCCCATTTTGTTCTCCGAAGCGGTCAACCTGCATCCGCTAGTGATTATCCTGGCGGTGATCGTGTTCGGCGGGATGTGGGGCTTTTGGGGCGTGTTTTTCGCCATACCGCTGGCGACGCTGGTGAAGGCGGTGATTCACGCCTGGCCCGATGAACTGCGGGTCGAGGTGGAAGACAAGGCCGGCTGACAGGGAAGAAACGAAGCGCAGCAGGCCGCTGCGCTTCGTGAGAATTACTGCTGCAGGTAGCTCAGAACGATGTCGTGGTGATTGGTGGTTTTGAAATCATCAAACACTTTTTCAATCTTGCCGTTGGCGTCGATCAGGAAGCTGATGCGGTGAATACCGTCGTAGGTCTTGCCCATGAAGGTTTTCTCGCCCCACACGCCAAACTGTTGCGATACCTGATGATCTTCATCAGACAACAGTGTGAAGTTGAGCAGCTCCTTTTCGGCGAAGCGCGACAGTTTTTCCGGTTTGTCGGTGCTGATGCCCAGCACTTCGACGCCGACCTTTTTCAATTCGTCCATGTTGTCCCGCAGGCCGCAGGCTTGCACGGTGCAGCCCGGCGTCATCGCCTTCGGATAGAAATAGACCAATACTCGCTGTCCCTGGAAGTCGGCCAAATTAATTTCCTCACCGTCCTGGTCAGGCAAACTAAATTTCGGCGCTGTGTCACCGGCTTTCAATGGGCTCATCACTACTCTCCATCTTTCTCATCATGCTGTGGATAGTTCACCACGCTAATACTGCCTTGCGCGTTCAATTCTGTACATAGGCGATGGAAGGCTTGCTCAATATTTGAGGCGTCCCGATCGCCGGAGCTGTGGGCGGTGATTTGGATATACAGCTGCGGTGGCAGGTCGCCGTCCGCCGGCTGCGTGCGCGAGACCAGCTCGGCGATATTCATCTGGCTGGAGTCGAACAAATCGGTAAAGCGTTCGATGATATGTGGCGAGTCCTTGACTTCCACCTGCACCCATACCGTGGCCGGCATCGGCGGCCTTTCGTGCGAGTTTGTGCGCTTCATCACGATCAGCAGATCCAGCTCCGCGCCTTTTTGCGGCAGGGTGGATTCGATCAGGGTGATGGCGTTCCAGCTGCCGGACAGCAGCATGATGAACGTGAACTCCTCCCCCAGCATGGCCAGACGGCTATCTTCGATATTGCATCCGCAACTGCTGACGTGGCGGGTGATGGTATTGACAATTCCGGGGCGGTCGGCGCCGAGCGCGGTAATCACGAGATAGTGTTCGTCTGACTGAGGCAAAATAGCGCTTCCTGTCGTGCTTAATGGGGTTACCATGGTAAACATAAAAAAAACCGCCTGCCAAGCGCTTACAACGCGGTTGTGCGCTTGCTTTTGGATGGGCAGCAAAAGTACCATGAGTGACTTGTTTGTGGAGGGGACGGCCAATGTTTACGGGAAGTATTGTTGCACTGGTTACGCCGATGGACGACAAAGGTGCTGTCGATCGCGCGAGCCTGAAAAAATTGATCGATTATCATGTAGCCAGTGGCACCGCGGCGATCGTTTCCGTAGGGACCACCGGCGAGTCCGCAACGCTTGCCCATGACGAGCACGTTGACGTGGTGCTGCAGACGCTGGAGCTGGCCGACGGCCGCATCCCGGTGATCGCCGGCACTGGCGCCAACGCTACCGCCGAAGCCATCGCGCTCACCACCCGCTTCGCCAACACCGGCGTGGTGGGGTGTCTGACGGTGACGCCGTACTACAATAAGCCGACGCAGGAAGGGCTGTATCAGCACTTCAAGGCGATCGCCGAGAGCACCGAGCTGCCGCAGATCCTGTACAACGTGCCTTCGCGCACCGGTTGCGACATGCTGCCGCCGACCATCGCTCGGCTGGCGAAAATCAAGAATATTGTTGCTGTAAAAGAAGCGACGGGGAACTTAAGTCGCGTTAGTCAGATCCAAGTGCTGGTTGACGATGAAGATTTCATTTTGCTGAGCGGCGACGACGCCAGCGGACTGGACTTCATGCAACTGGGCGGCAAAGGGGTGATTTCCGTGACGGCCAACGTGGCCGCGCGCGAGATGGCGGAACTTTGCGCGCTGGCGGCGCAGGGCAAGTTTGCCGAAGCGCGCCGCTTAAATCAGCGCTTGATGCCGTTGCATCAGGATCTATTTGTAGAAGCAAACCCAATTCCGGTGAAGTGGGCCTGTAAGGCGTTGGGATTGATGGCAACCGATACGCTGCGTCTGCCGATGACGCCGTTGAGTGAAACCGCCCGCCCGGTGGTGGAGCGCGCGCTGAAAAGCGTCGGTTTGCTGTAACTCTAAGGGAAATTTGATGGCTTATTCATTGCAAAAGTCGACGGTAGCAAAAGTAGTGGGCATCTCTTTGGTGATGATGCTGGCAGCCTGCAGCAGCGATCAGCGCTACAAGCGCCAGGTCAGCGGCGACGAGGCCTACCTCGACGCGGCTCCGCTCAAGGCGCTGAACGCGCCGTCCGGCATGATCCTGCCGGTGCAGAGCGGCAACTATGACGTTCCCGCCACGAAGCTGCAAGGCAACGTCGGCAAGCAGCTGGACATTCGTCCGCCGGTGCAGCCGTTGGCGCTGCTGAGCGGTTCACGTGCGCAATACGCCGGCGACAGCGGCACGCTGCTGTTGGAAAACAGCCCGCAGAACCAGAACCTGTGGTCGCGCGTCGTCAGCCTGCTGCAGGCGAAGAACATCGCGATCGCTTCCCGCCAGGACGCCGGTCAGACCCTGACCACCGACTGGGTGAAGTGGAACCGTCTGGACGAAGACAACCAGTACGAAGGCCGTTATCAGATCAGCGTGCAGCAGCAGGGCTACCAGCAGGCGCTGGTGGTGAAAAGCGTTGGCCTGCAGCAGCAGGGCAAGAGCGAGCAGGTGACCGACCAATCTGAGATTCAGCGCTACAACGGCATGATGATCAACACCCTGATCGAAGGCCTGGACAAGCAGGACAACCTGGCGAGCAGCCAGACCGCCAGCCGCTTCGGCGCACTGGACGTGCAGAGCGGCGCCGATGACACCGGCCTGCCGATGCTGGTCGTGCGTGGCCCGTACACCGTTGTGTGGGATCGCCTGCCGCCGGCGCTCGAAAAACTGGGGATGAAAGTGGGTGACCGCAGCCGTCCGCAGGGCACCGTCGCCGTGACCTACAAGTCCCTGAGCAGCAGCGATTGGGATGCGTTGGGCGTTAAGGATCCTGAACTGGCGGAAGGGGATTACAAGCTGCAGGTCGGCGATCTCAACAACCGCACCAGCCTGCAATTCATCGATCCGAAAGGCAAACCGCTCACCCAGTCGAAAAACGATGCACTGGTGGCGGCATTCCAGTCTGCCTTCAGTAAAACCAGCGTTAACTAATCAAAAAGGGGCCTCGGCCCCTTTTTGTTTTGTCTATACGGTATCGTTTGCGTCGCAGGTTTGGCACAATAGTGTCCGGCACGCCAAAGAATTCATTAGGTCAATTCTATACCCCCTAATTTCGGGCCGCGCTCGGGAGACAACGGGGATACATCACTGGAGTAAGTAAGATGCAAAAGCTAGCTGAGCTGTATCGCGGAAAGGCAAAAACCGTTTACACCACCGAGAATCCCGATCTGTTGGTGTTGGAGTTCCGCAACGATACGTCAGCACTGGATGGTCAGCGCATTGAGCAGTTCGATCGCAAAGGCATGGTGAACAACAAGTTCAACCATTTCATCATGAGCAAACTGGAAGAAGCCGGCATCCCGACCCAGATGGAGCGTCTGCTGTCCGACAACGAAGTGCTGGTGAAGAAGCTGGACATGGTGCCGGTGGAATGCGTGATCCGCAACCGCGCCGCCGGTTCGCTGGTGAAGCGTCTGGGCATCGAAGAAGGTCTGGTGCTGAACCCGCCGCTGTTCGATCTGTTCCTGAAAAACGACGCCATGCACGATCCGATGGTGAACGAATCCTACTGCGAAACCTTCGGCTGGGTGAGCAAGGAACATCTGGCGCGCATGCGCGACCTGAGCTACCGCGCCAACGAGGTCTTGACCCAGCTGTTCGATGACGCCGGCCTGATCCTGGTCGACTTCAAGCTGGAGTTCGGCCTGTTCAACGGCGAAGTGGTGCTGGGCGATGAGTTTTCGCCGGACGGCAGCCGCCTGTGGGACAAAAACACCCTGGACAAGATGGACAAAGACCGTTTCCGTCAAAGCCTGGGCGGCCTGATCGAAGCCTACGAAGAAGTGGCGCGCCGCATCGGCGTGAAGCTCGACTAAGCGTTGGCACCGCCATTCGGGGCGATCCGGCCGGATCGTCCCGCTATTCTGCGTTTTTCCAGAAAATTTCTACATTTCCTCCGCGGCAGACCATTTATAATGATGGATGCGAGATGACTAAAACCTATCCCACTCAGGCTTGAAGCTGCCTTTGCGCTTACGATCGCGGTGCAACTTCAACGAGCAGGGGAAATATCTGGAGTGTATTTATGCGTTGGCAAGGGCGTCGGGAAAGTGACAATGTTGAGGATCGTCGCGGGCAATCTTCAGGTTTGGGCGGTGGTGGCGGCGGCTTCCGTGTGCCGCGCGGCAAGGGCGGCATTGTCATTCTGGTGGTGGTGCTGGTGGCCGGCTATTACGGTATCGATCTGTCGCCGCTATTGAACGGCGGTAACGTCGCACCGCAGGGTCAACAGCAGAGCGCTAACATCAGCCCGAAAGACGATGAATTGGCCAAATTTACCTCGGTGGTGCTGGCCTCAACCGAGGATAACTGGAAAGAGATTTTCCAGCGCATGGGCAAAACCTATCAACCGCCGAAGCTGGTGATGTATCGCGGCGTGACGCGCACCAGCTGCGGCACCGGTCAGGCGGCTATGGGGCCGTTCTACTGCCCGGGTGACAGAACGGTGTATATCGATTTGTCTTTCTACCAGGATATGAAAACCAAGCTGGGCGCCGGCGGTGATTTCGCTCAGGCCTATGTGGTGGCGCACGAAGTCGGCCACCACGTGCAGAACCTGTTGGGCATCGAGCCGAAGGTCCGCCAGATGCAGCAGGGCGCCAGCCAAGCGGAAGTAAACCGCCTGTCGGTGAAAATGGAGCTGCAGGCGGACTGCTTTGCCGGCGTGTGGGGCAAATACGCTGAGAAGCAGCAGATGCTGGAAGAGGGCGACCTGCAGGCGGCGCTGAACGCCGCACAGGCGATTGGCGACGATCGGTTGCAGCAGCAGAGCCAGGGCCGCGTTGTGCCGGACAGCTTCACTCACGGCACCTCGCAGCAGCGCTATACCTGGTTTAAACAGGGCTTCGACAGCGGCGATCCCAATACCTGCAACACCTTTGCATCCCGTTAACGCCTCAAGTGCCGGAGCCTGACTCCGGCATTTTTTTCGGATTGAGACACAGCGTTATGTTACAGGCAGCGCAACAACTTATGCGGCGGCAGGGCATCCGACGCCTGCTGGTGCTCAGCGGTGAACCTGACTGGTGCCGCGAACAGGCGCAGCGGCTGGCGGCTACGTTGCCAGGCGACTGGCCGTGGGTCGGGGAAAATCCGCCGCCTGGCCAGGTGGCTTTAGCAAGCGGCGCGATGCGCCAATTGCTGGGGCAGGAGCGGCTGCACGCGGTGTTCGACGCCGGTCACTCGCTGGACGTAGAGGCGCTGGCGGCGTTGAGTGGCGCCTTGCGCGCCGGCAGCTGGCTGCTGCTGTTGACGCCCCCCTGGCGACAATGGCCTCAGCAGCCGGACGGCGACAGCCTGCGCTGGAGCGATTGTCCGCAGCCGATCACCACGCCGCATTTCATTCATCATCTGCAGCAGCATCTGGCCGATGACAGCGAAGTGACGATCTGGCGGCAGGGAGAGCCCCTGACGCTGGCCGCGCTGCCGGCGCGTGAAGGGTGGCAGCCGCCGGATGGCCGCCCGACCGAGGAACAACAGGCGATCTTGACGGCGCTGCTGCAGGCCGAGTCCGGCGTGTGGGTGCTGACCGCCGCCCGTGGCCGCGGCAAATCGACGCTGGCCGGCATGCTGGTGGCGCAGTCGCCGCTGACCTGCTGGATCACCGGGCCGAGCCGCGCCGCCACTGAGGTGGCCGGGGAATGGGCGCAGGGGCGCGCGCAGTTTTGGGCGCCCGATGCCCTGCTGGCGCAGTGTCGTGAGGGTGACGTCAGCGCCGTGGGGTGGCTGCTGGTGGATGAGGCGGCGGCGATCCCCGCGCCACTGTTGCAGCAGTTGATCGGTTATTTTCCTCGCGTGCTGTTGACCACCACGGTGCAGGGCTATGAAGGCACCGGCCGCGGTTTTCTACTGAAGTTTTGCGCCGGGCTGCCGTCCTATCAGGCGCTGAGCCTGCAACAGCCGATGCGTTGGGCACAGGGGGACGCGTTGGAACGGATAACGGACAATGCGCTGTTGTTCAACGAGCTGCCCGCCTGGCCGGCGGATGGCCAGGCGATCGATTACAGCCAGGCGGAGCAGCGTGAACTGTGCGCCGATACGCAGCGGCTGGCGCGTTTCTATGCTCTGCTGAGCAGCGCGCATTACCGCACCTCGCCGCTGGATTTGCGCAGGTTGATGGATGCGCCCGGTATGCATTTCGGGCTGGCGCAGGCCGAACAGGAAGTGGTGGGCGCCGTGTGGCTGGTGGACGAAGGCGGGTTGAGCGCCGAGTTGGCGCACGACGTGTGGGCCGGCCGCCGCCGACCGCGCGGCAACTTGGTGGCGCAGTCGCTGGCGGCGCATGGCGGCCAGTGGTGGGCGCCGACGCTGCATTCACGGCGCATTACCCGCATCGCGACGCTGCCTGCGTTGCGGCGGCAGGGTATCGCGCGTCAGCTGGTCGAGCGGCAACGCTGCCAGGCTCAGGGTCTGGACTTCCTGTCGGTCAGCTTCGGCTATACCGAGCCGCTGTGGCGCTTTTGGCAATCCTGCGGTTTCGAGCTGGTGCGCATCGGCAGCAAGCCGGAGGCCAGCAGCGGCTGCTATACCGCGATGGCTATCTTGCCCCTGAGCGAGCAAGGGGAGGCGCTGCGGCATGCGGCGCACAAGCACCTGGCGCGTGACTGGCCCTGGCTGCGGCAGCGTATCGAGCTTACGCTGGCGATCCCGGGCGACGACGGCGATACGTCGCTCGGCGAAGAGGACTGGCGCGAGCTGGCCGGGTTCGCTTTCGCCCATCGGCCGCTGGAGGCCAGCCTGGGGGCATTGCAGCGTTTGCTGTTGGCCAGCAGTCTGCCGCTGTCCGCGCTGCGCGGCCATCTGCAGCGGCGGCAATCCCCGGCGGCCTGCGTGGAGCAGGCGGGCGTAAGCGGCCAGAAAGCCTTGCTGCGCTACTGGCGGCACGAAACGGCGCAGGCGCTGGAACAGCTGAATGCGCAGCACTGCCGCTACTGGCGCGACTGGGCGCAGTCGTTGCAATAAATTGAATAACTCGCTCAATAAAACCCGATTTTCCCGATTTCTCAACGGCGTATAGTCACTGTCAGCGGTGCGGCGGCGACTGTCGCCGCACCAGGTTTGGTTACTATTAAGGAGTCATCGATGAAACATGAGCATTTCGTTGTCCAAACCCCGGCGACCCCGGCGGCGCAGCTGATCTTGCTGTTTCACGGTGTCGGCGACAACCCGGTGGCGATGGGGGAGATCGGCAGCTACTTCGCCAAAGACTTTCCTCAGGCACAGGTGGTGAGCATCGGTGGCCCCGAAGCGTTCGGCAACGGTGCAGGGCGTCAGTGGTTTTCGGTGCAGGACGTGACCGAAGAGAACCGCGCGGCCCGCATCGCAGACGTGATGCCGCAGTTTGTGGCCGTGGTGCGTCATTGGCAGCAGTTGAGCGGCGTAGGCTATGCCGGCACGGCGCTGGTGGGGTTCTCGCAGGGGGCGATCATGGCGCTGGAAGCGTTGAAAGCAGAAACCCGGCTGGCCGGGCGCGTGGTCGCGTTCAGCGGGCGTTTCGCGCAACTGCCTGAGCGGGCTTTCGGCGACAGCGTGGTGCATTTGATCCACGGTGAAGAGGATGCGGTGATCGCGGTGCAACACGCTCACGCGGCGGCGGAGGCGTTGCGGACCAACGGCGCCGATTTCACGCTGGACGTGGAACAGGACGTTGGGCATGCGATCAACCAGGGCATGATGAACGCCGCGCTGGAAAGGTTGCATTACTATGTGCCGCAGCGCTACTGGGACGAAGCCTTGTCCGGCAAGCGCGGCGAGCTGATCGCCTTCCGCTAAAAATTCAGGGCGCCGATGAGCGCCCTGATGTCATTTCTTTTTCGGCCAGTCGTCTTCGTCATCCCACTGGGCATTGTTGTCGCGGTGCGGCGGTATCTCCGGCTTGTTGGCCAAATAGCTTTTAACGTCGACGCGGCGCAGTTCCTTGATGCCGCTGACGACCATCCCCACCAGAACCAGCAGGATAATCCACCAGTAATCAGCTAACCATTGCATAGCTACTCCTTTCCTTCACTGCGTATAAAACGCGAAAAAATCGAGGGCAGATGGCGTTCGAGCCATTCGGCACCGGCGACCTCCTTATCATGCCAGGCCGCCAGCAACAGCGCCGGGGTCAGCAAATGTTCGGCCTCTTGTGCCAGCGGCCGGTAGCTCAGATGCCACGGCTCCACCGCCACGCCGCCGCAGTCTTCGGTAAAGGGGCGGTAGAAACCGAATTCGGCCATATGCGCCGTCAGCCACTGGTTGAGCGGCGCAAAGTAACCGCCTTCCTCATATTCCCACGGCTCCAGCTGCAGCTTTTGCCCTTCCGGCAACAGCGACGGATCGTACACGTCCAGATCGCTGCCCCAGTGATGGCGGCTGGCGCCCGGCAGGGCCGACCAGCGCAGGATCGCCTCACAGCGCTCGGCGGCCGATAACGTCGCGACGTCGATCGGGCGGCTGTCCTTATCTAATACTGGCCGCTGGCCGCAGAATTTGCCATTCCAAATCGCCAACTGGCGGTCGAAATCGCGGAAGGTGCTGGCGGGCTGGAGATCGAATCCCGCCTCATGCGCCGCCTGCTGCATCGCCAGGAAGGCGTTGACCGCCTGCGGCTGCAGGCGGTGGTTCCCGCTCAGCGGCGCGAGGTGTTCGGTTGAGCGGCCGGTGAGCATCTCTGCGTTGATCATGCGACCAATTGCTCCATGATGCGTTGATACATGCGGCTCAGCAGCTGCAGATCCGCGGCGTTGACACATTCGTTGACCTTGTGGATGGTGGCGTTGACCGGCCCCAGTTCCACCACCTGCGCGCCCATCTGCGCGATGAAGCGGCCGTCGGAGGTGCCGCCGGTGGTCAGCAACTGCGGCGTCAATTCAGAATAGTGCTCGACCGCGTTGACCACCGCATCCACCAGCGCGCCGCGCGAGGTGAGGAACGGTTGGCCGGACAGCCGCCATTCGATGCTGTAATTCAACTGATGGCGTTCCAGCAGCTCTTCCACGCGCTGCTTGATCATCGCGTCGGTCAGTTCGGTGCTGAAACGGAAGTTGAACTGCACGTAGAGATCGCCCGGGATCACGTTGTTGCTGCCGGTGCCGGCCTGCACGTTGGCGATCTGCATACTGGTCGGCGGGAAGAACTCGTTGCCGCGATCCCATTCGATCGCCACCAGTTCATTCAGTGCCGGCATGGCGCGGTGCACCGGATTGTCCGCCAGATGCGGATAGGCAACGTGCCCCTGTACGCCGTGGATATGCAGGTTGGCGGTGATGGAGCCACGACGGCCATTTTTCACCACGTCGCCGACGCGCTCGGTGCTGGACGGCTCGCCGACCAGGCAGTAATCCAGCCGCTCGTTGCGCGCCATCAGCGCTTCGACCACTTTAACCGTGCCGTGAGTGGCGCTGGCTTCTTCATCCGAAGTGATCAGGAATGCCAGACGGCCCCGGTGATTCGGGTTGGCGGCGACAAAGCGTTCCGCGGCCACCACCATCGCGGCCAATGAGCCTTTCATGTCCGCCGCGCCGCGGCCATAGAGCATGCCGTCACGGATTGCCGGTTCAAACGGCGGGTTGTCCCAGCGTTTTTCATCACCGGTCGGCACCACGTCGGTGTGCCCGGCAAACGCCAGGGTTTGCCCTTCACCGCGCCAGGCCCAGAAGTTTTGGGTATCTTCGAAGTCCATTGCTTCGACGGTGAAGCCGATCGCCTGCAGGCGATCGATCATCAGCTGCTGGCAGCCTTCGTCATTCGGGCTGAGGGAAGGGCGTTTGATCAACTGCTGGGCCAGTTCGATAACCGGGCAAGTCATACGGCAACCTCGGTGATAAATTGTTGGTAAGCGTCGGCGTTAAAACCGAGCAGGGCGTGGCCGTTGCCGTCGTCCAGCAGCGGACGTTTAATGATTGCCGGCTGCGCCAACATCAGCGCGATGGCGGCGTCGGCATTATCACAGGCGTTGCGCTGCGCTTCATCCAGCTTGCGCCAGGTGGTACCGCGGGTATTGAGCAGCGGCTCCCAACCCAGCTGCGCGACGAAACCGCGCAGTTGCTGTTCGGTCAGGCCGTCGGCGCGGTAGTCGTGAAAATGATAGGCTATGCCCTGATCTTCCAGCCAGCGGCGGGCTTTTTTGATGGTGTCGCAGTTTTTGATGCCGTACATCGTCAGCGTTGTCTGTTGCGGTTTATTTGCCATGGCGTAAAGCTACCTGTCTCGTCGAGTCGATACTGAGCGGCGGGCGCGGTCTTAGGCCTTCTCGCCGCCCGGCGATAGCAGAGATAATGCCAGTAAAGCGGCGGCGAGATCCAGACAACGATGCGCGCGAGAGACGATTGGGCGCCAGGGAGAGAGAGGTTGGCAAAGCGATGAAACGGCGATCTTCGCCAGCGGTGCTTTTAAAAGACGCCGGCGAACGCATTCAGCCGCCAATGCGGAGCTGGGGGGCGGTCACTACTCTTTATTGATTCTTATGTTTAAACGATCGGTCAAACACCGTACGCGGGTAATATGCAACAGCGGTTTTATCCTGCTGGCGCCGAGCTTTTTCATTATTCGCGACTTGTAATGATTGGCGGTTTTATTTCTGATATTCATGGTATTGCTGATATCGGCCAGCGATTTTCCCGTCGACCACTCCGAAAGGAAAAGGGACTCGCGCTGGGAGAGTTGCGGCGGTTCGGTATAGTGACTGTAACGCTTATATAAGTCACCGATCAGGTGGCTGAAGCGGCTCAATGATATAAGGTTTGATAATATAATGGTCTTATTGTCGACAATCACCACCTCATGCAGGCAGTCGGTGATAATGATTATTTTGTAGGTATTGGGGTTGGCATATTCATCGCGGTAACGTGCTTCAAAATTGGCGATAGTGACATCGATAAAGCAGACCCTTTTACGGCTAAAGCCGGCCGGCGCGCGTTTTTCCGCCCATGTTTGGTTAATGAGTTGTCGAATGCCGACGGTGGTATAGGCACACTCGCTGAAAATATCAATTTCCATTTTATTATAGTCCTTTACTTTCTATTTCCCGGTGAGGATTGATATCTTAAAACATAAAAAAAGAAATAATCTAAATAATTTCATGTTGAACTTATCTTGCACCGCAAACGAATGAGCGTTATCTGGGCGCGAGCTTTGAAGGGAAGGTTATATACTAGCATGATTTATAAAGAGTAAATCTTTTTTTCAACCGAATTTTTAAGCAAGGTAAGGCTAATAGAATAGACATCTTCTATTAATACCTCGGTAATTGAAAGGAATTAACATAGATATTGGCTATCAAAATTATCAAAACGATCGTTTTTGACGATCATTAAATGACGTAAGATTGCGTTTAACGAGTTAAAAACTAAGATTTTTCTTGGTTTTATCACGATGAGAAGCTTTACTTGGAACGACAGTAAAGTCGGCGCTGAAGTCATGCGAAAATTAACGTGGAAATTGAGACAAAGATAATTCTAAACAAAGAAAATGCGATGTTTTAAGCTGTGAGCAGAGTGCGAACGTGGATGATTGATACGGAGAGCTGGCGTGAAAGAATGTCATATCGAAATTTCCGATCGGGTAACGCAGGAAATAACGTCCTGTATCGCGGAGGGGTTGGACCGTTTTAATGATCAACATATCGGCTACGGCGATCGTCTGCCGTTGGCCGTGGTGGTAAAAGATCCCGATAGTGGGGAGGTTCTCGGGGGGATTACCGGGCGCTCATCATTAGGGCTGCTGTTTCTCGATCTCTTTTATCTGCCGGAAGCGTTGCGCGGGGCGGGGCTGGGCAGCGAATTGTTGCGCCGTTTCGAGCAGGAAGGCCGCCGGCGCGGTTGCCTTTCCGCCGTGTTGTACACCATCAGCTTTCAGGCGCCGGACTTTTATCAACGACATGGCTGGCAGCGTATGGGGGAGGTGGCGTGCCTGCCGCCGGGGACCTGCCGTATCTTTATGAGCAAAACCTTGTAATGCGCGATTAACGTACGTAGCCTCCCTGTTGCAAACGCCGCAGGGCGGCGCCCTCAGCGAACACCATGCCGGTGGTCAAATCGTGAAAGCCGTACTTTTTATAGAAGGCCAGTTTTTCCGGCACCGAATAGATGAAAATCTTGCCGAGCGGCGCCAGATCTTGCATCACCCGGTCCATCAACCTGCGCCCCAACCCCTGTCCCTGAAAGCGCGGATCGATCGCCACGTCGGCCAGGTAGGCAACCGAGGTCAAATCGCTGATGGCATGTGCGGTGGCGATCAGCTCATCGCCGATAAACCCCCAATAGCAAAACTGGCTGTGTTGGTAAACGCGTTGCAGCGTATGCGGATCGCGTTCGCCCAGCCCGGCGGCCTGCAGCAATTCACACAGCCGCTGCCAGTCGATGGCGCGGCGGCTTATATCGGTGATGATTTCCATGGTTTTCCTCTAATCAATATGATTGAGATCGGCGGCATAGTGCCGAATGGCGCGCTGATAGCCGCGGATACCGGGGTCTGACGAGGTGTCCGCCAGCAACAACAACAGATCGGCCACGGCGCGTTTATTTTCACCCAGGTTGTACAGCGTCATGGCGCGAAACAGCATTAGTTCGTTGGCCTGCGGGAATTCGGTCAGGCCATCGTCGAAAGCGCGCAGCGAAGCCGGGTATTTCCCCAGGGCGCGGTAAGTGCTGCCGAGGCCCAGCCAGGCTTCACGGCGCTGGGCGGGCGGCAAATCGCGAGCCAATGCCGCGAGGTAGCAGGGAATGGCCTGTTGCTCCAGGCCCTGAACGTCATACAGGCAGGCCAGCTGAAAGTGTAACATCGCCGCTTCCGGCTCGGCCGCCAGTTGCCGTAACGCCAGCGCAGTCGCTTCCTGATAGCGGCCCTGCGTTTTCAACTGCGAGAGAGACAAAGAAGTGGACATGATCGGCGCTCCCTTGGCGTATTTTTATACCTTTTACACGCTACCGTGGAGAAATTGATATCACAAGGGAATAGCTGTACTGCACATTGATCAGATAAATACGAAAATGTGCGCTAAGCCCGATTTCCGGGCCCGGCATCGTTCCCGTTTCCCTTCACATGGTCAAAAAACAAGCGTAGAATCCGCTTCGTCAAATAATTGAGGTTGTAAAGTATTATGGTTGATCGTGAATTAGGAAACTGGAAAGACTTCATTGATGAGATGTTGGGCAACTGACACAGCGTTGAAGCAGATGGCAAGGTTGAGTCATTGGAACGTCACTGAAACACCTTGGGAACGAGATTATCGTTCGAAAAAAAGCAGCATCGGTTACCCGACGCTGCTTTTTTTTATGCGCTGCCTGTTACTCCTCAGTGGTCGGCGTGGTTGCCGGATGCGCTTTACCCGGGAAACGGCGCCGCACCAGCACGAAGAACAGCGGCACGAAGAAAATCGCCAGCAGGGTGGCGGATATCATGCCGCCCATCACCCCGGTGCCGACCGCATGCTGGCTACCGGAACCGGCGCCGCTGCTGGTGGCCATCGGCAGCACGCCGAAGATGAACGCCAGCGAGGTCATCAGGATCGGCCGCAGACGCATGCGGGACGCGTCGAGCGTCGCCGACATCAGATCCTGGCCTTTATGGTTCAGCTCATTAGCGAACTCGACGATAAGAATGGCGTTTTTCGCCGACAGCCCAATGATGGTCAACAGGCCAACCTGGAAATAGACGTCGTTCTCCAGACCGCGCAGCCAGGTGGCGGCGACCGCGCCGATCACCCCCAGTGGCACCACCAGCATCACAGAGAACGGTATCGACCAGCTCTCGTACAGCGCCGCCAGGCACAGGAACACTACCAGCAGCGAGATGGCGTACAGCGCCGGCGCCTGCGAGCCGGACAGCCGTTCCTGATAGGACATCGCCGTCCATTCCAGCCCGAAGCCGGTCGGCAGTTGGCTGACCAGTTTTTCCATTTCCGCCATCGCGGTGCCGGTGCTGACGCCGTTGGCCGCTTCGCCGACGATCTCCAGCGCCGAGCTGCCGTTATAGCGCTCCAGCCGCGGCGAACCGTACTCCCAGTGCGAGCTGGCGAAGGCCGAGAACGGCACCATGCCGCCCGCGCTGTTGCGTACATACCATTTGTTAATGTCATCCGGCAGCATGCGGAACGGCGCTGCGGCCTGCACGTAGACTTTTTTCACCCGGCCGCGGTCGACGAAGTCGTTGACGTAGGTCGAGCCCCAGGCGGTGGAGAGGGTATTGTTGATGTCGTCGATAGACACGCCCAGTGCCTGAGCCTTGCGTTGATCGATATCGATTTGCAACTGCGGGCTGTCGTCCAGGCCGTTGTGGCGCACGCGCGACAGCAGCGGGTTTTGCCCGGCCAGCTGTAGCAGCTGATCGCGCGCTGCCATCAGCTTGGCGTGGCCGAGGCCGGCGTGGTCTTCCAACTCCATATCGAAGCCGGAAGAGTTGCCGAGGCCGGTGATAGCCGGCGGGCTGCTGGCTATCACCCGCGCTTCGTTAATCTTGTTGAACGCCAGGGTGGCGCGATCGATGATGTCGAACGAGCTGTTGGCGCCCGAGGTGCGCAGATCCCAGTCTTTTAGCCGAATGAACAGACGCGCCACGTTTTGGCCGTTCCCCCCCGGCCCGGAGCCGATGATGGCGAACACCGACAACACATCCTGTTTCTCTTCGGTGAGGAAGTACCGCTCGACCTTTTCCACCACTTTGGACGTTTGTTGCAGGGTCGAGCCTGCCGGCAGCTGCACCTGTACGGTGAAGATGCCACGGTCTTCCTGCGGCAGGAAGGAGGTCGGCAGCTTGATGAACAGCAACGCCATGCCGCCGAGCAACAGCAGATAAATCACCATGTAGCGGCCGCTGGCGTGCAGGATGCGCCCCACGCCGCGCTCATAGCGTTCGGTGTTGCGGTTGAACATGCGGTTGAACCAGCCGAAGAAGCCGCGCTTACCGTGGTGGTGGCCCTTGGCGATCGGTTTGAGCAGCGTGGCGCACAGGGCAGGGGTCAGGATCATCGCCACCAGCACCGACAGCACCATGGCGGAGACGATGGTGATGGAGAACTGTCGATAGATGGCGCCAGTGGTGCCGCCGAAGAACGCCATCGGTACGAACACCGCCGACAGCACCAGGGCGATGCCGACCAGCGCGCTCTGGATTTGCCCCATGGATTTGCGCGTGGCTTCACGCGGCGGCAGGCCTTCTTCGCTCATCACGCGTTCGACGTTTTCCACCACCACGATGGCGTCGTCCACCAGCAGGCCGATCGCCAACACCATGGCGAACATGGTGAGGGTGTTGATGCTGAAGCCGCAGGCGGACAGGATGGCGAAGGTGCCCATTAGCACCACCGGCACGGCGATGGTGGGGATCAGCGTGGCGCGGAAATTCTGCAGGAACAGGTACATCACCAGGAACACCAGCAGGATGGCTTCCAGCAGCGTTTTCACCACGTCCTTGATCGAGGCTTTGACGAACGGGGTGGTTTCATAGGCCACTTTGGCCTCCAGCCCGCGCGGGAAGTACTGCGACAGTTCGGCGATCTTGTCCTTCACCAACTGGTCGGTCTGCAGTTCGTTGGCGCCGGAGGCCAGCTTGATGTTCATGCCCGCGGCCTGCATCCCGTTGTAGCGGCTGAGGTAGTTGTAGTTCTCGCCGCCCAGTTCGACGGTGGCGACGTTGCCCAGCGTCACCAGCGAGCCGTCCTGATTGACCCGCAGGGTGATCTGGCGGAATTGTTCTGGCGTCTGGAGCTGCGACTGGGCGTTGATGGTGGCGTTCAACGCCTGTTTATCGACCGATGGCGTGCCGCCCAACTGGCCGACCGCCACTTGGGCGTTCTGCGATTGAATGGCCTTGACCACGTCCTGGGTCGTGAGCTGGTAACTGTTGAGCTTGTTGGGATCGAGCCAGATACGCATGGCGTATTGCGAGCCGTACACGTCCATGCTGCCGACGCCGTTGATGCGGCTGAGCGGATCCTGCAGGTTGGAGACGATGTAATCGGCGATGTCCTGCTTGTCCATGCTGTTGTCGGTGGAGACGAACGCTACCATCATCAGCGTGGTGTCGCCGGATTTCGACACCGTGACCCCCTGATTCTGCACTGCCTGCGGCAAACGTTTGATCGCCGCCTGCAGCTGGTTTTGCACCTGCTGCATCGCTTCGTTGGGATCGGTGCCGGCTTCGAACGTCAGCGTGACGGTCGCCTGGCCGGTATTGGTGCTCTGCGACGACATATACATCATGTTGTCGAGGCCGGTCATATTCTGTTCAATGATCTGCGTGACGGTGTTTTCCAGCGTTTGCGCCGAAGCACCTGGGTAAGTTGCGCTAATGCGCACGTTCGGCGGCGCCAGATTCGGGTATTGTTCTACCGGTAAAGAAAAAATCGCCAATGCCCCGGTCAGGCAAAGAATAATTGCCAGCACCCAGGCGAAAATCGGGCGATCAATAAAAAAATTGGCCATGCAGCGCGAACCTCGTTATGACTTGTTCTATCTTTAAAACGCATCGGAAATATGCATTTCAGCGGCAGGGAAGGATTCCGGCGCTATTGCACTTTACTCGGGATAGTCGAGGAAAGCGTGGAGAAAAAAAGGAGATAGTGTAAATAACGGTAGCGGAAAACGGCGTGGATGCACCGACGCCGATAATTGTACGCTATTAAGACATTTTTATTACTATCAAAGGCCTTGCGCATGTCTTCGCCGCAGGCAACCGAAAGTAAAAACTGGACTCACCTTACAGCAGGAGCTTGGCATGGGAATTAACCCGGTATTTGCCCGTCGGCTTTATTTATGCTGGCTGATCAGCCACAGTGAGCGGCCCAATGTGCCGCGGTTGATGGCGCTGACCGGTTGGCCGCGCCGCACGTTGCAGGATGTGCTGAAGGCGCTGCCCGGCATGGGCGTCGAGCTGCAGTTCGTGCAGCAGGGCGTGCGCAACAACGACGGTTTCTATCAGTTGGAAAGCTGGGGGCCGTTCAACAAGAGCTGGGTGCATCAGCACCATCAGGCGCTGCTCAGCGCCATCGAGTAAGCGGCCCCGGCGTATTGGCCGGGGCGGGGCGATCAGTGGCTTTTGTACTCCAGGTACATCACCGTCGCCGCCACGCGAGAACGCACGTCCAGCTTGCGCAGTATATTGCGGATGTGCACCTTCACGGTTTCTTCAGAGATATGCAGCTGCGCCGCCACCTGTTTGTTGGACAGGCCGCGCGCCACCTCTTGCAAGACGTCCAGTTCGCGTTCGGTCAAGGCGGCGAAGGGATCGCGTTGCTCGCCGCGCGCCAGCAAATAGTCGGCCATGGCGTCGCTGATCACGTTCTGCCCTTCGGCGGCGGCGCTGATGTGTTCCAGCAGCTGTTCCGGTTCACTGTCTTTCAGCAGATAGCCGTCGGCGCCGGCGTCGATCAGCGCATACAGATCGCTGCGCGCATCGGAGACCGTCAGCACGATGATGCGCGCGTCCACGCCTTCGTCGCGCAGGGCCCGCAGCGTATCCAGTCCGGACATGCCCTTCATGTTCAGATCCAACAAGATCACGTCCGGCGCGTGCTGCAGTGCCAGCGCAACCGCCTCGCTGCCGTTGCCGGCCTCCGCTACCACGCCAAATCGCGCATCCAGTCCCAGCAGCTGTTTGATGCCGCGCCGCATCAACGGATGATCGTCAACGATCATGACTCGGTATTGCTTCATCACCATGAAATATGCTCCCTGTAGCAAGTAAAGCCACTCAAACGCGCCCGGAGGCGTGCTTCACAGTGGGACTGTCTCTTCAAAAATAGCGGCATTCTGCACCGCAAACCTCTCTGGGCAGCCTTCTGTCCGGCGGCAACCGTAACGCCGAGTGAACAGCCGCAAGGTCAGGGCGAGAATGTCAGGCAGACCGCCGTGCCGCCGCCGCCTCTGCGCCGGATGCGCAGCGTTCCTCCCAGTCGCGCCGCGCGTTCGCTCATGATGGTCAAGCCGTAATGCCCTTCCGGTTCTTCCAGACTGGCGATGCCGCAACCGTCGTCGGTAATGCTGAATACGTTGTCGCCTGCAGCATTGACCTCGCAACACACCGCGATCTCGTTCGCTCCGGCGTGCTTGACGGCATTGAGTACCGCTTCGCGCACGATCTGCAGCGCGTGCACCTGCTGTTGGGCGTTGAGCGCCTGCGAGGGCAGCCGACAGTGTAACTGAATCCGCGCGGGGGTTAGCGCCTTTAATGGCTGCAACAGTTGCTCCAGCGCGGCATTCAGATCCGCCTCCTGAATGTTGAGGCGGAAGGTGGCCAGTAATTCTCTCAGCTGGCGATAGGCATCGGCCAGCGTGCGATCGAAATCATCGATAATCGTCTGCGCCGCCGGATCGTCGGCGGCGCGCCGGAGCAGCGTCAGCTGGATGCGCAGGAACGACAGCGTCTGCGCCAGCGAATCGTGCAGCTCGCGGGCGATGGTCCCACGCTCTTCCATCAGCAACAGATATTGGTGCTGCTTTTGCGCGCGGTTGAAGTAGACGCCGCGGCCCAACATATTGGCCAGGCTCTGCATCAGGTGAGGATGCGGCGGCTGCGCCTCGGGCTGCCAACGCAATTCGCCCAGCAGTTTATCGCCTTGAGTGATCGACAGCGCGCTCCAGGCTTGCGCCGGCGCCGGCTCTCCTTCGTTCAGTTGCCACTGGCCATGGTCGTCCGCCACGTTCAACCGGATGCAGCGCAGTCGTTCACTTTGGCGCACGATGCGCAGCACATTTTCAAACGCCTGCTGATCGATCTGGCGCACGCTCAGCGCCTGCGAGCAGCGATATAGCACCTCCAGCGTTTCGTTGGCCTGCTGCAGGCGCTGGGTCTTTTCCTGCACTTTCAGCTCCAGCGACTGATAGAGCCGGGCCAGCTCGTCCGACATGGCGCTGAAGGTTTGCGACAGTACGCCGAGTTCGTTCGGCAGCGCCACGTCCAGCTGCGGGTGGCGAAAGTCGCGCTGTTGCACGCGCTGGCTGGCGTCGACCAGATGCTGCAGCGGCGTGACCACCTGGCGGCGCATAAAACGGATGCAGAACAGCACCAGACCGATGATGGCGGCGTAGCCCAGTACGCTGATGGCGGCCACCAGGGTGAGTTTCAACTCTGAATAACGCTGTAGAGCGGAAACGAAATGATCGACGCGGTTGACGTAGCCGGCAACCTCTGCCCGGTAGGCGGCCGCCTGCCCGTCGCGGATCTGCTGCTCCATCGTTTGCCATGTTCGTTGCAACGCCAGATAGTGGTTGCGTACCTCGGCCGGGACGTAAAAACGCGCCAGCTTTTGCAGCGCGGGTGCCTGCAAAGATTGCCGGTATTGCTGCAGGTGCAGCTCCAGCTCCGGGTTCTGCCGGTCGAGGTCAAAGGCCAAGCGGTAGCTTTGCATGCGCAGCGAACCGGCGATGTTGATCGCCTCGGCATCGCTCTGGCTGCCGGCGACGGTCGTCAACGCCAACCCGGTGGCGAGCACCGACAGGATCACGATGCCGAACAGCGCTCTGGCCAGGCTGCCGGTCACGGAACGTTTAACAAGCAATCACGGAATCCTTTTCTCTCAGGTGAGGCGCTTCGCCATTTTCATTCGAAAGCAAAACTATAACTTTTGCAACTAAATTGCACCGCGATTTGTATCAAGTTGTCAACAAAACGGGAACAATTGTCGTTGTGTAATCAAATGAATAGCGAAATGCCCACCGATTTTCAGCCGCAGCCCGGTTTCCACTGATGATTTGCCTTTGTGGATGCGATTCGTCCTGACTCGTCTGTCAGAGTCTGCGTCTGCCCACGATGTATTTTAAATCCTGGTTTACCCGGAGAGGCGATGTGATTTTTGTTGCAAATCGTCTGCCGCGGCGCGGCCTAATCGCGGTATGATCTGCACGTTGTCACGCAAGGAAAAAGGGTTATGTCGTCGAAAATTGAGAATGTGAAGAAAGAGCTGCTGTCGGACAACTGGTATGTGCTGCACAAGTACACGTTCGATCTGAAACGCAAAAACGGCGGTTCGGTGCAACAGGTGCGCGAGGTCTACGATCGTGGCAACGGCGCTACCATTTTGCTGTACAACCGCGCCAAGGGCACGGTGGTGCTGACCAATCAGTTCCGCATGCCGACCTACGTCAACGGCAACGAGAGCGGCATGCTGCTCGAGGCCTGCGCCGGCCTGCTGGACGCCGACTCTCCGGAGCAATGCGCGCGCCGCGAAGCGGTGGAGGAGACCGGTTTTCAGGTCAGCGAGGTGAAGAAAATCTTCGAAGCCTACATGTCGCCGGGCGGCGTGACCGAAATCGTGCACTTCTTTATCGCCGAATACCATGATGATGAGCGGCGCGCGGCCGGCGGCGGCATTGAAGATGAAGATATTGAGGTGATCGAACTGCCGTTTCGCGACGCGGTGGCGATGATCGCCGACGGCCGGATTAAAGACGGCAAGACCATCATGCTGCTGCAGTATTTGCAGATTCATCGGGTGATGGAATAAAAAAAGCCGGTCATGATGACCGGCTTTTTTATCGGCTTGCGCCCGGCCGCTTACTTCAGCAGCGCCTGCGCCTTGGCCACCACGTTGTCCACGGTGAAGCCGAACTCGGCGAACAGCTGCTCG